>QKDL01000011.1 GCA_003252105.1 Arcobacter sp.
ATCTTGTATATAAAAATTCTTTTATAATTATAATCTTTATATATATCTCTCATTTTATGTAAATTCCCCTTATAGAATTATTTAGAAAAAAATAATTCAATCTTATGTAAATACAATAGTGTTAAAATACTAAAATTTCATATTTAAGGAAAATAATGAAAGTTGTGTTAACAATAGCAGGAAGTGACAGCAGCGGTGGTGCTGGTATTCAAGCAGATTTAAAAACCTTTGAAGCTTTTGGCGTATTTGGATGTACTGCCCTTACAGTTTTAACAGCCCAAAATACAAAAGGTGTAACTGATATATATGAAATCTCTCCTGAATTTGTAAAAAACCAAATCAAAGCTGTTTTAGATGATTTTGATGTGGCAGCAATAAAAATAGGTATGCTTTTTTCAAATGATATAATAGATTCTGTAAAAGATATCATCAAAGATTTAGATATAATTTATCTCAAAAGCTGGTTCAAAACTTTTAAATGATGATGCGGTTGAAAATCTAAAATCTTTATTTCAATACTCTACAATCATCACACCAAACTTATTTGAAGCAAAAGCTTTATTTGAATATGAGGCTTTAAATGAAACAGCTATAAAAAATATTGAAAAACTTCCTTGTAAAGTAGTAATAAAAAATGATAAATTAGTAAAAGATGATGAAATTTTGAGTTTAGATACACTTTTTGAAAATGGAAATAAAAAAGTGTTTTATACAAAACTAATAGATACAATAAATACACATGGTACAGGGTGTAGTTTTTCAAGTGCTATTGCTGCAAATATTGCATTAGGTAAAACTATAGAAGAATCTATCAAAACTGCAAAAGAGTTTATATATAAAGCAGTCAACAATGCACCTAACATTGGTCATGGTATTGGACCAATAGCACACAAAATTGGTGCACAAAAACTAAATAAGTAGGATAAAATGAAAGCATTAGTATTTATAGCACATGGAAGTAAAAAAGAGTTATCAAACCAAGAGTTCATCTCAATGGTAAACTCTATTAAACAAAAAGATAAAAATTATGATTTTATAGAAGCCTCTTTTTTAGAGTTGGCAACTCCTGATATAAAAAGCTGTTCAGAAACACTTATAAAAAAAGGGGTTCAAAAGATATATTATTATCCATTTTTTCTCAATTCGGGACGTCATGTAGTAAGTGATATTCCAAATATAATCGAGGAGTTAAAATCCCAATATAAAAATATAGAGTTTGAACTATTAAAACATTTTGGAAGTTCTGAGTTTATAGAAGAGATTATCATAAAAGATATCTCTAAAATATAAACTTACATTTTTTTACTACAAAAGTAATCAATTTATTTGTAAACTACATATTATCATAAAGGAGAACCTATGTTAAAAGAATTAATCTACACAACAATTGGTGCAAGTGCAGTTATGAGGGAAAAAATTGAAGAAGAGATGAAAATCTTAGAGAAAAAAGGCAAAATCAAAAAAGAGGATGCAAAAGATTTCATAAAGAAGCTTGAGAAAAAAGGTAAGCTAGAAGAGAAAAGATTAAAAAAAGAGATCCGTGGTCATCTAAAAGAGTTGATAAATGAATTAGGTTTAGTTACAAAAAAAGATTTAGAAAAATTCAAAGAAGAACTAAAAAAACAATAGGAATCAATATGGCTGATTTGTCAAAAATGAGACAAGAGTATAGTTTAAAAGGTTTAGATATAGAAGATCTAAATCAAAACCCTTTTGAACAGTTTGAACTTTGGTTTCAAAATGCTTTAGAAGCAAACCTGATTGAACCAAATGCCTTCACTCTTGCAACAGTAGGAAAAGATTTGAGACCTAGTCAAAGAACAGTTCTACTCAAAATGTATGATAAAAAAGGTTTTAGATTTTTTTCAAACTATAATAGTAAAAAATCATTGCAAATAGATGAGAATCCTTATGTTTCTGCTCATTTTGCTTGGCTTGGTTTAGAAAGACAGGTAAGAATCGAAGGTGAAATCAAAAAGATATCAAAAGGTGAATCTTTTAAATATTTTTTATCTCGTCCAAGGGGTAGTCAAATTGGAGCTTGGGTTTCTCATCAAAGCAAAGTTGTAAACTCTAGAACAATTTTAGAAACAAAGTTTGATGAGATGAGAAATAAATTTGCCAATGGAGAGGTTCCTTTCCCATCTTTTTGGGGTGGATATGAGATTATTCCAACATATTTTGAATTTTGGCAAGGTGGATTAAATCGACTTCATGATAGATTTGTTTATGAATTGATAAATAACAATTGGCAAATATCAAGATTGGAACCATAAAATTTTTTTACAAGAATAAAGGATAAATTATCAAAAATTATTCACCCTTTAGAATATTCAAAGTTTTTTTATTTTTATTAACAATCTATATGGTTATAAAAAAAAGAGATAGATTTTTAATCTTTAAACCTTTAAAACCTAAAAGATTGAAAAAATATATCTTAGATTTGGGTGCAAGTTTTATAAAGCTAGCTCAAGTATTAGCTACTAGAGCAGATTTTTTCTCAAAAGAGTATTTAGAAGAGTTAAAATCTTTACATGATCAAATCCCACCTATGAATCAAAAGAGATTTGATGAAGTTTTTAATATAGCTTTTAAAGATAAAGAGATTTTTAAAGAGTTTGATAAAGAGCCAATTGCATCCGCTTCTATTGGTCAAGTACATATTGCATATTTGCAAAATGGTAAAAAAGTTGCAGTAAAATTAAGACGTTATGGGATAAAAAAACAAGTCTTAGCAGATATAAAAATCATCAGCTTTTTTAATAAACTATTCAATCCCCTATTCTCTTCATATACTAAAAACTCAATTGATGCAGTCGTAAATGAATTTTCTAAAATGATAGTTCAAGAAGTCAGTCTAAATCAAGAGTTACAAAACTTGAAAAATTTTAAGAAAGTATATAAAAAAGAGAAGATTCGATTTCCAAAGGCTTATAAAAAATACTCTTGTGATGATGCTTTGGTGATGAGTTTTGAAGAAGGTTTTAGATTTGATGATAAAGAAAATATTTTAAAACATAAAATTGATTTTAAAAAAATCATCTCTACTCTTGTAAACTTTTATACCAAACAAATGTTGATAAATGGATACTTTCATGCTGATCCACATCCAGGTAATCTTTTTGTTAATACAAAAGGTGAATTGATACTTTTAGATTTTGGTATGGTAAAAACAGTACCAAATGAAAAAAGAGTAGCAATTATTGAGCTTATTAAAGCAGCCAATGAACAAGATTATGAAACTTATATAAGTGCTAGTAAAAGATTAGGAACTATTGCTTATGAAGCTCCAACAAGTGAATTAGCTGAGTTTACATCTAAGATGTTTGATATCTTTTCAAATGATAATTTAGATAGTCAATCTATGCAAACTTTAGCTTTTGAGGTTTTAGAACAAACTAGAGATTTACCATTTAAGCTTCCTAGTGATGCCATTTATATTTTAAGAGTTAGTGCAATTATTGAAGGTCTTGGTACTACATATATTGAAAATTTCAATGGTATTAAAGATATCCTACCAATTTTAATAAACAATATTCCTAAGGCTATTGGGGCAAAAGAATCTATAACTGAAACTTTAATTGAAGAGATAAAAGAGATACCTTTTATAACAAAAGATTTTAAAACTATGATAAAAAGAGCTAGTGAAGGGAACTTAGAGGTTGAAGTTTCTAAAAATCAAATGGAATATATCTTTAAAGTTTCAAAAGAGTATCTAAAAAGTAGTTTTATCTCTTTTGCTTTTATCTTTGCATCAATCTTTTATCTTCTTTATGGTTTTGAACCTAAAGAGATTTCTATTGTTTTATTTTTATTTGGATTCATAAGGCTATTTTATAAATAAAAAGGAGTATAAGATGCTTGAAAAAATACTTATTTTACTAACTTTGATTTTTTTATCTGGATGTAGTACAAAATACCCACACTTGCCAACTGTTTCAAAAGTTGACATAAAAAAACAAAAGAGTTATTAGAGAAAAGACTATGAAATACTACTATGATATAAAAGAGGCAACAAAAGCCTGTGCTAAAGGTGAAGAACTGATTTTTGCTATAAATGAGAAAAACAGATACTCTTTATTTTTATTTACTTTTTATCAATACAAATATAAAACAAACAAAGAGTTTAAACATATCTCCTATCAAAAACCAAAAGATTTGCTCTACTATTTTTTAAGATTAGTTTCAAGAATCTCCTTAGGATACTATAAACTAACATATGATTATAAATAGTATGGCAATTTGCAATATTTTCTAATAAAAGGAAAATATTTTTATAAAATAGTATCATGAAAAAAGATATTTTTGAAAAGATGGAAATACTTGCAGATAGTGCAAAATATGATGTATCATGTAGTTCAAGTGGAAGTGACAACAACTACAAAACAGGACAAATTGGAGCTACACATAAAAGTGGGATATGTCATACTTTTACTGCTGATGGTAGATGCGTTTCTTTACTAAAGGTTTTACTTACAAATTATTGTATTTATGATTGTGCTTATTGTATAAATAGAAAATCAAATGAGATAAAAAGAGCTGCTTTTGCCCCAAGAGAACTTGCTGATATTACTATCAATTTTTATAAAAGAAACTATATAGAGGGTTTGTTTTTAAGTAGTGGTATTATTGATAGTGAAGATCATACTATGAATCTTCTTTTAAGAACACTAAAAATACTTAGAAATGAGTATAAATTCAATGGCTATATCCATGTAAAACTGATCCCAGGAAGTGATGAAAAACTCATAGAACAAGTTGTGGCTTTAGCAAATAGAGTTAGCTCAAATATTGAACTTCCAAGTGATAACTCCTTAAAACTTCTTGCTCCAAATAAAACCAAAGATATGGTTTTGCAACCTTTAAAACTAGCAAGAGATATAAGCCTAGAAAAAGATACAAAACCTATTGGAATGAGTACACAACTAATAGTTGGAGCAACTCCTGAAAGTGACAAAGATATTTTGAAGTTAAGCTCAACTTTATACGACAAAGCTTTATTAAAAAGGGTTTATTATAGTGCCTATATTCCTGTAAATGATGATAAAAACCTACCTTCTATTATAAATAAACCTCCTCTTTTAAGAGAACATAGACTTTATCAAGCAGATTGGCTTCTTAGGTTTTATCAGTTTTCTTGGGATGAGATTGTAAATGATGAAACTCCAAATTTAGATGAAGAGTTAGACCCAAAAAGTTTTTGGGCATTAAATAACTTGCAATATTTTCCTATGGAGATAAACAAAGTAAGTTTAGATGAGCTTATTAGAATCCCTGGTATTGGAGTAAGAGGAGCTTATAAAATCCTAAGAGCTAGACGTTATAAATCTTTGGATTTTGATGATTTGATTAAATTAAAAATCTCATTAAAAAGAGCAAAATATTTTATAACATGTAAAGGAAAATACCAAAAAGAGATACCTTTTTATCAAGAAAATATAAAACTAGCTTTGATAAAACCTACAAAAAAAATAATACAACCCTCACTTTTTGATATAGATTATAGTGCTATAACAGGTGAGATATGATTTTGATATATGATGGGAGCTTTGAAGGTTTTTTAACTTTGGTTTATGATGTATATTATAAAAAACTAAAAGTAACTAAGATATATAAAACCTCTGTAAATGAGTTAATCATGGAAGAGATTTATGAAGTATTTACAGACTCTGAAAAGTCAGAAAAAGTATACAATGCTTTAAAAAACACTTTTGATAAAAAAGCTTTTGAACTAATAGTTAATATTTTTATGTGTGATAATAAAGAGTTTGAAATAAAACTACTAAAATATATAATTTTAGGCTTTAAAAATAAAAAAGAACTTTTTAATATAAATAACCAAGAGGTATTTTATCTGCAAAATTTAGAGAAAGAACTTTTTAGATTAGTACATAAAATGTATGGATTTGTTAGATTTCAAGAACTTGACGATGGAACTTTATATGCTAAAATTGAAACAAAATTTAATATAGTCTATTTTTTAGGGAAACATTTTTTTAAAAGATTAAATAACCAAAACTTTATCATACACGATGTACCTAGAAAACTAGCTTTCATAAAAAACAACTTGGATTGCAGTATCCAAAACGTAAGCTCATTTGAGGAACCAAAACTTTCAAATGATGAAGAAAAATTTGATAGTTTATGGAAGAGTTTTTTTAATGCTGTTAGCATAAAAGAAAGAGAAAATAAAAAATGTCAACAAAACTTTGTACCGCTACTTTATCGAACTTTTATGAACGAATTTAATTAAATGTAATCAAATTGTTATAAACACCTAATAAAATTACATTTTTATTACAAGGGGTTCATTTTTGACAAAAATAATTAATAATAATTTCTTAAATAGCCAAGAACTAAATCTTTTATATATTGATGAAAGAAATATAATAAGTATTCAATCAATAGAAATATTTAAAAAATACTTTAAAAATATATTTTTCAGTCTAAATGAGAATAATATTATAAATGAATTACAAAAAAAACAAATAGACTTGATATTTGTAAACATAGACTTAAAAACTTTTAATATCTTTAAACTACTAAAAAAAATCAAAAAAATAAACAAAGATATTCCTATTGTTATCTATTCATCTGATAATCAAACAAAACAACTAATCAAAGCTATTCAACTTGGTATCAATGATTATATAAAAAGACCTTTAAAAAAAGATGCAATAGATAAATTGATAAATAAATTAGATAAAGAAAAAGTATTTTTAAAAAAAGAGTATCCATTAAAAGAGTTTGAAAAAATGATTTTAAAAAGTTCTATTGTTACAAAAATAGATTTACATGGAAATATAAAATATATCAATGAGAATTTTTGTAATCTAACTGGCTTTAAAAAAGAGGAACTAATAAACAAACTTTATAGCACAATTTTATGTAAAAAAGAAAATATAAAATCTTTAAAATCTATATATAAAAACGTTGACAACTCAAGATTTATATGGAAAGGTAAAATCAAAATCACAAATAAATTTGGCAAAAAACTATACCTTTTTACTACTATTACACCAATATATAATAAAAATAGAGAGATTACTAATATTTTAGCAGCACATATTGATATCACTTTTGAAGAAAATCAAAAAGAACATTTCAAAAATCAACTGATTTCTAAAACTTTTGACTTGAATTATGCATTGAGATTAAATAACCAATACGAAATGGCAATTAATGAAAGTAATATCTTATCAAAAACAGATTTAGATGGAAAAATCACATATGTAAATGATAAATTTTGTGAGATATCTGGATATACAAGAAAAGAGCTAATTGGTAAACCCCATAGTATTATACGACACCATGATACTTCTATGGAAATTTTTAACCAGTTATGGAAAACTATCAAATCAGGTAAAACATGGAAAGGTATAATAAAAAATAAAAGAAAAGATGGTACATCTTATTGGATTTCAACTACACTTATGCCTATAAAAGATAAAAATAACAATATAAAAGAGTTTATAGGTATAAAACACGATTTAACAGAACTTTTTAATCTTCATAACGAAATAGAAGAGACTCAAAGAGAGATGTTATATAAAATGGGTGAAGTTAGTGAAAGAAGAAGTAAAGAAACAGGTAACCATGTAAAAAGAGTTGCTCAATACTCAAAAGATTTAGCTTTGTTATATGGACTTGATGAAAAAGAAGCAAATCTTATCTTTGCTGCTTCTCCTATGCATGATATAGGAAAAGTTGGTATTCCCGATGAGATACTAAAAAAACCTGATAAACTAGATAGTGAAGAGTTTGAAATAATGAAATCCCATGCAGACATAGGTTATCGCATATTAAAAAATTCTAAACGCCCTATTCTTCAAGTAGCATCAATCATAGCAAGAGAACACCATGAAAAATATGATGGTACAGGATATCCTAGAGCTTTAAGTGGTGAAGATATACATGTCTATGGAAGAATCACAGCTATTGCAGATGTATTTGATGCTTTAGGCTCAAATAGATACTATAAACAGGCATGGGAAGATGAAAGAATATTTGATTTTTTTAAAAGTCAAAGTGGTAAACACTTTGACCCTAAACTTGTAGATATATTTATGGAAAATATTGATACTTTCTTAAAAACAAGAGATGAATTTCAAGATTAATTAACTTGGTCTATAAACTTTTATATTTGTAAAATTTTCTGCATCTTTTAAGTATTGAGCATGAAGTTGACTTAAAATCCCTTTTTCACAATAAAAAAGATACTGCTTATCTTGTGGAAGTTTTTTAAATTCTGTTTTTAGTTTATAAAATGGCATTTTAATAGTTTCACAAGGAGTATCAATACATTGTTCTGATTGTCTAATATCAATAACAGTATAGTCTCCACTTGATAAATCAGACACTACTTCTATTTGCCCTATTTGGTTTACATCTAAATCTATCTCATCTACATTTATTGTAATAGCATCCTCAACAGCTTTTTCTAAAACACTATAATCAAATTTCGCAGCTTCTTTTTCCATTCTTTCATACGAACCATGAGTTACAGGATTTTTTGAAATAACCCCACAATATTCAGGCATACTTTCTGCAAACTTTCTTGTACCTATATCGTTTGCTATATCTATTATTTGTGGTTTATTAAATGTAGCCAATGGTCGTATCACAAGTTTTTTTGTAGCTTGGTCTATTAAAGCAAGGTTTCTTAAAGTTTGACTTGATACTTGTGCTACACTTTCACCTGTAAGAAGAGCATCTATTCCCATACTATTTGCTATTTTTTCAGAAGCCATAAGCATAAGTCTTTTTAAAGTCACTCCCATATATGATTCATGAGTTGATCTAAAAATTTCTGTTACTACATCATCAAAAGGTACTGAAGTAAAAGTAACTCTATGAGAACTTCCAAATCTATTCCATAAGTAATATGCTACTTGTTTTACACCTATTTCATGGGCTATTCCACCAAGGTTAAAAAATATAAAGTGAGTTTTAATCCCTCTTTTCATAGTAAGGTAACTTGCTACTGTTGAATCAAATCCTCCTGACATAAGTGATAAAATATCACCTTGTGTTCCTAAAGGAAATCCTGATAAACCTTTATATCTATCTGTAATAATATTTAACTGATTGTGTACTAACTCAATATTTATTGTAACTTCTGCATTTTTTAGAGATACACCTTTTGTTTCATTGTTTGCAAGCATATATCCACCAACAGTTTGTTCTATATTTGTAGATTTAAACTCATGAGAACCAGTTCTTTTTGCACGTACCACAAAAGTTTTATCTTTTATAGTTTCACCCATATATTCATTTACTTTTACTTTAATATCATCTAAAGTTGTCATATTGTCGATTTGAATAGCTTCTAAAACAAGTTCAACACCTGGAGTTTCTACAAGTTTTAATCTTACTTCAATTACATACTCTATAGGTGTAACAATCTCAATTTTGTCAAAAAACTTTTTTAGTTTTATCTCACTAGAGAATCTACTCATAAGCTTTTGTAGATTTCCAAAAAGTTGATCTACCATTTGTCTTTTAGCTTTAGAACCTTTTATCATAATCTCTGGGAAAAATTTAACTATAAATTTTTGTGTTTTTACTTCGTCTATATTCATATTTTATATATGCCTTTTATCTTACTTTGTGGCGAATTATAGCATATGTGTATTAAATGACAAAATATCTTTAAAATATCATGTAAATATCAGAATAAAGGAGTATAATTCGCACATGGACGTTTTAAATAAAATTACACAAATATTAAAAAATCATGATTGTATTTGTTATGAGATAGATAAAGAAAGCAAAACATTAAAATATATTGGAGAAGATATTAATTGTTGTTTACTTAGTACAGCAATTGCTGATTTAACTGGTTATCTAATAACAAACAATGTAGAATATACCATGACAAAAGATTATAATATTATTCTTAACACAATAGATGAACAATATAAATAAAACTGCTATTTTTACTCTATTGTTATTGTCAATGACAACAATGATGTCAAATGTAGCAATTGTTACTACTCTACCTAGACTAAAAGATTACTTTTTAGATATCGAAAATATAGAGTTTTATTCAAGACTTATGCTAACTTTACCTTCACTTATTATTGCTTTTTTATCACCTTTTATTGGTCATTTTGTTTATAAATTTGGTAAAAAAAACTCTGTAATATTAGCTTTGACTATTTTTTCTTTGACAGGAAGTGCTGGTTTATATTTAGATAATATCGAATCATTTTTAATCTCTAGAGCAATGTTTGGTATTGCTGTTTCTACTTTGATGATTGTGGTTACATCTTTAGTTGGAGATTATTTTAAACAAGAACAAAGACATAAATTTATGGGATTCCAAAGTGCTTTTATGGCTATTGGAGGTGTTGCTTTTGTATTTGGAGGGGGAGTATTATCAGATATAAATTGGAGATTTCCTTTTGGAATCTATTTAGTAGGTATTTTACTTCTACCTATGGCAATACTTTTTTTAGTAGAGAAAGATAAAGATGACTTAAATCTAATAGAAGAACAAACTGTTCCTAAAAAACTCATTGGTATCTATATTTTAGCATTTTTTTATATGCTAATCTTTTTTATTTTGCCAACACAAATTCCATTTTTAATTATAGATACTTTTGGTGCAAGTGGTAAAATGGCTGGTTCTATTATTGCCCTTGCTTTTTTATCAAATGCTTTTGGTGCAATAACATTTTCAAAACTAAAACAAAAATATTGTTTCTCAACGATTTATATCATTGCATTAACAATTATAGCAATTGGTTTTTTAGCTATAGGAAACGTACATAATGTACATCTATTTTATCTAACAAGTCCAATTATGGGATTTGGTGGTGGAATAATGATGACAAATGTAACTGCATGGATGTTAAGTAGAACTAGTTTTGAAAAAAGGGTAAAATCTTCTGGATATCTCACCTCTTTTTTATTTATGGGACAGTTTTTTTCACCTATAGTTTTTCATCCCTTTGTAGCATATTTTGGGGTTCAACATTTTTTTATTTTTATAGGGTGTTGTTTAGTAACTATAGTTTTAATAAGTAGTTATTTTTTAAGGTATAAAACATCAATTACATAATTTATACATACTTCTTTAATATAATCGATGTCTAGGAGTATGTATGACAGTTTTTTTAACACTTTTGGGAAAAATTATCCCCCTATATCTTAGTATAATTTTAGGTACTTTTAGTACAGCAATTTTAAAATGTGACAAAGAAACTGTGGCAAAAATACTACTTTTTTTACTTGCGCCATTGATTATATTTAATGCAACAGTAAATGTAAAACTTGATTTATCAGTTATCTTTTTACCAACTTATTTTTTCTTACTTAGTACCGTTTTAGCTTTCACTATATTGTTTTTTGCAAAAAAAGTTTACAATGACAATACTGCTAATTTATTAGCATTTAGTACAGCAACTGGAAATACGGGAAATCTTGGTATTCCTTTGGCAATAATCTTTTTAGAACCACATCTTGTTGATGTTTTTATTTTTACAGTTTTAGCTTCACTTTTATATCAAAATTCTGTAGGATATTATATAACGGCAAAGGGAAATTTCTCTACTATGCAAAGTATAAAAAAAGTTATAAAACTTCCTGTTTTACACGCTTTTATCTTAGGACTAATTGTAAATCTAAATGACATACAAATACCTCAAATGTTTGCAGATTATTCAGCATATTTAAAAGGTGCTTATGCCATTTTAGGGATGATGCTTTTAGGTATGGGATTAGAAAAAGTTAAAAGTGATAATAGTATAGATATAAAATTTATCTCACTAGCTTTATTTATCAAATTTATTATCTGGCCACTTACAACTATAATTTTTATGATTGTAGATAAAACTTTTTTCCATTTTTTAAATGATGGTTTTTATTTAGTAATGTTTATTTTCTCAATAGTACCATTAGCAGGTAATACAGTAACAGTAGCAACTATTTTAGATGTAAAACCTCAAAAGATGTCAATTACTGTATTTATTTCTACCTTGGTTTCATTATTTTATATACCATTTATGTTGTATTTATTTAACTAAAAATTTAGGTTTAGTATTTTTAGTATATTCAGTTAGTATTGCATTGCTTTCATTATCTTTTTTTACCTCTTCTTCAAAGTTTTTTATTAGTAATTTAAGAGGCTCTATGTGATGTGATAAATCTTCTTTTATCTCTTCCGCTTTTTTTTCATAATCACTTATACACTTTTTAAAACATTCTAACAAAGAATCATATATAAAATTCTTTTGTAACTGAGACATTTGTTCTGTTATATTTATATCTCCTGTAAACTCTTTACCTTCATATGATGAATATTTTTCACTATTTAATTCACTTAATCCACCTATACTTTTTAATTCTTTTACAAATTTATTAATCATATTTTGAAATGCATCTACACCATCTTTTAATTCATAATATGTATTATCTGGATATAAAAGTGAATAAGATAACGAAATCATTCCTTCATTGTTTAAAGAATCTAAAGTTTTAGTTATTGCATTTTTTAAAGTATCATTATTAATTAAATGCATTCCATGTTGTTGTTTATCATCATATGGTAAATTATCAATTGTAACTACTTTTTGTTTTCCATAGTTTAATAAACCCAATTGTGCATAATATGAAGCCCTTTCTATTGCTTCCTCTTCTGTAGCACCTTTGTCTATCCAATTATTTATAAATGCTTCAAATTCAGGTGCATCTTCATATTTATTCTCTTTTGTTATTATATTTTGTTGATAAAACCATTCTTTATCAGATAATTCGGAAGTATCATACAGCATTCTTTGCATCGTCCATTCCATATCTTTTAAAACAACACACTCTCCATCAATAAATACTGTTTCAGAAGAAGAATATATCCTTTTATCTTTGAAATATTTTGATTCTTCTTGTGGGTCATAGTCTGGATCTTCTTTTACTCTTTTAAAATGTTCAAGACATGCTTTACTAAAATCTTCAAAATCATTTTTAAAAAATTCTTGTATTTTTCTTGTTCTTTCTTTTAATTGTTCTTCATTTAAAGCATCTTTATATGACTTTTCTGTAAGTGAGGCAAATAAATGATTTTTGTATAGATGCTCTTTTGTCATCACATAATTTTCTGGTTTTTCATATACTATACATGTATCAAAAATATTTTCTTGATTTGTAGACTTAGATAATACATATTGATAATTATTTGATATTGTTATATTTTGATTAGTATTAGAAATTTTCACAAACAACCTTAGATATAATATATATGCATATATTATTATATTTTTGATAAAATATTGATATGTTTAATTTATAGATATAAAGGAATATAAAATGTCAAACTTTATTGGTGGAATTAATCTTAATACAACAGAAGAGATAGTGTCATTTTTAGATGGCTATAAAAGAGCTAAAGAAACAAATAATGTAGATTCTTTTTTAGAAAATATGAAAAAAACTGAATCTCAAAGATATGAAAGTTATACAAAAACAACAAATACTTTATCTGTTTCAACTAGTAATATTGACCCAACAATAACCCAAAAAGTCTTAGACTCGTTATCAAAAGATTATTCAAAGATTGAAGGACTTAAAGCTACTGATATATCATATGATGATTATAAAAAGTTTGATAAAGATTCATTAAAAGTTATTTTCCAAAACAATCCAGAAGAAAAAAAACAGGCTTTACAACTGTTGTATTATTCAGGTTTTACAGATGATGATAAACTAAATGAAATCTATTTTAATTCTGAAGTAAAAGCTCAAAACAATAACAAACCTAACGATTATTTTCTTACTTTAGGTATGATTGCAATAATGAAGCGTGGGAATAACTTAGAAATGGGTATGGAACAAAACTATAATCCTAATTACACTAAAGATGGACTTTTTTCAGAATTTGATATATTTAAACAATACTACCAAGATACAAAAGAAAGTTGGACAAACAATTTTGATATGAGTGAAGTATTTAAAAATATGGATGAAATAAAAAGTTTATATACTCAAAAAGTTGAAGAAAATGAAGCTATTTTAAGTAGTTTAACTAAAAATACTAGGGAATCAGTTATATAAATATATAACTAATAAGCTCTTAGATAAGATGGATTATCATATCCATCATATTTAAACTGCTTAGCAGCATTAAACATAAAATTTGGTTCTCGTAAAAGTTCTCTTCCTAAAGCTATAAAATCTGCTATTTTTTTATCTAAAATCTCTTCACACTCTTTTGGTGTAGTTATAAGCCCTACAGCTATTACAGGTATATTTACAGCCTCTTTAATCTGTTTTGCATAATCACATTGATAAAGTGGTTCAAGTTTTGGCATCTGCTCTACTGTTTCTTGATTTCCACCTGCTGATACATGAATAGCATCTACTCCTATTTTTTCTAGTTCTTTTGATAAATAAATGGAATCATTTATATTCCAGCCATTGTCCATCCACTCATCTGCACTAATTCTTACAATTAGTGGTAAATCTACCTCTTTTTTAAGTAATTGTGCAGTCTCTAAAACAAAGGCACATCTATTTTCTAAACTTCCACCATAGATATCATCTCTTTTATTAGATATTGGAGATAAAAACTCACAAAGCAAATACCCATGAGCTGCATGTAATTCTATAGCATCATATCCAGCTTTTTTTGCTCTAAGTGCTGTTTTTAGAAATTTTCTTTTGATTTTCTCAATCATTTTTTGTGATATCTCTTTAGGAGTTTTGAAAGGCTCATTTTTACTAAAAGCAATTTTTGAAGGAGCTATAGGTGTTGTTTCTTTTACAGTAGATTTTCTACCTGCATGAGCAATTTGCAAAGCTATTTTTGAACCAAATTTATGGCTAAGTTCAACAAGCTTTTTGTGCCCTTTGATTTGTTCATTATTCCACAATCCTAAATCATTATTTGAGATTCTACCTCTTGATTCAATTGCAGTTGCTTCTACAATTATCAAGCCAATTTTCCCTAAAGCCCTAGCAGTATAGTGATATTTATGAAAATCTTTTACTTTTCCACTGTTATCACTTTTATACATACACATAGGTGCCATAATAATTTTATTATCCAGTTGTAAATCACCTATATTTGCTTTATTAAAAATTTGACTCATAAGTTCTCCTTTTAAATGTCCCATTTAAAAGGGACCTATAATCTATAATTTCTTTTAGCAAGATAGCAAAAGCTATCTTTAAAGAAACAAACTCTAAAGAAAGCAACGAGTTGCTTTTTTAAATGTCCCATTTAAAAGGGAGATGCTATATTTATTTTATTTAATAAACTCAACTACTTCATCAAAAGCTAGTCTTTGTTGAGTTGATTGAGGATTTATTCTATATCCAAATGGTAAAACCATTGCAAGTTGCCATTTTGATGTATCTAAACCTAAAATCTCTTCAACTTTTTCTTTTTCAAACCCTTCTATAGGACAAGAATCTATCCCTTTTATTGCTGCTGCTGTCATCATATTTCCTGCAGCAATATAAGTTTGTTTTGCAGTCCATGCATAAATATTTTCATCACTACTTAAAGTTTGTGCTAAATGTCCAGCATAAAGTTTTAGATAAAAATCTAATTTCTCTTGTGGCATATCACGTCTTGCAAATCTTTTTTCTGGAAGCCCACTTTCTGGTCTTACTGCATCAATGCCTGCTAAGATAACAACCAAGTGAGAACAAGTTGTAACTTGAGGTTGATCCCAACAAACTGGTCTAAGTTTTGCTTTTAACTCTTCATTTGTAATTACCAAAAATTTCCATGCTTCTTGTCCAAAAGAACTAGGAGATTTTCTACCAGATTCAAGTATAAACTTCATATCCTCTTCAGAAATTTTTTTAGTCTCATCAAAGATTTTACAAGCGTGTCTAAAATCCATCGCTTCTGCGAATGTTTTTTCCATTTTATTCCTTTTTATATTGATTTTTCTAATATTTTTACAACAACAGTTTTATCTATACTACCTTTATCTCCAAAGTTAGTAAAACCATGTTTTTCTAAAAGTGTAGTAACTTTTTCAATAACTTTATCGTCATTAGTATATGAAGATATTTTTAAATCTATATTTAAAGATTTGTATAAATTTCTGATTTTTTCTACAACCTCTAATGGCTCAATTGTATCCATATCAAATACATTTTTTCCCATTTGAAGTAGTTTGTCCTTTTTCTCATCCACTAATAAAGTTAAAAGATTTGGTTGAACTATTGCAAGTGTTCTAGCATGGTCAATTCCATATAAACCACTAAGTTCATGCCCAATATAATGTGTAGCCCAATCTTGTGGTACACCTAAACCAATAAGCCCATTTAAAGCTTGATTTGCAAGCCACATAAGGTTTGCATACCATAAATCATCTCTTTGTTCAAAAGTATGAGCCAAATGAACTAAACCTCTTAATATACCTTCACTATACCCATCTTGAGCCAATAAACCATGTTTTGAAGTAATATATTGTTCACAAGTATGAACAAAAGCATCAACTACTCCATTTACAAGTTGTCTTTCATCCAAACTTTTTAAAACATCTGGGTCTAAAATAGCAAACTTGGGATATGAAAAAGGTGAGTGAAAAAACCTTTTCTCTTTTGTTTCATTTTTTGTTATAACAGAACCTGTATTTGATTCACTTCCTGTTGCTGCTAATGTTAAAATTACTCCTATTTCAAGAGCTTTACTTGGAGTATATTTGCCTTCTAAAATATCCCAACCATCACCATCATAATAAAAAGCATTTGCAACATATTTTGCACCATCAATTACAGAACCACCACCAACAGCAAGTATGTAATCCACATCATTTTGTTTACCAAATTCAATAGCTTTGTTAAGTGTTTCTTTTGTAGGATTTGGTTCAACTCCACCAAATTCAAACCAAATATGATTTTTTAAACTCTGTTTTACTTGTTCATATACACCATTTTTTTTGATACTTCCACCACCATAAAGCACTAAAACTTTTTTATCAGTTGAAATCAAAGAGGAAATCTTTTCTATTTTCCCTTGACCAAACTCTATCAATGTTGGATTTTTATATGAAAATTGCATATTTTTCCTTTTAGTTTTACTATTTCAATATAATATTACTCTAAACTATAAACAATTTCATTTACATATGTAAATAAAATACTAATTTTTAAAGTTTTTTTCTAATACTGATTCAAATTTTTTAAGCTCTGCATCAAGGTTTAAATCACCTTTAAAAATATCATGAACAGAATAAGTTTTAAGAGGATCCATACCACAAAATTGGAATATTTTATGAGTAGCTATATGAGCTTCATCTAAAGATAAACCATCAAAAAAACCGTTTTTATTATCAAATTCACTTGAAGGACAATTATATGTTACAGATAACATATATTTTCCAGATAATAATCCACCTGAACCATAAGTTTTTGAAGCATCTTCTCTACTTCTACCATCACTTGCATAATGTACACCTTGTGTTAAAACTTCATCAAAATACTTTTTTGTAATCCAAGGCGTTCCCATCCAATAAACAGGATATTGAAGTAAAATATAATCAGCCCAAACTAATTTGTCTGATTCCTCTTTTATATCATAACCTTTTTCTATATGTGTATTTTTTACATCAAAACCATTATTTAGAAAAAATTCATTTGCTTTATCTATATAGTGTTGAGTTAATTCACCACGTGCGACTACATCGTAATATTGATGTCCATTAATAATCAAAACTTTTTTCATAATATCTCCTATATTAAAATTTATTTATTTTAGAATTTCCACTGCTCTTTTTTTAGAATTAAATAAAACAACAGCAACAAAAGTTAGTAAACAACCCACAATTGTTGATAATAATATTTTTTCATCATATACAATCCAGCTTGATGCAATAGCACCAATTGGAACTATAAACATAAATACTCCTGCTTGATGAGCACCCAAATGACTAGCAGATATAAAAAATAATGCTGTACTAAAAGTTCCTGCTAAAAGACCTACAAATACAATATTCCACCAAAAAACACTATCAAAATTTGAAATATCAAAAGGGTGATATGGTAAAGCAAACATCATATTTGTAAAACCCGTTACACCAAATACTACCAAAGTATACATCATAGGGTCAACTCTACTAGAAGCTTTTTGTGCAAATATTGTTACTATAGACCAAATCAACGCACACTCTAAAAAGTATAAACTATTTACATTTAAAAAAGCAAAACCTTCAAATGGAACTTTTAAGAGAATCAACGCACCTAAAACTCCTAAGCCCAAAGCAATAATTTGTTTTGAAGAAACTTTATTTTTAAGTATAATTATAGACATTATATATGTAAGTATTGGTGATATTGCTGTAACCATAGTGCCACCATATCCAGCCTCTCCATGAGCTAAGCCCATAAAAAATAGATAATTAAATAAAGATATTAATAAACCAGCAATTAACATATAAAATAAAGCTACTTTATCTTTTTTAAAAGGAATTTTCATATATATAATTACTGGTATGACAGTTAAAAATGATATTGCATATCTCCAAAACGCTGCCACTTCAGCACTTGCATGGGTTACTATAGCTTTTCCTGAAGTCCAAGAAACACCCCAGATTAGCATCGCGATAATCATGCCTATAAAATATTTTGTATTATTTCTATTTTCACCCATAAATAATCCTTTAGTTTTAGGATATGCATTTGGAAATTATAAGCCTTATAAACTTAAATGTTGCTTACTTTACTTTAGGTAAGTAATAAAATTTAATTTCTCTTATGATATAATTAGATTATTAAAGAAATAATCTGTTATGCTTTTATAGATAAAAAGGATTTATTATGTATTTAATCAATAATAAAGAGTTTAAATGTTCCGTTTCAGTAACATTAGATGTATTCAATGATAGATGGAAACTAGCTATTATTTGGCATCTTTTAGATGGAAATAAAAGATTTGGCGAACTACACGATATAATTAGTGAAATCACTCAAAAAACTTTAACAGTTAAACTAAAAGAGTTAGAAGAAAAAAATATTATAAATAGAGAGGTTTTCCCTGAAGTTCCGCCTAAAGTAGTATATTCTCTGACAGAAGTTGGAGAAAAATTAAAACCTGTATTAGAAGAGATGTATAATTGGGGAATATTATATACTTCAAAACATGGAAAAATCACAAAAGAAGATTGCTGTGATGTAAACCTTAGTGGAAAATAATGGAAAACTTTATACTTATACTTTTGTGCATAGCTATTGGCTATGGAATAAATAGACTAAAAATTTTTTCTAAAGATGCAGCTACAACACTAAATCAATTTGTGATTTATATCTCTTTACCAGCTATGATATTACTTCAAATCCCCAAATTATCTTTTTCAATTGATATGATGATTCCAATAATTATTGCTTGGAGTGTTATGGCTATAACTGCTGTAATCACTTTATTTATATCAAAGATTTTTGATTTTAATAAAGAGATTACTGGTTGTTTGATGTTAGTTACAATTTTAACAAACTCTTCATTTTTAGGTATTCCTATTTTAAATGCTTATATGGGAGAGGAGGCTCTTCCTTATGTGATAGTATATGACCAATTAGGTACATTTATAGCTTTAGCTACTTATGGTACATTTATAGCTTCATACTATTCAAGTAAAAGTGAAATTAGTTTTAAAATAATTGTTTATAAAGTTCTTACTTTTCCACCTTTTATTTCCTTAGTTGTAGCACTATTTTTGATGGGTGTTAAGTTTGATGAAACTATTGTAAAAGTATTGTCTTCTCTTGGTTCTACTATAGTTCCTATTGCCTTGGTTGCTGTTGGGTTACAACTACAACTTAAACTTCCAAGGGAGGAGATAAAACCTTTTGCAACTTCTCTAGGAATAAAACTAATCATAGCTCCTGCAATAGCATTTTTTATATGCTTTTTATTCTCTTGGGATAATAAAGTAGCAATAATATCTATTATGGAAGCAGGTATGGCACCTATGATTACAGCAGGTGCAATTGCATCTATGGCAGGACTAGCACCAAGACTTAGTTCTGCTATTGTAGGATATGGGATTTTAATCTCATTTTTAACGACAGGTGTATTGTTTAATATATTAATATAAAAAATTAAATTTTATTTATATTCTATTAATCTAAAAAAAGTACAATTATAAAAAATTTATTAGGAAAAATTATGATTAAATTCTTGAAAGTCGCTTTATTTTCAACTGCACTTATATCAACACTTAGTGCAAATGAAAATTTATCAACAAAACAAATCAATGAAATCGAAAATCTTTTTTTATTTCAAAAAGCTCAAGTTAAAATAAACAGTGGTATTGATGCAGGAAGTGTATATATGCTAAATGTAACAGTAAGAGGAAAAGGTAGCCAAATATTTTTGACAAAAGATAAAAAATATCTAATCCCTGGTGATGTTATTGGTACACAAGATGGTAAACCACTTACTATGCCAGTAGATTTAAAACCTACATTAGGAAAAGAAGCTTTCACATATGGTACGGGAAAAGATGAGTATGTACTTTTTACAGATCCAGAATGCCCATATTGTAAAAAATTTGAGTCATATTTCCCTCAAATAAAAGATAAAGTAAAAATTAAAGTGTTTTATTTCCCACTTAATTTTCATAAAAATGCAAAAGATTTATCTTTATATATCTTAAGCAAAAAAACAAATGATGAAAAAATAAAAGTAATGGAAACTACAAAAGATACACCAGCATTTAAAAATAGAAAATATGCAAAAGGTGAGTTAGAAAATCTTGAAAAACAATTGAATGAACAAATCAATTTAGGAAATCAATTGGGAGTATCTGGTACACCTGCACTTTTTGATAAAAACGGTGAAAAAGTATCTTGGGTTGAATTACTTCAAAAAAATGGAATCCAAGTAAAATAGATTGTAAAAATACAATCTATTTTAATAAGAAGTTGATATTTTCAACTTCTATCTTCTCTAACTCAAACTCATCTATCAATAAATCCTCATCCATATGAAGCTTTGATGTTGTACCATTTAAAGGTACTATTCCTATTTGATTTAAAAACTTATAAAAAATTGCAGCTGTTGATTTTTTATATTTGGAAGATAGATGTTTTACAAACTCATTTGTTAATACATGTGGATTTGCAGTAAGCGACCAAAAACTTTCATAAATAATACCCTTCTGTTTACACCAAACTCTAATCTCTTGGTCATAAGAACTTTGTGCATAAAATCTATTTTGTACTACAGAAGGCTTTAACTCAACCTTTTTATACAAATATTCTAAAACATCTAAGTCATAACAATTACTAATACCTAACTGCCCTATTTCTTTGTTTTTATAAAAACTACTCATAACATCCCAAGCTCTCAAAAGTTTGCTTGCTGGAAAAATTGGAGAGTGTAAAATATAAGTATCTATATAATCAACATTTAGATTCTTTTTTGATTTTGCAAATGACTTTTGAATTTGTAGTTCTAAAGTGTCATTTTGAAAATATGGCATATTTGATTTATCTTGACCATCTATTGGAGTAAATTTTGTTTGAAGATATATATCTTCCCTTTTTAAACCTTCATCTAAAGCCTTTTTTAAACCAACTCCCACTAAATTCTCTTGATAATGTTTTGGCTGACAAGCTGTATCTATACCTTTAAACCCAGATTTTAAAGCCTCATAAACAAAATCAGCAGTTTGCTCTTTTTTCCATGCAGTTCCATAAATCATATTTGGTATTTTAATATTTTGATTCGATAAAAAATAACTCATAATATATCCTAGTTTCTTTTCATTATACAAAAGCAAAATAGATAAAAAAGCTTATAAATGTTTATTATATAGCCATTTTTTGGTAAGTTTTAATTTTAAAACAATATATAATAAATCAAAAAGAGAAAAAATGGCAAAAAAACCTTTCAATCCTGATGACTTTTTTAGTGTAAAAACAGTAAAAGATATAGCACCAAAATTTGAGCAACTACACAATCTAAACTTTCAAGAGATAAGTCTAAATGACGAACTTGTAAAACTAAACTACGAAATAACATCTAGTGAATACAAAGATAAAAGCTTTAAAACTTTAGAAGAGTATTATGAGTTTGAAGTGGATGAGATAGTATAAATGTTGAAATACTTTATACTAATCATCCTTTTGTAAAAATTATCTAATTCTCATTTTCCAAATAGTCATTTTTTGTAACAACTAAATAAAAAGCATTTTTATCTTCATGCAAATCTTTAGCTTTTTGTATAAGTTTTGTTTTTACTTGTTCTATGTTTACACTATTTTTCCATTTACATTCTAAAAAAGCTATGTTTTTATCATCATATGCAACAATATCAATCTCCTCTTTATTGTTCCACCAATGCCCAACTTTCAAAGGAATAAAATCTAAATATTTATTAGGATTATCTATAATATCTTCTATCACATAATCCTCAAAAGCAAAAGATACAAACCTATCATTAAAATTTGTTTCAATCTCTTCCAAAACATACTTTGTCTGTTCTATTTCCAAATAGTTGTAGTTTTTATAAACATAATAAAACCAAAAATTTAAAAACTTATCTTTTATCTTATAAAGTCCAAATCTACTTTTTAAAGGATTTGTTTCTGTAATAGGTATTTGTTTTTCCACAATATCAAGGTCAATAAGTTTTTGCATATATTTACTTAAGTATGAAGATGAAACACCCAAAGATGATGCTATATGTCCTATTTTTCTATTTCCTAATGATATAGATTTTAAGATACTAAAAAAACTTGCTGGTTCACTTATCTCATCTTTTAATAAAAAACTACCTTCACTATATAAATAACTGTTTTTATTTAGTATCTTTTTTTCTATATTTTCCACAAAACTTAAGCTATTGTCGTATTCATTAAGATACTTAGGAATAGTTCCAAAAGAACTATAAATATACATCTGTTCAAGCTTAGATATAGAGGGAATAAATTCACTAATATATTTAAATTTTATAGGTTTGATATTAAACTGTGAAGTTCTTCTTCCATATAAAGGGGCATCATAGCTCAAAACTTCCGAATGCATCATAGATAAAACAGAACCACAAAGGATTAGATATATATTTGAATTTTGAAGTTTAGTATCCCAGAGTTTTTGTAACTTTGAAGAAAAAGCCTTATCTTTTGCAACTAAATATTGATACTCATCTATTACA
Source organism: Arcobacter sp. (assembly GCA_003252105.1). Lineage (GTDB taxonomy): Bacteria > Campylobacterota > Campylobacteria > Campylobacterales > Arcobacteraceae > Halarcobacter. The sequence goes on from QKDL01000011.1 coordinate 23,112, forward strand.
AAAACTAACTTTTTTTCCAACTTTATAGTTGCTAAAAACTCTATAGCTTTTTCAAAACTATCAAAGTTGACAAACTCTTTCATACTATCATCAAGATAGTTTTTAATTTGTTTTATAAAAGAATCAAGCTGAGAATTCAAATCTGCTAATGTAATATAAAGATATATATGGGGTTTATTTTCTATAAACTTAGATATTAAAGAGGTCTTACCAACCCTTCTGCGACCATAAATCACACTAAAACTACTAGTTTTTTTACTATATTCCTCTTCTAATGATTTCAACTCATTTATTCTGTTTATAAACATACTGTTTTCCTACATAATAATTATAAACATATTATATCATATTAGTTGGGTTTGTCAAAATAAATTTTTACTTATAAAATTCGGGTCATTATAAAAATAAAAAAGCATGATGAATTGCTTTAAAATAATTACCACTAAGGGATGTTTTTAATGAATAGTGAATATCTTCTTTAATTTTTCACTTTTCACTATTCATTACTATCTAATAATCCCGTCCATAAAGTTCAGAAGCTTCTTGAATGACCAAAAAAGCATCTGGATCGTGTTGATTTATAATCTCTTTTAGAACTTGTAAATTTGAAATATCAACAATTACCAAAATAATATTTTTTTCAGATTTTTGATTTAGTGCCATACCTTTAACTATTGTTCCATGTTCTCCCAAATTTTTATATATATTTGAAGATAAAACATCAACATTATTTGTTACAATACTTACAGCTTTTTGGGCTGGTTTTCCTGATAAAAGTACATCAATGATTCTAGAAGTCACATAAACTCCTATTACACTAAAAAGTGATTTTTCGATATCACCATAAACAAAAATTGAAGCAAACATAATTAAAGCATCTATAAACAATAAAACCTCTGAGGTTTTATATTTTGTTTTCATTGCGATAATTTCACCAATAACTGTTGTTCCACCTGTTGAAGAACGTCCTAATATTACAAGCCCTACTCCAAGACCTATTAAAAATCCACCAAAAATTGAAGCTAAGATTGTTTCATGAGTTAAAGGGGTTACTTTTATAACCTCTTTTAATAGGTCAGTAAAGCCAGAGATTAATGCAATACTCAAAAGGGTTTTTAAAACATAAGCCTTACCAAAATACACCCATCCAATAAATATCAAAGGGATTGCAACAATTGCAATCCATGAACCTAATGTTACAACGGGAAATATTGCATAGAAAAGCTGGGCAATACCAACTCCTCCACCTGTAACCATACTATTTGGATTTAGAAATGCAACTGCAGCATAGGCAACTATAAAAGAACCCACTACTACAAAACATAAATTTTTTAATTCTTTCATTATCTATTTTCTATTAATTCTTTTAATCTTTTTATTCCAATTACCACTTCCTCTTTAGAAGAGTGTGTGAAATTGAACCTAATCTCATCACATTTTTGTCTAGTAATATAAAACTCACTTCCTGGTACATATACAACTTTTTTCTTTAAAGCTTCAAAAACCAATTCGTATGTATCAATATTTGGTAATCTACCATAAATAAACATACCACCTTTTGGTTTTTCATATTCAAATTGAGGTAAATATTTATCTAAAGCTTCAGCAAAAACTTCCATTTTTTCTTTATATTTAACTCTTAAACTATCTAAATGTTTTTTATATTTTTCTTTTTCTTTTAAATACTCATTTAAAATATATTGAGATACTCCACTAGAGTGTAAATCAATAGTCTCTTTTATCAAAATCAAATCATTGATAACCTCTTCATTTGCCCTAACCCAACCTATTCTAAATGCTGGAGATAAGGTTTTTGAAAATGAACCCAAATGGAAACTGTTATCTGGAATTTGACTACTTATATTATTAGATTTTTTATCATAAAAAAGTTCACTATATGGAGCATCTTCTATAATATATCCACCATGTTTTTTTACTATATTTGCTATTTTATCTCTTTTTTCTTGACTATATAAAGAACCCTTTGGATTTTGAAAATCTGGAATAAGATATGATAGTTTTACATCTTTATAAACCTCTTCAAACTCATCTGTGTGAATACCATCATATTCCAAAGTTACTGCTTTCATATCTAAACTATTCATTTTGAAAATATTTACAGCACCTAAATAAGAGGGCTTTTCTACAACAATACTTTTATTTTCAAAATATTTAGCAATAATAAATAAAGCTTGCTGACTTCCAGTTGTTATTAAAATATTGTTTGGATTTGTTTCAAACCCTTCATCATTGTAAAAAGAAGCTATTTTTTCTCTTAAACTTGCAATACCATTACTAACTGCATATTGAAAATTTTTATTGTTGTCAAATATTTTTTTACTAGCATTTGCTAAATCGTCTATTGGAAACAAAGTCTCATCTGGTAAACCACCAGCAAAAGAGATTGTTTCCTCATCTATTGATTCTAATATCTGTCTTATAAATGATCTTTTCATTTTAATTTCCTTAAAATGTCCCATTTTAAGGGACCATATATTTTGTAACTACTTTTTAACACAATTTATAAAAAATTGTTAAAAGTAGCAAAACCCTAAAAAAGACAAGGAGTTGTCTTTTATATGTTATATTTATGGATGAATTATAGAGCAATAAAAAAATTTATTCTTTAATGTTATTGCTAAAAAAGTTAACTATTTTTGCTCAAAACTATTTTAAATCTTGCTATAATATAAATATGAAGAAAATAACTATAGAAAAACACGCAAAATTAGCAAACAATATTATGTACTATATTTACAAATATATAGATACAGATATAAACTTAGATGAACTAAGCTTTGAACTTGATATAAGTAAATTTCATATGCACAGACTTTTTAAAGAGGAGTTTGGAGAAAATATATATGAAACTATCAAATCAATCAGACTTCAAAAAGCTTCACTACTTCTACTTACAAATAAAAACTCAACCATTACAGATGTAGCTAAGATGTGTGGATATAGTTCGCAAGGTGCTTTTATAAGAGTTTTTAAACAAAAATTTAATATGACACCAAAACAATGGAAAATGGGTGAATACAAAAAATTTACAAATGATATTTTAATAAAATCAGAAAGTGCCTCAAAAGCATTAGTTGATTTTTCAAATCTTGAACCAAGTATAGTAAAAATGCCAGCCATGAAAGCGTACTATATAAGACATAAAGGGTACGATAGAAGCATAAGAAATACTTGGCAAAAACTTAAAACTTGGCTCTTATGTAATGACATTGAAAACTACAAACAACTAGGGCTTCATCATGATAATCCTACCATTACACCACTTGATGAGTGTAGATACAATGCTTGTGTTGTAGTTGAAAATGAGTTAAGCAATACAACACTACCAAGCTTTACAATCCCTAGTGGAGTGTATGCAAAATTTGATTTTGATGGTAAATATGGTGATATTTTAAAATTTATGCACTGGGTATATTTTGAGTGGTTGATAAATAGTGGATATGAAACCACAACAAACCCCTCATATGCTATGTATGAAAAAAATCATTTTTTAGACAAAGATGAAAAGTTTATTGTAAGTTATTATATCCCTATTAGGCTATAAAATGGGGCTATGTCATATAAGTGTCGTAACCGACAACTTATAAAAATTTATATAATATTGAAAAATGTTGGAGAAGAGTATGATAATAAAAAACTTAAGATTAGAAAATGGTTGGTCTCAGGAAAAATTAGCTGAAATAACTGGGTTGAGCTTAAGAACTATACAAAGAGTTGAAAAAGAGGATAAAGCTAGTTTAGAATCACTAAATCTTTTAGCAAAAGCTTTTAGTTTAGATATTAAACAACTTCAAGATAAATTAAAAAATAAAACCATAGAAACTGAAACCAAAAATAAAAACAATTATAAGAAAAAAATCATAATCTTTATTGCTGTAAATTTACTACTTATTGCTATAAATCTTTCAACAAATCCTGAACACTTATGGTTTATCTATCCATTATTAGGATGGGGGATTCCTCTTTTTTATAAAATATATATCAAAGAAAAGAATTAAAATCTACTATTTTTTATCACCTTTTCTATTTTTCTCTCATCAACTTTAAGATTTTCTGCTTCTTGTTTAAATCTAGTTATAAAATACTCTTTTATATTTTTAACCAACTCCTCTATCTCTTTATCACTAGCTATTGAAAACATCCTTGAAACAGCTTTTATATCTTCTATACTAAAATCTTCCCTCTTTCCATTTATACTCATTTGGTGTTTTGCTGTATAGTCATTTCCTTTGTTATATGTGATATCATATAGTGGAGCAGTTTTCCAAATCCCTTTTTCATCCATCAAAAAACTAAAGTTTTTTGTATGATCATCTTGATTACAAGTTATTATATTGTATAACATATGGATAAATGCACCCTCTAACTGTTGTCTATCTTTGGTAAGATACTCCACAACTCTTAAATACTGTTCATAAGAGTAAGAACCTGGAATATTAAAGTTTGTATGGGTAAGTCCACATAAAGAGTGCATATGTATCTTTTTATCTTCTATTATGTCAAATCTTTTTACTAAAAGATGACTAAAGTCTCTTTCATGAAAAATCTCTACATCTGATACCTTCAAATCAAGCTCTTTTGCTATCTTCATATAGATATATTCAACTTTTCCATAATCTGCTGGTACATAATCTTTTCCAACTCCATCAAATTTTATAAGATAGTTTTCAAAACCTTTTTTAAAAGGTAATCTTCCTGATATGATTTGATTTGTTGTTTTATTCCATTGGATTACCGCTTTTGCTCTTGCTCCCCCTGCACTTCCTCCTGATGAGATTAATTCAGGTATAGCAACTGAAATATCCCCTTGTACAATCTTTCTTGCATCATCAACTAAAGCTTTTATCTCTAAAGATTCTTTTAAAATCTCAGTTGGCTCATTTGGGATATATTCCAAAGCTCCCATACCAGTTTTTCCTATATATGCTAACTTTTGTATAGGTGAAAGTTCATATTCATTTATCCCTTTTTTTGCATAATATCTTTTGATAACCTCATTTCCAAACTTATCTGGTAAAGAATCAAAAAATACACCAGCTAAACCTTCAAAAAACCTATCATCACTATTATTATAAATAGTAGTTGTAGCCAAAGGCAGTTTTATGGGAGATATTTCCAAACCACTATTTTTGAACTTTTCATCATATTCAAAATATAGATTGCTATTTTCATCTAAAGACAAATAGCCTACTACATCTGTATGCAATTGAACAGTCAAAGAATCATTTCTTGTTTTCATTTTTTACCTTTAACTTATCCAATAAACTACCAATTTTTGTAGTTTTATTTTCCTCTTTTGTTTCTTGGAGTTGATTTTTTTCTTTTGAACTAGCCCTTTGTCTTTTTGTTTTATCTATTTTTTTGTTTAGTACTTTTTCTTTTGGTGAAAAACTACTTTTTATAAAAAGATTATTTAACTCTATAGTTTTACCCAAGGCTTTTGTTATATTTATAAAATTTTCAAAACTTCCTTTACCATTTTTCTCAAATATTTTATATGTTGATAAAGATAAACCTGATTTTAATGCCAACTCCTCTTGGGTAATATTTTGTTTTAGTCTCTCATCTTTTATTTTATTTGCAAACTCTTTTAAAATCTCTTGTGTAGTACTAAATTCATTCATTATATAAACCTTTATAGTTCAAATTTAAACTTTTAATATAAATATTAGATCATATTAGTTTAAAATCAAACTATTATAATTAAAATTTAAATTATTGTCAACTTATAGTTCAAATTTAATACTTTATCTTCATATTTTTAACTTAATAGTTAATATATGAACTTTTATTTTTAAATAAATAATAGAAAAATATAAATAATATATAATACAATATTTTACTTATTATCAATATTTTATATGTTAAAATTTATCAAACCAACAAAAAGGTAAATTATGAAAAAGATTAAAAATATAATTGTTGATTCCGATATGGGCTGGGATGATGTATTATCAATCTGCTATTTGATGAAAAATCCATCTATAAATATATTAGCTGTTACTGTCACTGGATGTGGAGAGACAAATCTAAAATGGGGCTCAATTATTGCAAAAACACTTATGGAACTTGGTGAGCAAACTGATACAAAAGTATCCATTGGAACAGATAAACCTCTAAAATTTAATCATAAATTTCCTCAATCATTTAAAGATGACATGAATGATATTATGGGATTACTTGGGAGTCTAAATCCAAAAACCACTATTGAATTTGATAAAAGAGATGCTTGGGATCTATTATATGATAGTTTAGAAAATTGTTCAGAAAAAATCACTATACTATCTCTTGGGGGATTTACAAATATTGCAAAAATGTTAGAAAAATATCCTACTGCAAAAATAGAAAACATAGAACAAATCTATGCAATGGCTGGTGCAGTTTATGTTGATGGAAATGTTGCCCTTTTGAATAATGCAAAAAAACAGTGGAATCAAGGAGCTATTTATAGTACAAATTATAGTGCAGAATGGAATGTTTTTATTGATCCAATTGCAGCAAAAAAAGTTTTTGATTCAACTATTCCTATTACATTGGTTCCTCTCGATGCTTGTAATTATGTTGTTCTAAATGCTGACTATGTAGATACAATAACAGCAATAGACCCAATATCTACACTTGTAAAAAATATTTTTATACAAAAAACAGGAAGCCATGATGAAGGTATTCCAGTACCAATATTTGACCCACTAGCTACTATGATTATGGCTGGTAATTTGGAGTATTATCAATTTCATGAGCAATATTTAGATGTAAATACAACCGATACAGAAGTAAATAATCATTGCGGTAAAACATACATAACTTCGAAAGGAAAAAGAAAAATAACAATTGTTCAAGGTGTATCTCAATTAGAATTTTCAATTCAATTTGCAAAAATAATCAACAAAGGATAATAATGAAAACAATTTTAAAACTTCTAATATTTAGTTTAATATTTTCAAACTATATATATGCAAAAGCAAATAAGTCTGAGGTTTCAAGCTTCTTAGAGCTTGAAAATATTGTTAACAATTTAAATAAATATTCAACAACCCTTATTGTTATGGATGACGATGATACTTTAACTATGATGCAATGTGATAAAACAAAAGAGGATAAATACTGTCAATATTTAGGTGGTCCAGCTTGGTATTCATGGCAAGATCAATTATTGAAAGATTATCAACAAAATAAAAATGATTCAAAATATAGAGTAGCTTCTAATGAAGATGAACTACTAAAAATATCTACATTATTATTTAGTTTAAATAATATGCCCTATACAGATAAAAATATTCCCGAAATTCTTTCAAAACTATCACAAAAAGGGGTTAGACTTATGGTTGAAACAGCCAGAGGAAGTGATAACTTAAGTGCAACAAGTGCGCAGTTTTCAAATCTTCAAGCACCAAATGGTACATTTTTACAACTAATAAAAGGAAATTCTCTAAAGTTTGGGAAAAATAAAACATCAAGTTTGGCAAGTCCATTTTTACCTTGTAGTATTAAATCATCACGGGCAATTTCTTATCAAAGTGGAGTGATGTATCTTGCAGGGCAAGACAAAGGTAAAATGTTACAATGTATGTTATCTTTATACGAAGATACAAATAATACAAATAAAATAGATACTATTGTTTTTATAGATGACACTTTGGAAAATGTAATCAATGTTTATAATGCTTTTAAAACAGATAAAAAGTATGATGTTTATGCTTTTCATTATACGGCCTTTGAACAACATAAAAATGCTTTAATAAAAGGAAAGAAAAAAGATATTTATCAGGAACAAACACACAAAAGATGGTTAGAGATAAAAAAAGCGATTGAAACAAATCTTCTAAATCCAGCATTAGAAGATAATTGATTTTAAATAGCTGAGTAAAGGATTATCTCCTTTACTCATAAAATATTAAGATTTTTTAACAAACTCTTGTTTTAATTTAATTGCACCAACACCTGGCACTTTACAGTCAATATTATGACCATCATTTCCCTCAACAAGTCTAATACCTTTGATTTTAGTACCAACTTTGATACCTGATGAACTTCCTTTTACTTTTAAGTCTTTTATAACAGTAACATCATCTCCATCAACTAAGATTGTACCATTTGCATCTTTTACTACCAAAGTATCTTCATCTTGGCTTTCAACTGCATCTTTTGACCATTCATGTGCACACTCAGGACAGATTAATAACTCACCATCCTCATAAGTATATTCACTTCCACATTTTGGGCAATTAGGTAATTGACTCATAGTATTCCTTTAAAAAAATTTCGCAATTGTAAGATATTAATCAAATATTGTCAAATTTTTGTCTTTTTTTGTAATGAAATAGGCTCAAAAGTGCAGGTAAAAGTACCAAATCAAGTAAAAGTGCTAAATTTAGTGCAATTATTGTAACTATTGCAAAATTTACATTTGGTACAAAACTACTTAAACCAAATATAGCAAAGGTAATTGAGAGTATAAAAGTTGTCAAAATCATAGCATTTCCACTATGACTTATCACATAATCAATACTATGTTCAAAATTTCTAAGCTTGATACTTTCAAAATATTTACTAAAAAAATGTATTGTATCATCTACAGCTATACCTAGAATAACTGCTGCACTAATCGCTACACCTATATCTATATTGATATTAAGATATCCCATGACACCTCCAACTAATAGTATTGGAGCGATATTTGGCAATATAAAAAGCAATAAGATACTAACTTTTCTAAATATAAAAAGCATAGCCAAACAAACAATTATAAGAGTAAGCAAAACAGAGTATATCAAGGTGTCAGTAACACTTTTTTGCATATATGCAAATATTGTGGTCTGACCTTGTACATCTGCACTGTAGTTAGTGTTTTGTTTCCACCAATTTTTTATCCAATCTATCATATAGATATCTTTTGAAGTATCTTGAATATTACTATTTATAGAGATTCTTAAAAACCTTTCATTTGTATCTATTTTATCATTTATCTCCATTCCTTGTGGAAGACTCATAGAGTATAAAAGTATATATTGGGCTACTAATTTATTTGTATTTGGGATATCTTCTTTTACATCTTTATTTAAAACATGTTGCATTCTTATTACTATATCTTTTATGGATGTAATAAAGGTAATATTTTTAAAATTTTGTTTTAATTCCTCTTCAAATTTTACAATTTTTTTCAAAAACACAGGATTTTTTATCCCCTCTTTTACTTTTGAATCAACTATAACTTCATATATCATACTTCCCGTTAGATTTTTTTCTACAAAATCACTTCCTTGCCGAACTACGGTATCTTTTTTAAAATATTTGATACTATTACTATCTACTTTTACAAAACTTAAACCATATAAAAGAATAATAAAAAGAGTGAAAAAAACAACTACTATTTTCATATCATTTCTTTTTATAAAAGCACCATACCCTTTAGTATTTAAAAAATTAAAAAATCTAATTGGTTTGATATCTTGATTATTAAACATCAACATAATTGCAGGAGCTAAAGATATACTAAAAATAAAAGCTAAAAGAGCTGCTGATGTAATAGAAATACCAAGAGTAGAGATAGGAACTATATGACTTATACCCAAAGTTGCAAAACCAATAGCAGTAGTAAATGATGTCATAGCTATGGGGATAATATTTGTACTTAAAGCTTTTGCTAGGGCTTCTTTATTTGGCATCTCTTTTTGTCTATAATAAACCCATGCTAAATACAAGTGCATAGAATCAGCAATAGCAATAGCACTTACAAAAGAAGGTATATTTACTGTAAAGTTATTCAAAGAATATCCCAAAATAAACTGTATGCTAAGAGTCAATAAAAAAGTATAAACTATCACTATAGAAGGTACAATCACCCCTAAAAAATTTCTAAAAAATATAAATAAAAGAAATACTACTAATACAACAGCAAGAGGAATTAAAACTAAAGCATCTTTTTGAGCTATTGTTACAAGTGAGGCTGTTATAGCAGGAGCCCCTGATATATAAAACTTATAAGATGTTTCTTTTTCAAATTTTGTTGTGATTTTTTCTATTTGTTTCATAACTTTTATATTTAGTTCTTCATCTGCTCCAAGAGAACTTGCTAATCTTAAAGCCAAAAGTGTTGTTTTGCCATCTTTACTTATAAGTTGATTTAAAATAAGTTTGTCTTTTAAAGCTATTTGTTGTTTTGTATTAAGATTTTTGGCTTCATAGAAAAAATCTTCAACTATAATATCATCATCTTCACTTGAAATATATTGATAATTTGTAAGGGAATCAACCTTTTGTACCCCAGCTATTTTTTTAAACTCATTTGTTAAAGATATGATTGTTTTTATGGCTTTTTTATTGAATATTCCCTTTTCATCTTTAAAGGAAACGATAAAAGTATCATCTCCACTAAATGTAGAACGAAACTTATCATAACTGGTCATTATCTGGGAGTTTTTATCAAACCAGATTCTATAACTTCCCTCAAAGGCTATATTTTTTAAACTAAAACTAAAAAGAAGCACTAGTAAAGTTGTGCTTATCAAAATTATATATTTATATTTATCCAAAAAATCTATATATCTATTCATAATTATTTCCTAAAAACTATATGTTAGACCAAGAGTTACTCTTGTATCATTTCCAAAAGGAGTAAGAACACTATTTGCTTTTGAGTCAAAGTTTAAAAGCTCTGCTTTAAACACTAAACCATCTTTTATTCTTGATTTAAATTCACATTTAAATACTTGTTCATTACTTTGTCTGTCATATAAAATTCCGCTTTTAAGTTCAGTTGAACTGATATTATTAAAGTTTAATTTTATTGCAAAAAATAAATCATCATTGTAAACCTCTGAGATATCAATATTTTTTTGAAGATTGTTAAAATATTTATATTTATAATATTCAAGATAAAAAGTAAGATCATTACCTTTTATATCATATATACTTTTTTCTACTCCAAAAGAAAGTTGTGCATAATCACTTACAATATCAGTTTTAACATCGCTTATGGAACCTTCAATTTTAAAAATATAATCATCATAAATAATATTTGAAAGATATAAAAGCTTTGAAGCTATATATGCCTCTTGTTTTAGTGTTTTATTATCTTTTAAAACAATTGCTCTTTTTGAATCATATCCATGCCAAAGTATAATTTTATTTTCACTTTCGATACTTTCAGTTGTAAACCCATACTTTAGATACAAACTTGGAGTATATTTTGAATGAGTTGTTTTAAAAGATTTTTCATAATTTAAGGCAAATGGATAGTATGGGTCGTTGTTGTTTGGATATTTTATATTCTCTTCATAAAGTTTGGCACCAAATTCAAAAGAGGAATCATCAAAATAAAAAGTATCAGTTATAGAGTATGAACCAATCTTTTTATCTTTATCAAAAGGGTCAGATATATATTTTTTTTTGTTAAAAATATCTGTTATGTTATAAGCTTCTAATTCACCCCAATATTTAATTTGCTTACCAATTGTAAAAGTTGAGTTTGAAAACTGTTTTAAAAAGTATAATTCATTGATATCAAAATATCTTTTTCTATCATATCTTAAACTATATAGATATTCAAAATTTCCATTAATATCAAACTTATCATTTGAGTATTCAACTCTTGTATCTGCATTTATCAAATTTTCATTTTTAAAACTATCATAAAAGATATATTTATATGAAAGATTTGTTTTTTGTTCTATCGCATATAGATTTATACAAAACAAAACAACTAAAATCAATCTCATTTTAAAACTCTTTTTGAAAAGTCATTTTCCTTTAGATTTTGATTTATACTATCCTCATCCCATATCAAAATAGAAGTTTTATTGTTTTGTATATTTTGCATCACTATTTTTACTATTCTATAAATCCCATCTATTTTTTTATACTCTTTAAAATATATTTTTTTTAACAACCTATCTTGTTTGTCGTAATATTCCCCAAAAGATGCAAGATATGTTTTTGGATTTATATATATTATTTGTCTTTTATATCCACTATTTTTATCTATGGGTATTCTTTCTATTTTTAGATAATTTTCACCATCAACTTTTAGATTTTGAGCCTCACCTTCGTAACTATAGTTTTTATAATTTTGAGAAGATATATCTTCATAACTAAACTCACTAGCCATAAATGAGCCAGATTTATTTCTTGAACTAATTCTTTTAACTCTTTTCAAAGCAGGAAGATAAAGCCATTGTTTATCATCACTTCCTATAACTTCATAACTTAAAAGCTTAGTATCTTTTATATCGTTTGGATATAAAAAATTTATAAGTGATTTATCCCCATCTATATTTTCAAGTTTTGAAATCTCTATTTTTCTAATATTTTCTTCCCCATTTGCATTTTTTAGTATCATAGTTGTTTTTGATACACTACTTTTATATCCAGCCATCACATCATATGACTTTTTTGCAACATCCAATGAATCTATTGCAAATAAAGGAACTAAGCCTAGTATTAAATAGATGATTTTCTTCATTTAATTTCCTTTTTGTTTCAATGTAAACAATGTTAACATAATAATGTAAACATTGTCAACATCAAAAATATAATTTTTAAATTTTTATTTTATGATATAATGCATTCATGCAAAAAAACGATTATCATCATGGAAACCTAAAAGAAGAACTACTTCAAATATCATTTGACTTCATAGCAAAAGAAGATACAGAAAAACTTACACTAAAACTTCTAAGTGATGCTACAGGTACATCAAGAAGTGCTATATATAGACACTTTAAAAACAAAGATGAACTTATAGAAACTATGATAAAAAGAGGATTTGACAAATTTGATGATGAAGTTTCCCCCTCTTTACTTGATTCAAAAAGCCCTTTAATAGATAGATTTTATATAAGTGGAAAAAGATATATGGATTTTGCAAAAAACAACCCAAACCTTTATCGTTTGCTTTTTGGAAAAAAATATTCTCATATTAGAGAGGAGATTTTAAGTATAAAAGATGAAGATTGTAGTGGTTTTGGAGCATTAAAAAAAGCTGTTGAAGAGGGACAAAAATCTGGAATCTTAAAAAAAGAGGACAGTTATCAACAAACAATAATAATCTGGTCTTCATTGCATGGGTTAGCTTCACTTTTAATAGATGGATTTTTAGATGTAGAAGAGATATTTGACGAACTTTTTGATAAATTATTTAAATCTTTACTCAATGCACATATGGCAAACAAAGTCAAAATACTTTCAACAATACCTATTTTAAATAAGATGTTAGAGCCAAATAAAAACTAACATAGTTTACTTTTCTTTGTAAAATCTATAACATTTCCCAAAGAATCATACTCATAACTACAACATTCAAATAACTTCTCTTTTACCATTTTTTTACCCCTATGGATTATATTTTTTGTGTTTGATAAGCTTAGATTTTTTAGTGTTGATATATCTTTTTGTTTAACCCCTTTTATCTCTGATAATAAAAGTACATTTTTGTATTTTGAAGGTAAAGTATTTATTATAGGTTCTATACAAGAGCTTAATTCATCGTAAATATTTTTATTTTCTTCTAAAGTGATTTTTTCCTCTTCAAACTCCTGTAATACAGGAGTTTGTTTCTGTTTTCTATAAAAATCAATTATTGTATTTCTAGTTATAGTATAAATCCAAGAAGTTAATTTATCTTTTGAATCCAATTTATCTATATTTTTGTGAATCTTTATAAAAACCTCACTTAAAATATCTTTTGTGTCTTCTTTATTTTGGACTCTATAATTGATAAAATTAAACAATTTTGAATAATACTCATTATATAACTTATCCATCTTATTTTCCTATTTAACATCCACAAGCACATGAAGAAGAAACTGTTTTATTTTCAAAAAAAGTTTTCAAGTTTTCAGGTAAATTATACTCTAAATCCTCTATTTGATTCTCTTTTTTGTTATAAATACTACTAAATATAGCATCTATAATCATCTGTTTTGGTATTACATTATACTCTTTGTTTTTATATATCCAAACACGACAATTTGTTGAACTATTTGTTAAAGAGGAACAACTATCACAAAACTCTTCTTTATAATCACTTTGAATATCTTGTTTATTTATCCTAATGGTAGGTGAAGATAAAAACTTATAATCCAAGGCTTTTTTTTCTGAATCTATATGAATTTTTGTCAAACTTATCTCATATCCCAAAGTTTTTAAACTATTTTTTACCTCTTCAATAGACTCTTCTAAAATTTGATCAACACCTAAACAAGGTTCACAAACATCTAAATCAAGATATAATAACTCTATATCTATATTTAAACTTCCATTACATGTACAACTTTTTTTCATAACTAAATCCTTTTATTAATTTGTTGTTTATATAAACGAAAATATTAAAAAAAAGTTTCAAATATATTTTTTATTTGGTAAAAAATATTTTACTTTTTAATCAAGTTTTTACTTTTTATTGATACAATTATAGCTATTAAGATCTCAGGTTGGGATTTCATCAAAATATTTTTATAATTTTTTGATGACTAAGATTTAAACTAATTTTGGAGATTCATTTGAATAATCTAAATCATAGTATATCTATCTTTATAGGGAATATACCTCCTTCAAAAGAGCTATTTTTGAAGCTTGAAAATGCATTTTTAGTTGCTGACACTCATCAAATTATTGAGATTGTCTCTTTAAAATCAAATATAGAAATAGAGCTTCGTGGTTGGGCAAGACTTAGAGGACATCTATATTTAGGTAGAGAAAACCTAAAAGAGCAGTACTCATATAAAATCCAGAAAACTAGTAAAAATAGTTTTACTTCTAAACCAGCTTGGGATAAAAAGATGAAAGGTATAAACTCTTCAAATCCAAAACTTAAAGATTTGAATTTAAGCGACGAGATACTTTCTAAAGCTCCTGAAGATAATGGACTTCTAACAAGAGGGATAGTAACTCAAGAGGGAACTCCAAGGTATGATTTTGAACTTTCACATAAAGAGTTAGTTTGGTCAGAACCTGTTTCTGTTCTTTATGAAGAGGGGAAAAATCTGCAATGGAATGCAACTACAGATATTGCTTGGAACGAAATACCAAATCTAAACCCAGTTTTGGAAAAAGCAGTTTGTCAAATCATGACATATTTAGTTGAAAATGAGTTTTCAGCTTTGTATATCCCTGGAAAGTTTATAAGTAAAATCAACCCTTACTATATGGAAATACCACTATTTTTATCTTCACTTATGAATGATGAAGCTAGACATATAGAGGTTTTTACAAAAAGAGCCAATGCCAATGGTGGTGGGTTTCAATACTCTAGTGAAGTAACCCAACGTTCACTTTATTCACTTTTTCAAGAAGATGATTATATAAAAAGTTCATTTCTACTTCATGTTATGGGCGAAGGAACTTTTGTTGATTTACTTAATTTCCTTGAAAAATATATGCCGGATGAAGCTACAAAAAAAATCATCAAACTATCTAAAAGAGACGAGATGAGACATGTAGCTTATGGAATGGAGCATGTAAAATCAGCAATTGAACAAAATCCTAAAAGAATAAATTCTTTAAAAAATACAGCATTCAAAAGAAAAGAGTTTATGGATGAAGTAAATAGTGAATCATCTATTCTTTTAGAATCTTTAGCAATTTTAGCTGGTGGAAGTGATGAACCACAAGCTTATAAAAAAGGTTTTGACTTAGTAGAAGAATTAAAAGAAAAAATGAATACAAATAGAATAAAAAGATTGATAGATATAGGTATGGATGAGGATTTAGCAAATGATATCTCTAAAGTACATACACCAAATTTTATGTAGGATAAAAAATGACAGATATATACAATAAAATGGTTGAGTTTTCTAAAAATGAGATTCTTCCACATACAAAAGATGTTGATGCTTTAGCACAATTCCCAACTTCTAGTTTTGAAGCTATAAAAAGAGAAAAAATCACAGGACTTGTTGTTCCAAAAGAGTTTGGAGGGATGGGTTTAGGACTAGAAGAGCATACTCAAACAGTGCTTGCTTTTGGTTCTACTTGTGCAACAACTGGTTTATGTTATATGATGCACAATGTTGCAACAATGTGTATTGTTGCATATGGAACTGAGCAGATGAAAAATGAGTATCTTCCAAAAATTGCAAAGGGAGAGATTGTTTTAGCCCTCGCCTTTAGTGAAACAGGAACTGGAACTCACTTTTATAATCCAGAGATTTCTGTAACAAAAGAAAATAATAGTTTAGTTATGAATGGTAGAAAAAGTTTTGTAACTTCTGCTTTATATGCTGACTTTTATTTAGTTCTTTCAAATAGTGCAGAGGCTGAAGGCTTAGATAACTGGATTATTGGTAAAGATTTTGAAGGTATCACTTTTGAAGAGACTGCTTGGGATGGACTTGGTATGAGAGGAAATGCTTCTATGCCTATGTTATTTAACAAGGTAGAAGTATCACCAGCAAATAGAGTTGGTCCATCAGGAAGTGGTGCAGAACAAGTGTTTAATGTAGTTGCTCCATTTTTTGTAATTGGTCTTAGTGCTGTTTATACAGGTGTAGCTTTAAATGCTTGTAATACAATTATTCAATATTCTATGCATAGAAAATATAGTGATGAAAGTGCCTTATGCAATATCCCAACTGTACAAAACCATATAGCTGAGATTTTTACAAAAGCAAATAGTGCAAAACACTACACTCTAGCTGCTGCAAAAAGTGGTGCAAATGGTGATGCCGATGCTTTAGCACAAATTATTTCAGCAAGACTTAACGCTTCTGATATGGCAGTTGAAGTATGTCATAAAGCTATGAAAATTGGTGGTGGTACTGCATATGCAAAAAGAATTACAATAGAAAGACTTCTAAGAGATGCTTATGCAGCACAAGTGATGGCACCTAGTACAGATGTATTATCAATTTGGCTTGGAAAAGCTTTAACAAATCAACCAATACCATAAGGAGATAAAATGGAAAAAACAATAATGCTGGGTGCAGTTGCATATGACCCAAAAGTTATACCAATCTGGGATATTATAAGAGACTATTTCAATGAGAATGGAGTAAGACTTGATTATATTTTATTCTCTAATTATGAAGCTCAAATTGAGTATCTACTTTCAGGAAAAATCGATGTAGCATGGAATACAAATGTTGCTTGGGTTAGATGTAAGGAGTTAAGTGGTGGTAAAGTTAAAGCACTACTTATGAGAGATACAGATATTGATTTTAAATCTGTTTTTATCACAAAAGCAAATAGTGGAATCAAAACTATTCAAGATTTAAAAGGTAAAAAATTTGGTCTTGGAAGTGCAGATTCAGCACAAGCTGCAATCTTACCTTTAAAATATATTCAAGATGAGATTTCAGAAGATTTAGTTGAGATTGTAAGATTTAACTCAGACCTTGGAAAACATGGTGACACAGGAAGAAGTGAATTTGATATTTTAGATGCTATTTTAAATGACGAAATTGATGCAGGTTCTATTGGTATTAGTTCATGGATTAGAATGCTTGAAGAGGGAATGTTCCCAAGTGGTGAAGTTGAATCATTTTATGTAAGTGAAGGTTATTGTCACTGTAATTTTACTGTTTTAGATAGTTTAGATGAAAATATAGTAAAAAAATTTATTGATACGATGATGTCACAAGATCCAAATGAACCAATTATTAAAAAAATGATGCAAATGGAAGGTTTAAACAAATGGGTTCTAACTGGAGTTGAAGAGCTTAAAGGTTATGATGTTTTAACACAAGCTATGAAAGAACAAGATTTGATGAAAAATAACTGGTAGGAATACCCTACTAGTTATCAATTATATAATATAATTTTTTATGCTATTGACAAAAAAAAAATTTTTAATTATAATTTCACCAATTTAGTAGGTGTTAAATGAAAGTATCTAAAAAAACAGATTATGCATTAAGAGCTTTATTTGCAATAGCAGAATTAAAAGGCGAATCAATATCAACAAAAAATTTAGCTGAAAATATTGATGTGCCTAGAAGATTTTTAGAAAACATCATGCTTGAGATGAACAATGCAGGATGGGTAAAAAGTATTCCTGGTCGTTATGGAGGTTATATTCTAGCTAAAGATGCAAATGAAATAACCTTAGGTGAAGTAATTCGCCATTTTGAAGGTATGATTGCTATGATTTCATGTGTTAGTGTTTCTAACTATGAGCCTTGTTCTCAAGAGAGCAAATGTTATTTTAGAAGAATTTTCTTAAATATAAGAAATTTGACAGCTCAAATTTTAGATAAAATGACTGTTGCTTCTTGTTTAATGTATCAACCAATAAAAAAAGACGATATTTTTAATGAAGAATTTGTAGGTGGTTTAGGAATTTAAACCATCTTTTTTTTTAATTTTTTAATATTCACCTATTTAGTGTAGATTATATAAAAGGATAAACAATGATGTGCCATATGTGTAATAAAAGGTAATTTTTTTCAGAACAAAAGGTGAGATTTTTTAAATCTTTAATATTCACACATTTAGTGTATTTTAAATAAAAGAGGAAAAAATGAAAGTTTTATTTAATAAAACAAAATTAATATTGTTAGCTGGATTATTAACTTCAAGCATAAACTTAAATGCCAAAGACAAAGTTGAGATATTGAATGTTTCTTATGATCCAACAAGAGAATTATATACAGATTACAATAAAGAGTTTACGAAATATTGGAAAGAAAAAACTGGCCAAGAAGTTACTATTAAACAATCACATGGAGGTGCAGGTAAACAAGCAAGAGCAATAATTGATGGATTAAAAGCAGATGTTATTACACTTGCACTTGCATATGATATAGATAAAATTAGTGAAAAAACAGAATTGTTTCCTAAAGATTGGCAGAAAAGATTTGAAAATAATTCCGCTCCTTATACTTCAACTATTGTATTTCTTGTAAGAAAAGGAAATCCAAAAAATATCAAAGATTGGGATGATTTAGTAGATAAAAATATTGAAGTTATTACTCCAAATCCTAAAACATCAGGAGGTGCTAGATGGAACTATCTTGCTGCTTATGCATATATTCTAAAAAAAGAATTAGGTGTTATAAAAAATATAGATAAAAGTTCTGTCAAATACAAAAATGCTGATTTAAAAGCAAAAGAGTTCATAAGTAAACTGTATAAAAATGTTCCCGTTCTTGACTCAGGAGCAAGAGGAGCAACAAATACTTTTGTTCAAAGAAAAATTGGTGATGTATTATTAGCTTGGGAAAATGAAGCATTTTTAGCAATTAATGAGCTTGGGAAAAATCAATTTGAAATTGTTGTGCCATCCATATCTATTTTAGCAGAACCACCCGTAACTATTGCAGATAAAAATGCAAAAAAACATAAAGCGTATGAAGTTTCTAAAGCATATTTAGACTATTTATATTCACCTGTAGGACAAAAATTAGCAGCTAAACATTATTATAGACCATATAAAAATGAATTTGCAGATAAAAAAGATTTGGAAAGATTTCCTAAATTAGATTTAGTTACTGTTGATGAAATTTTTGGTGGTTGGAAAAATGCTCAAGAGACCCATTTTAATGATGGTGGGGTATTTGATTCAATTTATAAATACTAAAGATTAAAGTATCTACTAATTATTTTAGTAGATACCTTAAAAATTTTACAGATCCTCCTTCTTATCCAAAGGAGAAATAATGGATAAATTATTAAAAAAAATAGATGAAAAAAAAGACTTATTTATAGTAGTAGTTTTTGAAGTCTCTATTACTGTAATCTCAGCTTTGATAGTTCAAATAATTATTTAAAAATATAAAAAAAGGAGTAATCAAATGATGTGTAACAATGATGATGAAATGTGTAAGAGTTATGGTATTGCAACAGCAAGAACTAGGAGGATCTATTAAATTATAAAAGGGAAATAATGAGATTAAGTTTTGGTTTATTAAAACAATATAAATCTTCAATTCCAGGTTTTGGTCTTACTATGGGATATACAATATTTTATTTGAGTATTATTGTTATTATTCCATTAATAGCACTTTTTACAGAAGCCTTTAGTATGGGATGGGATAAATTTATAAGTGCAACTACTGATGGAAGAGTGATAGAAAGTTATAAATTAACTTTTTATACTTCTATAATAGCAGCATTAATAAATACTTTTTTTGGTGTTATCGTAGCTTGGTGTTTAGTGCGATATGAATTTTATGGTAAAAGAATATTTGATTCAATTGTTGATTTACCTTTTGCTCTTCCAACAGCAGTATCAGGTATTGCACTTACAACATTGTATTCTTATCAGGGTTTTTTTGGTCAGTATTTAGAACCAATAGGGATAAAAATAGTTTTTACACCCATTGGTATAACAATAGCTTTAATATTTATTGGTCTTCCTTTTGTTGTTAGAACAGTTCAACCTTCACTTGAAGAGTTAGAAATAGAACAAGAAGAAGCAGCTTTAAGTTTGGCAGCATCAAAATGGCAAACTTTTTATAAAGTTATTTTACCAACAATCTTTCCAGCTATTTTAACAGGTTTTGCACTTTCATTTGCAAGAGCTTTAGGTGAATATGGTTCTGTTGTATTTATTTCAGGAAATATGCCATTTAAAACAGAAATTAGTACATTATTAATTATTACAAAATTAGAACAATACGATTATGTAGGTGCAACTGCAATCGCTGTTGTAATGTTATTAATATCTTTTATTATGTTATTACTAATCAATATACTTCAAAGATGGAGTGCAAAAAGAAGAGGAATGGAAGCAATATGAAAACATTTAATAATACAAAAGGTTCTCTAACAGAATCAAAATTTATAAAATATTTACTGATTTCAATTGCAATTAGTTTTTTAAGTATTATGCTTCTTGTTCCATTAATAACCATCTTTGCAGAAGCATTTAGAAAAGGTATAGAAATCTATTTTTTATCATTTGATGATGAATATGTATTACAAGCTTTAAAGCTAACAATTATAACAGCTTTTATTGCAGTACCTTTAAATTTATTTTTTGGGATATGTGCTTCATGGGCTATTGCAAAATATTCATTTCATGGAAAAAGTTTTTTAATCACACTGATTGATTTACCTTTTGCTGTATCTCCTGTGATTTCAGGTTTTGTATATATCTTGCTTTTTGGTGCGCAAGGTTGGTTTGGTTCATGGCTTATAGAACATGATATACAAATTATTTTTGCCGTCCCAGGAATTGTTTTAGCAACAATTTTTGTGACTTTCCCTTTTGTAGCAAGGGAATTAATCCCACTTATGCAAGAGCAAGGCAATGATGAAGAACAAGCAGCACTTCTACTTGGAGCCAGTGGATTTCAAACATTTTGGAAAGTTACATTACCAAATATAAAATGGGGATTACTTTATGGTGTAATTTTATGTAATGCAAGGGCAATGGGAGAATTTGGAGCAGTTTCAGTTGTATCTGGACATATACAAGGAGTAACAAATACAATGCCACTACAAATAGAGATTTTATATAATGAATATAATTTTGTAGCAGCCTTTGCAGTTTCTACACTATTGGCATTATTGGCACTTTTTACACTTATATTAAAATATATTTTAGAGTGGAAAGTTCAAAAACAATTAGATAAATTAAAAAAGGAAGAACAATGAACATCGAAGTAAAATCTTTAACAAAATATTTTGAAAAGTTTACAGCTTTAGATAATATAAATCTAAAAATTGTTCCTGGTGAACTTTTAGCACTATTGGGACCTTCAGGAAGTGGTAAAACAACCCTTTTAAGAATGATAGCTGGACTTGAACTTTTAGAAACAAATGATAAAGGTGAAATACTTTTCAATAATAAAAATGTAGCTAATAAACCAATAGGTGAAAGAGATATTGGTTTTGTATTTCAACATTATGCCCTATTTAAACATATGACTGTTTTTGAAAATATTGCCTTTGGGTTAAATGTTAAACCTAAAAAAGAAAGAGCTTCTAAAAAAGAGATAAAAGAGAAAGTAGATAATCTATTAAAACTAATTCAACTTGATGGTTTTGCTTCACGTTTTCCTTGGCAACTTTCTGGAGGACAAAGACAAAGAGTTGCTTTAGCAAGGGCTCTTGCAGTTGAACCAAAAGTATTACTTCTTGATGAACCTTTTGGAGCATTAGATGCTAAGGTTCGAACAGATTTAAGAAGATGGTTAAAAAAATTACAAAATCAAATCGGTATCACAACTATTTTAGTAACCCATGATCAAGAAGAAGCCTTAGAAGTAGCAAATAGAATAGTAGTTATAAATAAAGGAAAAATCGAACAAATAGGAACTCCTCAAGAGGTATTTCATCATCCTAAAAATGAATTTGTAATTAATTTTTTAGGAAATGTAAATCTATTTCATGCAAGAAATGAAAACTATGATAAAAGATATCATATACGACCACATGAACTTGAAATAGTATCAAGTAATGATAAAAATATAATCTCAAAAGCACAGATTAAATATATTCAATTAGCTGGTTCACAAGTTAAAATTGATTTAAGTGATATTGAAAATAGTGATAATACTATTTTAGTTGAAATCTCCCACCATGAATTCAAACAAAAAAATTTGAATATTGGTGAAGTTGTAGGTATTGTGCCACGGGAATTAAGAACTTTTGAAAATGGAGCAGGAATATAAGAATACAAATAAATGTTGATAAAAAATAATTAGTAGGAATCCCCTACTAGTTATTTTTTATATTTTTTAATATCTGTTCTCTTACTACACTTAGTTGATTTGAACAATTT
This sequence comes from Arcobacter sp., assembly GCA_003252105.1. Taxonomy (GTDB): domain Bacteria; phylum Campylobacterota; class Campylobacteria; order Campylobacterales; family Arcobacteraceae; genus Halarcobacter. The sequence goes on from QKDL01000011.1 coordinate 45,796, forward strand.
GGAATAATATACTCGACTGTAATCTCAATCACTCTTTCAACATCATAACAATCAAAAATATCTTTATACCTAATAAGTTCCTTTTTATCATCAATAATTTTTGCACTTCCTGAGATTTTTACTCTTGTATCACTTAAAAAATCTATACATAAAAGGGCTACTTTTGGATTTGTTGCAATATCCCCTACTGCATGAAAAATTCCATTTCCATTATAATCAGGGAAAATAAACCTTTTTTTATCTAATACTTTAATCAAGGTATTTGATTTTGCACCTTTAAAATTTACATTTGTATATCCATCTTTACTTGAAGTTGCAAAAAAGAAATATCTTAAACTCTCTAAAAATAAAGCTAGACTATCATCTATTTCATCCCTTGCTATTGTATTTAGATAATATTCAACTTGTTTTGTTGTACCATTTTTTTCTCTTATATCTTTATGTTCTTGTGTAAATATATCCATATTTTTTCCTTTACCAATATTGAGGATAACTTCTGTTTTTATGTAAATTATTATAAAACAAAGCTACAACGACTAAAACAATAGAACCAAACAAACTAGGAAATATCAGATAATCCCAATTTGCACCCAATAAAAATACAATCAAAGGATTAGAACCAGCTGGTGGATGTACTGTTTTTGTAGCAATCATCACAGCAATTGCAGTTGCAAGAGCAAATGCCATACTCCACCATTGAGGAGATACCAAATGCAAAAATAAAAGCCCAATAAATGTTGATATAAAATGCCCTAATATCACATTTCTTGGTTGAGAAAAAGGACTATTTGCATACCCAAACAATAAAACACACGAGGCACCAAAAGAACCCATCACAAGTAGATTGTTGTAATTCTTTGTCAAAAATCCTATTATACTTATTGCAATAAGTCCTCCAACAAAGGCAAATAAAATCTCTTTTATACTTACACTTGGTGGCAATGCCATACTTTGTCCTTTGAATTTTTTAAAATAATTCATAATATTCCTTTAGTTTATCAACCAAACGATTGTTTGGTTAAATAGAATAAAAAAAATCATTAGATTAAATCTATGATTTTTTTACCTACTCTTAGATAATCTTCACTACTATCATAAAGATTCATCAACATAATTGCACCTTGAGTTAAAGATACATACTCTCTTGCTAATTTTTTAGCTTCATCCTCTTTGTACTTCTCTTTTAAAATATAAGCTAAAGCATCTTCCCAAGCTAAAAAATAAGTTCTGATTGCTTTTTTGAACTCTTCATTTTCACTTGATAACTCTAATGCTAAATTTCCTAATAAACAACCACCCTTGCTTGATAGAAAATATTCATCTACTTTTTGTACAAAAAGTTTTATTCTTTTTTTACTACTTAATGTATCATCATAAGCTATAGAATAAACATGTTTATCAAAATACTCATGGATATATTTTAAAGATTCAATTCCTATCTCATCTTTACTTTTAAAATGATGATATATACTTCCTTTTATAAGCCCACAAGCTTCAGCTATATTTGCCATAGAAGTGTTGTAATAACCTCTTATTTTAAAAAGTTTAATTGCCTCTTGAAGTATCTCTTCTCTTGATGTCTTTTTTATTGCCATATTTTATCCAAACGGTTGTTTGGTAAAAGTATATTAAAAAAAATTTGTTTTGTCAAGATATTGTTTAAGTTTATAATATATGATATTATTATGGCTTTTAAATCAAAGGAAAAATATGCATACTATATTTACTTTTTATATTTTTATTGTTATGAATTTTATTGCAATTATTCATATATATTGGTTTAGAGGTGGTATTTGGCCAGGAGAAAACAAACAAGACCTTATTGATAAGGTGATAGGAAAAGTAGTAAGAGTACCGGGAACTTTTTCTTATATTTTTGTGATTTGTTGTTTTTTTATTATGGCTATTTTACCTGTAATAGACTATTTTAATTTATATGTTATATCAAAAACATTTTTTCTAATTCTTGCAATAATTTTTTTATTAAGAGCTATTAGTATGTTTATTCCACAAATAGCAAAAAGAGCTACAAAAATATTTTTGGAATACAATAAAAAGTTTTATTCCCCTTTATGTTTTTCTATTTGTATTAGCTATTTTTATTTATACTTTAACTAATCTATCTCACATATTTGTATGGCAATTCTTAAAAAAGCTGTCATATAAATATTGTCATTTTCATTTTTTAAAGATTTATTTACCTTTGATTTTACCTCATCTAAGGCTTTTTTATACTCCAGATAAAACTCATAAGTTGGTTTTGGTTTATATTTTAAATTTTCAAGTTCTAAATATGAGATAATATTTTTAACAGTAGTGGGTTTTACAAAATATTCATTTGCCCTATCCATATAATATGGCACTAAACTTATCAAAGTCCATTTAGCAAGATTATATAAAGATAAAATTTCAACTATAGACTCATAACCCTCTTTTTTATCCTCATATAACAAATCATATAAAGCTATACTAAACATATCTTTTTGATAGGCACTCATCTCTTTAAAAGCATCTCTTAGTTTCATTTTGTCATAAAAAGATATTACAACTGATTTATATACAACTTTTACAAAACCCTCACAAATAAGTTTTGTCTGAGAGAAGTTCTCTTTTTGAAAAAGCTCTTTTGAAAGTTGTTCAAGTTTTTCAGGGTTAAATTTTTTTATTAACTTGAATAATCTTTCATCCTCAAAATTTTTAGGATATTCATATAAAAATTCTGATTCTAAATCTTTTAATTTTTCTAAATTCATTTTAACTCTATTGGAATAAATTTAAATTTACTTGTGCACCCATTTGCCTAATAGAAATAATATCTTGATACTCTTTGCTATGGAACCATTCCTTAGCTTTTTCTAAAGTTTCAAACTCTAGGGCAACTACTTCAGCATATTTATCATCTCCTGCAAAATTTTCCACATGCTCTCCCCTAAATAGAACCTTTCCATCATATAACTCTATAGTTTGTTTTACCCTACTTTTGTATTCTAGCCATTTATCTTTATCTATAATATTTTTAATTTCTCCTATCGCATAAACTGCCATTAGTAAACCTTTTGATAAAATTATATTTTTATAAATATTATCCAATTATTTATAAAATATATATAGGAGCTTATTATGAGGACGTTAGAAAATTTTTTATATAGGGTGTTAAGTGATAATGTTGGAAAACTAATATTAAGACTTATGTTAGGGGTTTTAATGTTATTTCATGGTTATAAAAAATATCAATCAGGAATTGACGGTATAAAAAAACTTGTTGTAACAAATGGTTTACCAGAATTTTTAGCTTATGGAGTTTATGTTGGAGAGATTTTAGTTCCAATTTTAATTATAATTGGTCTTTATACTAGAATAAGTAGTTTAATTTATGCTCTAACTATGGCTGTAGCTATACTTTTAGCACATTCATCACATCTCTTTAGTTTAAATGCAAAAACTGGTGGTTTGATTATTGAGACACCTTTACTATTTATGTTAGGTGCTTTAGCTTTAATGTTTTTAGGTGCAGGTAAATATAGTATAGATAAAAGATGATAAACGATTTTTTAAAAAATATAATATTGAGAGTACTTTTGTACTCTCATCATTAGAAGGTTTAGATTATCTTTATTCATACCTATTAACTTTTATATAAAAGTATTAATGTAGCTGAAGATGATATCAATATCCCTAATATAATCCATAAACTTGCACTTTGAGAATAAAATAAAACCATCAAAAGTGCAATAGCAGCTGGATTTATATAAATATAAGCCATAATCTTTTTAGGACCTAAAACTACAGTTGCTTTTTGGTTTAGATATACAGTAAATAAAGTTGCCCCAATTGCTAAATAACACATATATAAAAACAAATTACCATTTATTTTTTCCCATTGTAAAGGGATATCTAAAACTGCTAAAGCTAGACTCATCCAAATAACACCACCTATTAAGGTCATAAAAGTTAAAACTAATACCTCATCACCCTCTTTGTAAAAGTGTTTTGCACTAATAGAATATAAAGCCATAGAGATAATTGCAAATAAAAATATAATATCCCCATAGTTTAGAGTAAGATTTAAAAACAACTGTAAATTGCCTTTGAAAACAACTATACAAGTTCCAACTATGCCAACTAAATATATAAAAAACTGAAAGATAGTGATTTTTTGTTTAAATACAAAAATTGCAAAAAATGCTGTCAAAAGGGGAACTAAAGTAAATAATGTACCAGTATTTAAAGCTGTTGTATACTCTAAAGCTTTGAATAAACCTATAAAATACAAAGAATAAAACAAACTAATAACCAAAGCCCGTTTAAATGTTTGCAATACTTTACTTCTATATTTTTGTTTTATAAATATTATTGGTGCTAACACTATTGAAGCAAATACAAACCGTAAAAGTGTAAGTGAAATGGGGTCAATAATCCCTGAGAGTTTTTTTGATACTATAAATGAACCAGCAATTAAAAATGTTGCAATGATAGCTAATATATGTGCTTTTATATTTTCATTCATATAAATATTCCTTTTTTCTGGAATAGTATTATATTTAATTTAATTTGTCATTTACATATGTTGATTTTTCAATTTATTTCTAATTCTACTAAGTTGTGTAGGAGTAATCCCTAAATGGTTTGCTATATGATGTTGAGGAATTCTTTTTTCTATATTTGGATTTTTTTCTATAAAATTTAGGTATCTTGTAGTAGCATCATCAACTATTAAAGAGATTTCATTTTTCTCTTTTACTATAACCCAATTTTTTTCTAAATAGTTTATATAAAAATCTTTAAACTCAATATTTTCAGCTATTAATTTTTTGTATCCATCAAAATCTATATATATTAAAATACTATCTTCTAAGGCTTCAATATTTAAATATGAATCCTCTTTAGTTATTAAAGAAACCTTTGAAGCAGAAAAATAGTTTTCACTAAAAAGGTTTTTAGTATATATATTAGCATCTTCACTTATATAATAGGTTCGAAGTATCCCTTTACATATAAAATAGATATATTTAGCTATTGAGTAAGTATCTTGCAATACTTCACCCTTTTTTGCCTCTTTTATAAAACATATATTTTTAAAAGATTCAAAAGCTTCATCACTAAAATCATGATACTGTTTGCAAACTTCTCTTAGTTGATTAAAATACTCTTCACTATTTTTCATATTACTCTTTTAAATTATCAAACTCTTTTGAGGTCATACTTGGAATAAACTCTATAATCTCATATTTTGCAAGACCAGCAATACTAAATGGGTCTTTACTCAATACCTCTTCAAGTTGTTCTTTTGAATCTAATTTTGACAGAATCACTCCACCCTCTCTTGGAACTCTTCTACCAGATGCAATAAAATTGTTTTTACTGTATTGCTCTTTTAGATACTCTACATGAGCTTCCAAATAACTATCAACCTCTTCTAATGGTTTTATATATGTAAGTAAGATTATAAACATTGTTACCCTTTTTATTAAAAAGAAATTATAATAAAAAATCCTAAATCTAATTATAATTTAATTTTTTATTGACAAAAATTATTTGATTTTTGTATTATTATGAGATGAAAAATACAGAAAATATTCATGAGTTTTATGAAAGAAACAAATTATACTATATTCCAAAAGAATTAGAAAACGATATAGGTCATTTTAATATTTTTAAAAGAACCAATTCAAAAATAAAACCTATCTCTTTTAATCGACGAGATTATTTTAAAATTACCCTATTAAAAGGGAGAGTAAAAATTGACTATGCTGATAAAAGTTTTATTAGTGAAAAATATGCATTGATGTTTTCTGATCCTTTAGTTCCATATAGTTGGGAACCATTAGATGAAAATCAAAGTGGTTGTTTTTGTATCTTTACAGAAAACTTTTTTCATAAATTTGGCTCAATAAGGCAATATCCAGTATTTCAAACAAATCAAAATAAACTATTTATACTAGATGAAAACTCTTTGGAAGATATAGAACAAATATATTCAAAAATGTTTGAAGAGATAAATTCAGACTATATTTATAAATATGATGTTCTAAGAAACCTTTGTTTTGAACTTATCCATTATGCAATGAAGATGCAACCAGCTATAACAACAAATCTAAAAAATGAAGATAGAGCTACTAAAATTGCAACACTTTTTACAGAACTACTTGAAAGACAGTTTCCTATAGAAACACCTTATCAAAGATTTGAACTACGAAGTGCAAACGATTTTGCCAAAAATTTAAATATCCATACAAACCATTTAAATAAAGTTTTAAAAGAGATTACAGGAAAGACTACTTCTGAACTTATATCAAATAGAGTTTTACAAGAAGCAAAAATATTACTTAAACATACTTCTTGGAATATTTCTGATATTGCCTTTAGTTTAGGTTTTGAAGAACCACCCCATTTTATAAATTTTTTTAAAAAAAGAGTTGAAATAACTCCTAAAAGATATAGAGATTCATAATTATTTGATTTTTACAATTTTTTGATTGAATCTAGCATCATAGAAATCTGCACTATCTGATAATATTTTCTTTAAATTATAAGGAGATATTATCATGAAATACAACAACTTAAGTAATACAGGACTATTAGTATCAGAGATTTGTTTAGGCACAATGACCTTTGGTGGAAATAGAGGTGGCTTTTGGGAACATATAGGAAAATCAAATCAAGAAGAGGTAAATAGTATAATTAAAACTGCTTTTGAGAATGGAATAAACTTTATAGATACTGCAAATATATATTCATATGGAGAATCTGAACAACTATTAGGGCAAGCTTTAAAAGATTTAAATATCCCAAGAGATGAAGTGGTTATTGCTACAAAAGTAAGAAGTATGATGAAAGAGAAACCAAACCATTCTGGACTTTCAAGATATCATATATTTAATAGTGTAGATGAAAGTTTAGAAAGACTACAAATAAATCACATAGATATTTTATATGTTCATGGTACTGATAGTACAACAGATATGGAAGAGATTATGCGTTCACTTAATGATATAGTTCAAAGTGGAAAAGTAAGATACTTAGGTGTTTGTAACTGGCCTGCTTGGATGGTTATGAAGGCAAATGGTATTGCATCAAAAAATGGTTGGCATAAATTTGTAGCATTACAATACCACTATTCACTCTCAACTAGAGATATAGAAAGGGAACTTATCCCTTTAGCACTTGACCAAAATATATCTATTATGCCTTGGAGTCCATTAAGTGGTGGTTTTTTAAGTGGGAAATATACTAAAGATAATGAAACTACAGATGCAAGAAGAGTAAATTTTGATTTTCCTCCACTAAATAAAGATAAAAGCTATGAGATTATTGATGTTTTAAAAGAGATTGCAGATATACATAAAGTATCAGTAGCACAAGTTGCATTGGCATGGGTAAAAATACAAAAAGGAATTACTAGTACAATTATAGGAGCTAAAAGAATTGAACAACTAAAAGAGAATATAGAATCAACAAATATTGTATTTTCAAATGAAGAGTTAGAAAGACTAGATGAGATTAGTTCTTTGAAAAAAGAGTATCCACAGTGGATGGTTGAGAGATTTAAAAATATAGATGGAAAATAAGATGAAACCTATACGAAAAAACTATAATATTTTAGATAAACCAGTTGGTCCTTATGTACATGCGGTAAAACACAATAACTTGTTATATTTATCAGGTTTAAGTGCTTTTGGTTCTAAAACTCAATCAAAAAGTATAGAGTTCCAAACAAAAGAGATTTTTAATCAAATAGAAAAAATTGCAAAAGCAGAAAATAGTAGTTTACAAAATATTATAAAAGTTACTATCTTTGTAACTAACTTTGAAAACATAAGTGAATTAAGAACAACACTTTTTGAAATCTATAAAGAAGATTTACCAGCTAGTTCTTTAGTAAAGATTGAGAGTCTATTTCATCCTGACTTAAAAATAGAGATTGAAGCTATAATCGCAATTTAATTTTATGGCTATCTTTTAAAAGATAGCCATATTAGAGTGATTTTGAAGTATCATAAACCAATTCATAATAGTTATTATTGTTATATTCAAACTCTTTTATAACTTCAAGTCCTAACTTCTTAGTATGTGCTTCAAATGACCTTGGATTTATTTTATTAATAAATGTAACTAATATAGGATATTTTTTTGCCATCTCTTTTCTTGCAAAATCAAATATCAATTCTAAAACTCCACTACCTCTTACACTTTTATCTACACATACAGGGCCATATTGATATGAATTATTCACACTTAAAGTTTGCCCTAAATACTCAAGTTTTGGCAACTCTTTTATCATATATGCAAACATAGGCCAAGCTGACCAATATGCCCAAGATGCAGCCATGACATAAGCAACTATCTTTTCATCTTTTTTTGCTATAAAAAGCCCTTGTTCCCCTTTTATAAGTAAAGATAACTGCTCTTTGGTAAAGGCAGTTGTGATAAACCCATCTTTTTTATCCTCTTCACTTATGGTATCTACTTGATATCTGCTATGTAGTTCTAAAATCTCTTCAATATCTTGAACAGTAGCTATTTTTAACTCAAACAAAACTATCCTTTATAAAAATCTAATAAAATCTTAACAAAAAACAAACTTCTAAGACAATCCAAATATTGCTAAAGTTATCTACTTAAGTTGAAAATACCCCTTACCAAGTGATAAAGGGCAAATAAAAATACAAGGGGCAAAAGAATAGTTTGAAATACAAAGGCTATAATCAAATCTATAATAAACTCACTAGAGTTATCAACAGCTTTTCTGTATTCTTCTATTTTTTTGTTGTAATATTCTGAATCAAATTTTTCAGCAATTTTACTCAACAATGAACTTTCTTGTTTTTGTTTTATAGTATCTACAGTTACTTGATTTACTTCCTCTTTTACTTTTACTATATTTTCATTTAACTTTTCTATATTGTAATCTTGTTTTACAAAACTATTATATGTAAACTCATTTACCACACCTATTAAAGGTACAGCAAATCTTAAAAAAACAAGTATCACTGTAAACTTGAAAAATAGTGTTCTAAATCTTTCATCTTTTGAAAACCTATAAAAAAGCCAAATATTAAAAAATATTAAACAAAATAGTAAAGTATAGTTATATATATCATTGGTTACAAAATTCATCATAATTTTTTGTATCCCAAGAGAGGTCATACTTGCTAACATCACCAAAGAAAACTGTTCAACCAAATCATTTATTGGATCCAACACTTCACCAATAGCAACAGTAAGAAAAGGTAAATCAAGCTCAGTTCCCTGAGCTAAAGAGATAACAGCATTTAAAGCTTTTGCACTACCAAATACAATTACAGCTTGAGTAAAACTATTATCAACTAACTCTTTACCCTTTAAGTCCAAGCTATAACTAAAAGCAAAAAAGATGATTAGACAAGATAGTAGTGAGATTAGGATTTTATTCCAATATTCTTTTATCATCATCAATTTTCTTCTTCCATACTCATCATTAAAAATCCTGTAAAACCAGCATTGTCTTGGGTGATTCTTTTATCAACATTTGATTTCATCTCATTTAATATCTTTTTATACTCCAAATAAAACTCATAACTTGGTTTTGGTTTATATACTATATTTTCCAACTCAAAATGTTTTATTATATTTTTCGTAGTTGTTGGTTTGATAAAAAACTCTTCTTGCCTTGCAAAATAATAAGGAATCAAAGATACTATAGACCATTTAGCTAGTTTAAATAAAGCCAAAATCTCAACCATACTTTCAAAACCATCTTTTTTATCCTCATAAAGTAAATCGTATAAAGCGATACTAAACATATCTTTTTGGTCTATACTCATATTTTTTATCATATCTCTTACTTTTGGTTTTTCAAAAAGTGAGATTAAAGATGATTTTGAAACAATTTTTGTAAAATTGTCACAAATTAGTTGTGGCATTGCAAAATTATCTTTAGAAAATAGTTCTTGAACTTCATTTCCTATTTTAGCTGTATTGTGTCTTTTTATTATAACTTGTAAAGCTTCATCCTCAAACCCTTTTGGATAAAGTTCAAAAAAATAGTTTTCGGCATCTTTTAGTTTATTTAGATTCATTTTTTGCCTTTTATTTATAAAATTTGTTTATCATCTCAATAGTTTTCTTATCTAATTTACTATTTCTTTTCTGGAGTTTATCTATAATACTCTCTTTTTTATCCTCTAAAAGATTTTGACCTACTTTTACTTTACAACTAATAGTTTGTATATCAAGTTCAAACACGGCTGTATTTTCCAACATCTTTTTATACATAGGTTTATCAAAAGTAATTGTTTCGTAGCCACCTTCACTTTGAAGCTTTTCCATAAGTTTGTTCAGAACTGTAGCTTTTTTATTTGGATTGTCTATTGCCTTAATATTGCCTTCACATATAACAGAAGCAAAAAATTGAGTTGCAGGACAAGCTGCCATAGTATCACTAAAATATGATGGAATTAGAGAAAAAGGATTCACTACTAAAAAAGATGCAAATGGATTTTCCATTATAGATTCTACCTTTCTTCCCTCTTTTGCACCATGAATATATATTTTATCTTCATAATATACAAAGTTTACAGCCACTCCATAAGGTTTACCTTTTGATATTAAACTCAATGTACCAGATTCACACTCATCTAATATCTCTTTTATAATCTCTTTATCTTCTATGTTAAATTCATTTCTTCTCATTTATTTACTTTCATATACCATTGGTTGATAATCTAAACCTTGATAGTTTTCTTGTTTTCCACTCTCTTTAAAACCTAAAGCTTTGTAAACTGCTATTGAATATAAAGAGGCATTTACTTTCATATTTGTTGTATTCATATTTGTTTTAACACATTCGAAAAGTTTTTTAGCTATCCCTCTTTTATGAAAATTTTTATCAACAAAAAGATGATAAAGATGATTTTTCTCTTTTATAGCTATAAACCCTACTATTTTTTTATCAATAGTATAAATATAGTGTTCATAATTTTTATCTTTGAGTCTTTTTTCAAAACTATCTTTACTTATATCTTCCTCAAACCATGAAGGAGTTTGTTCAAAAATATACAACAATAAACTTGACACTAAACAATTTAACTCTTGTGCATCTTCTAATTTTGCTCTTCTTATAAATTCATTGGTCAAAGGAAAGTTTTTTGACATTTGTTTATAGTTTTCAAAAGATTGTAAACTATTTATTACAATATCTAAGGGTTTATCATAAATTTGTGCTAAATCATATTCATTTTTTTCTAATTTAAATGCCAATTTTTCTATAGGTGGAGTAAATTGTGCATCAACTCCTTGTTTATTTCCTCTTGGATCAATACGATACCAACCATATTTTTTTAGATATACAGCATTTAAACCATGTAAACAATACTTATCATTTTCATATTCACCACAACTTAAATGCTGATAACAAAATCCAGCTGGAATATTATTTGCTCTTAAAAGTGCTGAAAGAAGATGAGATTTTGCATAACACCAACCTGTCTTATGTTTTAAAACATCACTTGCTTTGCATGTGGTGATTTCTGCTTTTATATCACCACTATGAGGTATGTTATCTCTTACATATTCAAAACAATTTTTAGCTATCTGTTCATCACTATTACAGTTTTTTGATAAACTTAATGCTAAATCTTGTATCTCTTTATTTTCAATATCAATTACTTCAGTATTTTTCAAATAGTTTTTTAGATTATCTTTTATATTTATTAAATCACTTGAAGCCAAAACTAATACCTTTATTTGTTTGAAAAACTATTAAAAAACTGCTTTGCTGTTCTTGCACTTTTAGTTGCTCTACTTTGAGCAAACATAAGTGCATATTTATATAATTCATCTTTATTACCTTGGTAATCTTTAAAATAAAAATCAACTAATTTTAAATAATCTTGTTGATTTCCATGGGAAAAAGACAACCATAAACCAAATCTATCACTTAAAGAGATTTTTTCCTCTACACTATCACCATAATGTATCTCTCCATCATTACCTACTTTGGTTCCTTCATTTTCACTGTGATATTCTGAGACTAGATGCCTTCTATTTGAAGTAGCATAAATTTTTACATTTTTAGGTGTAGCTTCTATAGAACCTTCTAAGATTCTTTTTAAGCCCTTATAACCTCTTTCTCCCTCTTCAAAAGACAAGTCATCACAAAAAATTATAAACTTATATGATAAATCTCTTATTTTATCTATGATTTCTATTAAATCATCTAAATCTTCCCTATCAATCTCTATGAGTCTTAATTTTTGAGATTTATATTCATTTAAAACAGCTTTTATAAGAGAAGATTTTCCAGTACCCCTTGCACCCCAAAGTAAAACATTGTTTGAAGGTAAACCATCAATAAACCTTTGAGTATTTTTCATAATCTCTTTTTTTTGATATTCTATACCTAATAAATCATCAAAAAATACTTCATCAAGAAACTTAACAGGTTTTAAATACTCATTTTTAGCTCTATAAATAGCTGCATAAGTCTGACTCCAATCCACCATAAACTCTCCTTTAAATTAAAAAATAGTTTTTAAATTAGACTAATATGTATTAATAAAATGTAGGTTACTATAACTTAGTTTATTCATAATAATTATTATATAATAACTAAATAAAAATACAATATATTATTGTTTTATAATGTAATTCATTGTCTTTAAAATTTCTTTTTTTGATACAACAATTTTATTATTTGAAATATTATAAATAAGTTTTTTAATATGCTCT
>QKDL01000049.1 GCA_003252105.1 Arcobacter sp.
TGGATGAGTGGCAAAACTCTTCTGAAAAAACTACGCAACTTATTTTAAGTAGACTTGATGAATCATGTATGGCTATAGTAATTGGTTCAAATAGACAAATAGATAATTTATACTTAAATAAATATAACAATGGACTTACTACACTTCTAAAACAAACAAGGGAAAAACATCCTGAGATAAATATGTTTGCAATAGAATTAGAAAAAGCAGTACGTGGTAAATTTGCAGAGTTTACAGAAAGAATATTTGAAAGGAAAAAATAAAATCCAAAATAGAATTATAAACGATACTATATATAATCATATACAGTATACAAAACTTGAAGATAAACTATTACAAACAAAAATTGTAAATAGACTTCAATTTATAACTCAAAATGCTTTGGCTTATTTTTCCTACCCTTCTATTACAACCAAAAGATTTATACACTCTTTAGGTTGTATGCATTTAAGCTCTTTTATTTTTAAAAATGCCCTATTAAATGCAAATAAAGAGACAAAGGATGAGTTTCTAAAAGCTTTAAAAAAAGTTATAAAAAATGTTATCAAAGAAAACAATCTAAATATAAAAATAGATGATTTAAGCTATTTTGACAACAAAGCTTTATACCAATTTACAATACCAACAAAAAATAAAAAAGATAGGGTTGTATATACTATAATTTTGCAAACAATTAGAGTGGTTGCCCTACTCCATGATGTTGGACACCTACCCTTTTCGCATCAAGTGGAATACTCTTTAAAAAATGTATATGAGAATTTAAAACAAAATAAAAATTTAAATCCAAAACAACAAGAGTTTAAAAACTTTTATGAAAAACTAACACACAATGAAGATTTAGTTTTACATGAAGCTATTGGAAAAAACTTTTTAAATCTTTTATTAGAGTATGAAATATTTGATTTTATAGAGTTAAAAGAGGAGAAAGAATATATAAAACTTATAAAAATATTGTCCTCTTATATTCTTGAAAACAAAGTTTACAAAAACTTTGATTTTAAGGTTTTACATAGAATCATTGATAGTACGGTTGATGCTGATAGATTAGATTATATAAACAGAGATATGTTAGCAAGTGGTTATATAACAGGACCTAGTGACCATATTAGGATTACAAAAGAAGCAGTCTTAGTAAAACAAAAAGATGAGTTTTATATTAGCTATTTTGATATGAGTTTGATTGATATAGAACATATGCTTGAGATGAGATTTAATCTTTATAAAAAAGTGATTTTTAATCACGGTATAGCCAAAACCGATGCCCTTTTGGAAAATGTTGTTCAATACCTATGCAATAAATATTTTGATAATAACATCATAGAAGATAAACCCTCAAACTCTATTTCAATGTTGTGGAAATTTTCCCATAATTTTGACAATGAAAAAAAACTAGATTTAATAAGTATGTTAGATGAAAACTGGCTAATCTCATTTTTCAAAGATGAATATTTTTCAATAAAAAACAAGAAAAAACTTTCACAAGAGGATTTAAAATACAAATACTGCTTCGAAGAGGTTTTATTTGGAAAAAGATTTTTTAGATCTCCTTGGAAAAATCTAAATGAATTTTATAAAGTATTAGATTTTACAACAGTGCAAAGATATCAGTTTAGAGAGAGTTTTGGTTTTATCAATGAAAATAGATATAAAGACCTAAGAGATAAACTTGAGAACTTTATCTCAAAATATGAATCAAAAGAGAAAAATCTATTTTTTAGCTACCAAATAGTTTCTTTTAAAATTGGTATTGAAAAAGATTTTAAACTATTTGATGGGGAAAACATCATCTTTATTGATGAGATTTCAACACTTAGAAAAAGGTTGAAACAATCTATGTTGAATACTGTTCCTTTTTATATATATTCTAATACTAAAGAGCTGACTTTTGAGATGAAAGAGGAGTTGAGGGATATTATTTTTGAGGTTTTTAAGGATTGATGGAGATAAGATGATTATTGTTTAAACTCAAATACTTTTGAAATAGTTTTAACTGTATGCAATTGTCTTGTAGATCAAAGCTCTCCGCTTTCTTACTTTTTAATTGTAAAAAGTAAGAGAAAAAGCAACCAGACGGTTATTGAAGCTAAAGTTCCCTCCAGTTGTCTAATTATTTTCTGACCTGCGGGACTTGATATAAAACGTGACATTCAGTCACCTTTTATATCTTCGAACATTCCTCGGTCTTTTCCGAAAATAATTAGAAAACTTCCGGCTTCAACAAAGTCTGGACAATATTCTAGCCACGAATTTTCTCTTAATAATTGAGTATTACACCTGTTTGAATAAAATGGTATCAAAAATGTAAAGGTCATTATCCCACTTTCCCGCATTTGAGAAGCCGAGTGTTTATTTTACTTTTCGGAAAAGTTTTTCAACTGTTTGAGCATAACAAATATGCTGGGAGCATATTTTTATGTGAGTTTTGAAAAACAGAAAAGTAAAATAATAAGCGAGGGAACCTTCGGCTTCGAAACCCGCGAGATAATTTCTTTGCTACTTTCTTTTTTACAAAAGAAAGTCGATAAAAGTTGAGACGTACAGTATAACTCATTTAAAATCAAATATTATAAACTACAAACCACTATTCATTGCATTCTGCAATATTTCAAACCAAAACAATCTTTTACTGCTAAAATACAATTAAAAAAAGGAACTAAATGTCTATACTAGGTAAATGTCCCTACTGCGATGGAAGTGTGATTTCTAAAAAAATCACTGTAAAAGGTAAAAATATCAAACTATACTCATGTGAAAACTCTAAAAAAGAGTATGATGAGAGTGAACAATATGTTTTTACTGCTGATTCAACTTGTAGATTTAGAGTATATTCAAATAGTTTTTTAAGATACAACAAACGTTCTATTGGGGAATTTGAGATGAAAAAACTTTTAGAAGATGGACAAATTGTTGTAAGACTTCATGGTAAAAAAGGTGGAAATGAATATTTTAAATATGCCATACCCCATGAGGAGTATGGTATCTCTATATTATGGGATGAGGAAGTAGAAGAAAAAATCTCTTAGACTATTTACAGTCATTGTCTTTTAAAATAGCTTCCTCTTTTTTTAGGTATTCACACTGTTTTTTACTTAAAAAAGAGTTTGAAACTTTTGCATTCCAAAAGATTGCTCCATCTATATTTAATGATGAAAAATCAACTGCATTAAATATAGCATATGCTGCACCTGCATTTGAAAAATCTACATCATCAAAACTTGTATCTAAAAATCTTGCAGACCAGATAGATAAGTTTTTGCACTTTACATTTATAAAAGTTGCATTTGAAAAGTTTACACCTTTGAAAGTTGTATTTTCACATTTGATATTGCTAAGTTCTGAACCCTCTAGGTTTGATGCTCTTATATTTGCGTTGTTAAAATTAGCATCTTTTAAACTCACACCCCACATATTTGACTTTACAAAACTTGAGTTTTCAAAATTTGCACCATTTAGATTTGAGCTAGTTAAAATTGCTCCATCAAAATTTTGGTTTGAAAAATCTGCATTTGACAAATCACACTCTTGACAATTTTTTGAAAATAGAAATTTATCCAAATCATCTTGATTAAATGCAAAAAGTGAACTTACAACAAAAATAAAAACAAATAAAATTTTCTTCATAATCTTACTTCATCTTTTCTAATATTTCTAATAGTTGTGTTTCTCTTGTACCACCTATTTTTTTACCAACAAGTTGCATATCACTTGCATTTGCAAAGAAAAGTGTAGGAATACCTATAAATTCATAAGGTAATTGATCTTTATCTTTTTTTATATCCATTACAACTGGTACAAAGTTTTCATTTACATATGAGATAACCTTTTCATCTTTGAAAACTTTTTTCTTCATATAGTTACACTCTGGACAAGTTGGTGTTGAATACATAATCATAAGCTTTTTATTTTGAGCTAATGCTTTTTGTTTTGCAGATTCTAAATCTTTTTCAAAATTTATTGCACTTGCAAAAAGTGAAAGTGCTAAAACTAAAAGTGACAATACTATTTTCATAAAATTCCTTTATAATTTATTTTTCATATGCTTTTAGAAAACGACCTTTAACTTTATTGTTTTTTAATCCATCTAAAGCTTTATTTAAAACCTCTTTTTTAACTGCAACATATGAGCAAAAAGTTAAGATGTCTATTTTCCCAATATCGTTTTTGTCTAAACCAATAGCAGCAGTTAAAGCACCTAAAATATCCCCTGCACGAAGTTTATTTTTTTTGCCACTATTTAAATAAATTGTCCTAAAAGTAGAATCAATTTCGTAAATTTTACTATTATTTATATTAGAAATTTCTTCTAATTCTAAGTTAAATTCATCCACTAAAAATTTTTTATTATCTATGTCTTCATTATTAAAAAAACTAATAGCTAGACCTTTTTTACCAGCTCTTGCAGTTCTTCCTATTCTATGTTTATGTGTATGTAAATCTCTGGCTAAATCATAGTTTATAACTAAATCTATATCATCAATATCTAAACCTCTTGATGCAATATCAGTTGCTATTAATATTGGATATGATTTATTTGAAAAAAGTATCATGATCTCATCTCTTTGTTTTTGATCCAAATCAGAGTGTAAAACCAATACATCAAGACCTTTTTCGTACAAATTATTTGCAATATTTTCACACTCAATTTTTGTATTTGAAAATATAAGTGTTGATTCTGCATCATTAGAAGATATGAAATATGGTAAAGAATCAGCTTTTTCTTTATCATTTATACAATAAAACTTTTGATTTATTGATTGTGAGGTATGCACCGATTCATCTTTTAAAAATAATGCTTCGTAAGTAATCTTTTGAGATAACTCTTTTATATTTTCCTCATAAGTTGCAGAAAAAAGCAAAGTTTGTCTTTTTGTAGGTAGTTCATTTATAATCTTTAATATATCATCGTAAAATCCCATATCAAGCATCTTGTCTGCTTCATCAAGAACTAGACAGTTGATATTTGGGAAAGTGACTTTTGTCTCAAAAAGATGTTGTAAAACTCTTCCAGGAGTTCCTACTATAATATGTGCTCCAAATTTTAAAGATTCAACTTGTACTTTATATGGAACTCCACCTATTAAAGTTAGAACCTTTACATTGTGAATATGACGTGCAAGTTTTCTAATTTGTTGAGCCACTTGATTTGCTAACTCTCGTGTAGGAACTAAAATCAAAGATTGAGTTGCAAAGTTTTCTACATCCAAGTTTTCTATAATAGGTATAGCAAATGTTGCTGTTTTTCCTGAACCTGTTTTTGCTTGTGCAATAACATCATTTTTTTCTAAAATAGGCTTTATACATAATTTTTGAATATTTGTCATATGTAAAAAGTCTAAACTTTTTATATTTTTTTTGAACTCTTCTTTTATATCTAGTGATTCAAAACTATTATCTGTATTTTCTATTATATTTCCTTAATTATATCTTTCTAAAATAGTACCCTACACCTAAAATTATCGCTAAGATAAATGCTACGGCATAATATTTATATTCATCAAAATAAGTTAAAACAACCTCACCCATCATATAACTTGCATATCCTACAACTATAGCCCAAACAATAGCTGCAAAACCATTATATATAGTGAACTTTTTAAATGAATATTTAGTAAGTCCCATTGCAAGGGGGATTAAAGTTTTTATTCCATATATATATTTTTGTATAAACACAACAGAAGAACCATATCTTCTCATCAAAACATGAGCCAAGGCAACTTTTCTTCCATATTTTTTCATAACATCATTTGCATATGTTTTATTTGTTCTAGCCATATAAAATAAAAACTGATCACCAATAAAATTTGATGTTCCTGCTATTATCATCGATAAAAAAATATTTAAATCCCCTGCATAAGATAAAACACCAGCTATAACCAAACCAACAAAACCACCACCAAATGAATATAAAAAAAGAGCTATATATGCTATAAAGCCCCCATCTCTAATCAAATCTTCCAAACTATACCTTTATATTAAAAAACTGCAATGACTCTAAAACCTCATCATCGTCTAAATCTAATTTATTATTGTCTAATTTATCTTTTAAATTATTTATTATAAAAGTGTAAACTTTATTTCTTACATCTTCTATATCTTTTACTATTACAAAACCATTAAATTGAATTTCATTGTCATAAAAAACCAAACAACCTTCACAACTACTTTCTATAAATTCTGATAATTGTCTATAAGTTATATCACAAGGGATACAATGCCAACCATACTCTTCTAAAGTTTCATCTTCAAAAATCTCAACCCCATCTGTTTGATGGTCAAAATATAACATTTGTGATTTATTAAAATCAATAATCTGTTGCCAAGCACTGACCAAATTTAAAACACATATAGTACCATTTATTTCTGGTTTATAATCTTTAAAAATATTAGAAACTAAAGATTTTGAATCAACTAATAACCTAAAATTATCATTTTCATTTGATTTAAATATAATTGGAGTTTGTTTTTTTTCTTCATTCTGTATTATTAAATTACCATTTAAATCTATTTCAAATCCCTTTTTCAAAGAAATAATATTTAATAGTTTTATAATATCAATTTTTACTTTTTTATCTTTAATTGCTATATGTTCCAATATACCACCTCCTAATGAAATTTGATTGTAACAAATTTATGTTAAAATTTATTTACAAATACAATTTAGTAATTAAATAAGAAAATTTCTAATTTATGTTGAAAAATTAAACAATATTTACATTTCTTAAAATTAAATTATGCTATACTGCTCCCAGCAGAAAAAAAAGGTTCAGAGTGTCTTTATTACAATATCTATGTAAACACCTATATAAGAATAGAACTAAAACAATTTTTATTGTAGATATACTCTATATGAAAGATATAAATGCTTTATATGGTTTTAGCAATGGAGATTATATTATTTCACAAGTACATAATCTACTTAAAACAAATATAAAAAAAGAGATTTTATCTATTCTGAAAAAAGATGTATGTATTGAAGTTAAAAATTCACATGTGGATGTTTTTATTATAAATATTTTTGAAGACTTAGAAAAAATTGATATTATAAAAATCAAAAACTATATTTTTGATACTATTGTATCAAAACAATTTAAACTAATAAATAATCTACATACTATAGATATTGATATCACTATAGGTTGTTCAAAAGGTGATGACAAAAATCTAAAAATATTTGCAGAAAAAGCCCTACACAATGCAAAATTAAACTATATAAATTTTATGTATTATGATTCAAATCTATATAAAAACCATTTTCTAAATGAAGAACTTTTATCAACTTTACATAAAAATATTGATGAAAAAACAGTAGAACCATTTTTCCAACCAATACAAGATAATAAATCATCGACAATAGTAAAATACGAAGCTCTAATGAGAATATTTGATAAAAATGGAAATGTCATCATGCCACAAGTATTTATTGAAAAATCAAGAAAATATAGACTTTTTAATAAACTAATGGAACTGATGATTTTAAAAGTAATTGATTATATTAAACAATATAAAATTCATGTGAGTATAAATCTAGATTATAATGATATTTTGAATCCAATTATGAAAAACCTACTTATAAATAATATCAAAGAATCTGATGTTGGAAAATATATTACAATAGAGATACTTGAGAGTAAAAAGATTAATAACTATTATTTAGTAAATGATTTTATAAATGATTTAAAACAACATGATATAAAAATTGCAATAGATGATTTTGGTAGTGGATTTTCAAACTATGAACATATTTTGAATATAAATACAGACTATATAAAACTTGATGGAAGTTTAATCAAAAAAATTGATGAAGAGATTTATTATAATCTAGTAAAAAGTATAGTACAGTTTTGTAAAGAACAAAATATTAAAACTGTTGCAGAGTTTGTGAGTGATTTAAAAATATTAAGATATGTAAAATCTTTAGATATTGACTATTCACAAGGTTACTATATTAGTAAACCAAAAAGAATTGATGAAATTGTTGGGAAAAGAAGATGAAAGATAAATTAAAAGAGATAACAGACAACACAATAAGTGAATTGTTAGGGGATGATATTATTTTACCATCTACTTATTTTGAGTGTTTTGATAAACATGCAAGAACTATAGATGTTAATTTAGATAGTAATGAATTCGAAAAAGAACTTCAAAATTTTTTAATAGAAGAATACAAACAAATAGATGGATATATGCATAGTGCTATGAAAACTATTGATGAAGTATCTGAGATTGCTTTAGATGCACAAGAAGCTATAAAATCAAAAAATCAGTCACTCTTAGATTCTTTATATTCTCAAATAAAAATACTACAAACAGAATTAGAAAATATTAAAAACAATGTTTATAAAGATTATCTAACTAAAACCTATAATAAACAATGGATTTATCAAAAATTTCTAACAAAAGATGCAACAATTCAAGATGATTGTTTATTGGTTTTATTAAATGTAAATAATTATGACTATATCTCAAAAAATTATAGTAATCTAATCTCAAATAATCTTTTGATTTTTATATCAAAATTTTTAAAAGATAAATTAAAAGATGAAAATTTAGATTTTAATATAGCTAGATATCTAAAAAACAAATTTTTAATTATTATAAAAAAAGAATCTGTTTCAAATATAACTACTATTTTAAACAATATAGGAAACTTACTTTCTAATACAACTTTGAAAAGTAATTCAGGAATAATTATAAATCCAAACTTTACATATACAATTTCAGATGTAAAAAAAGATGCATCTTTTCATGACACTTTAAATAGTATGATAAAAGAACTAAGTGAACAACTTATTCAAAAATAGAGTAAAATAGTTTCACTTTTTCTTGTGCTCTTTCTATACTTATTGGCTCAAATTTTATTTTTGACCCAACTTTCATTTGAGCTAATTTAAAACAATCAATACTTAAAACTGAACCAATCTTTGGATATCCACCTATTGTTTGTCGCTCTTTTAGTAAAATAATTGGCTGACCATCTTTTGGTATTTGAATAGAACCAAAGGCTATACCTTCTGAAATAATTCCATCAATATTTGAGTTAATTGGCTCACCATTTAGTTTACATCCCATTCTATTAAACTCATTACTTATAGTATATGTGCTTGAAAAAAATTTATCTTTTTGTTCTTTATCAAAAGCATCTTCTTGATAAGATAAGATAACTCTTAGGGTTAATTCATCTTCATACTCAGGGATAAATTCCTCTTTTAATCTTTTTTTATGATCAAAAGAAAACTCTTCATAAGATAAAACATCACCTTTTTTTAATTTACTCCCATCTAAACCACCAAGATTTTCTTTTATTGTTGTACTGAAACTACCAAACTCTTTTTGGATATCAAAACCTCCATGAACTCCTAAATAAACCCTTGAACCTTTTAAAATTTTTCCTATTTTGATAATGTCACCAGCTTTTATATTATAAGTATGCCAACAGGTTTTAGCTATATCATTTATAAAAAACTCACATATAGCTCCTGTTATTGCTATTTGGGTATTAGTATTTGCTTTAAAGATTACATTGGAAAAAGATATCTCTAAAATATTTGTATCTAAGCTATTTGCTAACATCTTATTTGCATAAAGATAAGCAAACTCATCCATAACCCCTGAGGTGCTTACACCAATATGAGAGTATGAGAATCTACCTTTATCTTGAATTGTTACTAAAACTGGATTGTTTATAACTTCTAAACTCATATAACTCCCCCTTGTGATAAATACTGCTCTTTAGAGATAGGATTAAACTTAACCTTATCTCCCATACTCAAAGGTGAGAGTTTTTCTAAGTTTTTATCAAATAGTTGGATTGTTGTTCTTCCTATGATGTTCCATCCACCAGGTGAGTTTTGAGGATAAACTGCTGTTTGAGTATCTGCTATACCTACACTTCCTTTAGGAATTTGTTTTCTAGGAGTTGATAATCTTGCCATTGCAATTTTTTCATCTACACTTGCAAGATATGCAAAGCCTGGTAAAAAACCTATTGCATAGATATCATATAGTTTTTGAGAGTGAAGATTTATAATCTCTTCTACACTTAAATTTGTTTTTTTACTCATATCTTCTAAGTCTAAACCAACCTCTATACCATAATACACATCAATAGTGATAATATTTTGTTTAAAATCATTTTCATGTTCTAAATCTATACTCTTTTTTAATAATTCACTAATAGAGTTAAAATCGTATTTAAAAATATCATAACTAATAAAAATTGAAGTATATGAAGGGATAATCTCATATATTCCTTCTAAATTCAAACTTTTTAAACATAAATAAGCTTTTTTAACCAATGAAGCAATATCTTTATCTATTTTTTCTCCAAAATATATCATCACTGAGTTTTCAGAAGCTATTTTAATCTCCATATCTATAATACCTTTTTTAGAATCTTTATAAAATCCAAAGCTTTTTCATTATCCCCATGAACACATATAGTATCGGTTTTTAAAAAAAGTTCTTTCCCTGTAATTGTATTTAAAAAACCTTTATCTTTTAGATTTTCAACTCTTTTTATAACCTCTTTTTCATCATCTATCACCGCATCTCTAAGTGTTCTTGATACTAAACTTCCATCGTCATTGTAATTTCTATCTGCAAACACTTCATATAATAAAGATATACCATAAGTGGAAGTAAAAGATTCATATAATTCATTTTTATTACTTGATAATATCATTAGCTTTATACTTTTATCAAAAGAGGAAACAGCTTCTAAAATAGCTTTAAAGATGTTTTCATCTTTCATCATATCATTATATAAAGCACCATGGGGCTTTACATATTCTAACTTTACCTCATGAGCTTTACAAAAACCTGCCATTGCAGAGATTTGATAAAGCACTAATGCTTTTATCTCTTCAAAACTACAAGGGATACTTCTTCTTCCAAATCCCATTAGATCTTGATATGAAGGGTGTGCACCAAGTATCACATCATATTTTTTTGCAAGCTTTACAGTAAAATCCATGATTAGTGGATCACTAGCATGAAAACCACAAGCAAGATTTGCCATATCAATATATTGCATAACCTGTTCATCTAAGCCCATTTTCCATATACCAAAGCTTTCACCCATATCACAATTTATTTTGATACTCATATGTTTATCCTTTTATTTAGACATCATATATTTTGGTAAATAGTGAACTATATCTGGAAAAGCAGTGATAAGTACAACAGCAACAATCATCAAAATAAAAAATGGTAATGTGGCTTTTAAGATATACTCAATCTTCTCTCCACTTATACTTTGTATTACAAATAAGGAAAATCCAACTGGTGGAGTTATTTGTGAAAGCTCAACCATAAATACTAAAAATATACCAAACCACAATGGATCAAATCCAGCTGCAACAATTATTGGCAATACAATAGGTAAAGTCATAACAACAATAGAGATACCATCTAAAATCATCCCTAAAAGAATATACATAATCCCAATAATTAAAATCAAAGTAAATGGTGATAAACCTAATGTTCCAATAAACTCACTAATTGCCCTTGCTATTCCTAAAAAACCTACAACTTGAGATAAAAATCCAGCACCAACAATTATAAAACTTATCATTACTGAGGTTTTAATAGAGTTTAAAAGTGCATTTTTCAATATCTCTAAAGAGAAGTTTTTAAAATAGATTGCTAAAAAAATAGAACCTAAAACACCTAATGAAGCAGCTTCCGTTGGTGTTGCAAACCCTCCATAAATAGAACCTAAGACAACAGTTACAAGTAATAAAACAGGAAACAACTCTTTCATCGAGTTTTTAAAATCACTTGCAGTGTACTTATCTTGCGTTTTTGGGACACATGAACTATCTATTTTTGAAGCAATCATAATATATGCAGAGTATAAAGTTGCCAATAAAACACCTGGTAAAATACCTGCTATAAAAAGCTTACCAATTGAAACATTTGACATAACACCATAGATAATCATAATAAGTGAAGGTGGAATTAAAAACCCTAAAGTACCACTTCCTGCAAGAGACCCCAATGCTAAAGATTTAGAATATCCTCTTTTTTTAAGCTCTTCAAGGGTTATTTTACCAACTGTTGCTGTTGTAGCTGCACTAGAACCTGAAATAGCAGCAAATAAAGAACAAGCTGCAACATTTACATGAAGAAGTTTTCCTGGAATAAAATTTAGCCAAGGCATTAAACCATTTAACAATCTTGTAGAGATAGATGATTTATATAATATCTCACCCATTAGTATAAACATAGGTAAAGCTGCCAAAGACCATGAGTTTAAAGAATCATACATTGATGAAGCTAAAAGATCACCTATCTTGTCATAAATAGAGATAACAGGTGGTAAATTGTGTTTAAAAATCAACATCCCAACTATACCTGTTAGAATTAATGAGATTCCAATCCAAATAGAAGATAGTAAAAAACTAAACATCACAACAATTATAACAACAGATAAAACTAATGGATCAGATATCATTTTTTAATCCTTTTAAAACAAAAGCTATAACTGCAAGTATAAATAGGATTATCCCTATTGGCATAACTATTTGAGTTAGATATAAAGGTGTTTCAGATACAGCTTCAGAAACCATCTGCATCTCATATGAATCATATGTAAATAAAATAGTTCTAAAAAGTGCAAAAGTAAGTAATGCTATTGTAATAGTTCCAGCTACTACATCAACTATACTATTTGCTTTTTTACTTAGTTTTGAAGTTATAATATTAATTCTGATATGAGCATCTTGTGTAAAAGTATATGCCAAACCTAGAAAGATTGAAGCTAAATACAAATACCCACTATATTCATCTGCAATCATTGTAGACATATCAAAAAAGTATCTAATAAATATCTCTACTAATATTAAGACAACTAACGATATCAATAAAAGTGCTGATAAATAAGCTCCCCATAAAGAGAGCTTATTTACTAAAGTATAAAACTTATTCATTTTTTACTCATTGTATTATTTAACAACGTTTTTTATTTCATCACTTGAAGTTGACACATACTCTTGAAAGATTTTCTTAGTTTGAGAATCTGCATCATCTAAGTATTTTTTTAACATATCATTTGCAATGTTATTTAACTCTTTTTTCAGTTCAGCACTTGCTTCTGAAATATTCATACCATTTTTTGCCATAACTTCTAAAGCTTCTTTATCATCAGCTTTTACTGCTACCCATTGAGCTTTTTCGATCTCAGCAGCTGCTTTTAAAATAGCATCTTTTTGTGATTTATCTAAAGAGTTCCAATAGTCAAGATTAATTGTAACTGCTTGTAAAGGATAAGCATAATTGATTTTTGTAAAGTCTGTTAATACTTCCCAAAACTTACCATCTTTTCCAGATGTTGATGATGTGATTACTGAGTTAACCATACCAGTTCTAAGTGCTGAATAAACCTCTCCCCAAGGAAGTGCAACTGCATTTCCACCAGCTGTGTTTACAAATTCTGCTGAGTTTTTATCGTAAGTTCTTGTTTTTACACCTTGAAAATCTTTAAATGAATCCATTTTTTTATTTGAATAAAAACCTGAAGCTGGCCATGTAACACTATAAAGTAGTTTTTGATTCCATTTTTTTGCAGTTTTTTCATATGCAGGTTTTGAAATTTGGTAAAGTCTATATGCATCTTCATACGATTGTGCGATAAAAGGAAGAGCTGAGATACCAAACACTTTACCTCCACCAGAAGTAAATGGAATAAACATATCAGTCATAGCAACTGTTCCATCTTTTACAGCTTTTAAAGGGTTACCTTTTACTAATGAAGAACCAGCATGAACTGTAATATCTACACTACCATTTGAATACTCTTTTACTAAAGAAGCAAACTGTTCAGCACCTTTTGTGTGAAAGTTATTTGCACCATACTTTGCATTTAAATCCATCTTTACATTCCCTGCAAACATTAGTGAAGCAAGAGAAGTAACCAATAAACATTTTCTTAACATTGAAATCTCCTTATATATTGATAAGAAGATTTTAAAGGTTTAAAGTGAGAAATTAGTGAGTTTTAAAAAGTTTTTAGTCTATATCCCTCTTGTGGAACATTTATTATCAAATCTATTGGAAGTCTTTGTCTTAACTCTTTAATAAAAGTTTTCAAAGCACTCATACTCATAGATTTATCTCTCCAAATATACTCTTCAATAATAGAATAAGTCAAAACTCTATTTTTGTTTTCATAAAGTAAAACTAAAAACTCCTTATCCCTTTTACGTAAAGAGATAATCTCATTTTTAAAATATAGTTCCCTTTCGTCCATATTAAAATACAATTCATCTGTAAAAGAAAGTTTATGAACTAACTTATTTGAAAAAGCCTTATTTATACCATTTAATAAATTATCAGATGTAACTGGTTTTAAAAGATAATGGTTTATATTCATATTAATCAAATCTAAAAGATACTCTTCATTTGAATAAGCAGTTAACATAATAATCAAAGTATTAGAATCCTCTTTTCTAATATCTTTAACCATTTGTATCCCATTTTTTTGTGGCATCTCTATATCTGAAATAATCAAATCAGGTTTATTTTCATAATATAAATAATACCCCTCTTCCCCATTTGAAGCTTCGAAAACCTCTTTAAAATAGTATTTTAGAGTATTAACCAATCTTTTTCTAATACCCTCTTCATCCTCTACACATAATACTGAATAGTTTTTTAGTTGTTCTGCTATCTCATCCATTTTATGCCTTTATTTTTACCTTGAAAAGTGCTCCATCTTCAAGATTTTCAACACTTAGTTCACCACCCATATTTTTCTCAATAATCATTTTAGACATATAAAGTCCCAAACCAGTTCCTTGAGAACCAGATTTTGTTGTGAAATATGGTTCAAAAATCAAATCTAAATACTCCTCTTCAACTCCTAAAGCATTGTCTTTAACTGTTACTATAGAGTATCCATCTATATAGTCAACCACCAAATCAATTTTTGGATTTTTTATCTCCCTTTGGATTAATATATCTTTTGCATTTGACATAAGGTTTAATAAAACCTGGGCAAACTCCCTTTTGTATCCATAGATTTCACAATTGCATTTGATATTTTTATTTAATGTAATATTGTAGTTTTTAATTGAAGCAGAGATTAAAGAGATTGCTTCTATAACTGAGTCTTCCACATAAAAATGTACCTTTTTCTTATCTGGTTTAAAGAAGTTTCTAAAATCATCAATTGTATATGACATAAACTGTATCAGTTTATTTGATTCTTTTACTGAGTCTTTTATCATCTTTTCATCTGCTTTTTTAAATTTTGATGCAGTTTCTAGCTCCATTAATATACCAGCAAGCTCACTTAAAGGTTGTCTCCATTGGTGGGCAATCATTGATAACATTGTCCCCATTCTGGCAAGTCTTGATTGATGAAGCATAGCTTTATCTTTTTTCTTTGCTTCTACAATAGCTATATTTACTTTCTCTTCAAGATTTTTATTCATATCTTCTAATAAAAACTCTTTTCTTTTTACATTCTCTTTGTATTTTCTAAAAACCTCTGTGATTTTTTTTGACATAATAAAAGATAAAAATCCCACAAATAACATCACAAAACTTGAGATTAAAACAACTATTCTAATATATTTATTGATTCTCTCTTCTAACATCTTTTTGTTTTGTGCAATTGAGTTTTGTATATCATCTATATATAATCCCACACCAATAACCCAGTTATACTCTTTGTAAAGTTTAAAAAAACCAAGCTTTTTAGAAGGGTTTACATTTGTGGGTTTTCTCCAATAATACTCTATATATGTACCATCTGGTCCCTTTAAAGTTTCATCAATAAACCTTTTAGTGATAAGGTTTCCTTGGGGGTCTTTTAAATCTATATCATATGTATCAATTCTATCTTGTCTAAATGGATGCGCTCTTAGATAATAGTTGGTATCATGTATCCACACATATCCATCTTTGCCATATCTTATGGTTTCTGAGTATTTTAATATCTCTTTTTTTAGTTCCTCTTCAGTAAGTTTTGTATTTCTTTTTCTATAAAAGTCTATATAGTTTATTAGACTATCAATCTCTCTTTTTAGGATATTTTCTTGTTTTGTAATATACTCCTCTTCAACTCTAATACTCTCTTCTTTGAAATAGTTATATTGACTTTGAACAAAGAAGTATGTATTTAAAAAAGCAATTAATATGACAGTAATAATAGGTGTTAATATAATTAGTTTTGGTATATTTTTTTCTGTAAACATGATACTCCTGATAAACTAATTATATATTTATAAAGTGAGATATTAGTGAGTTTTTAGTAAATGACTTTTTGTAAAGCTTTAACCAATGCTAAAGCACTATCCCCATCACTATGTACACATACAGTATCAACTTTTAAATACAATCTTTGAGTATTTATACTTTGAATATATCCATTATCTTGTAAAGACTTTATTCTTTGCATAACTTCTAACTCATCTGTTATTATTGCATTTGGTTGCATTCTTGAAACTAGAGTTCCATCATCATTATAATGTCTATCTGCAAATACTTCAAAGATCAAATCTACTCCGTAAAGTTTTGCAGTATATATATAAGCTTCATTTTTAGGTCCTGATAAAATCATCAGTTTTATATTTTTGTCAAATGACGCTATTGCATTTAAAATTGCTTTAAAGATATTTTCATCTCTCATCATATCGTTATATAAAGCTCCATGAGGCTTTACATAAGATACATTTGTACCATGGGCTTTGCAAAAACTATTTAATGCTCCAATTTGGTATAAAATTATAGATTTAATCTCTTCTAAAGAACAAGTCATACTTCTTCTTCCAAAACCTATTAAATCTAAATATGAAGGATGTGCTCCAATAGTTACATTATATTTTTTTGCTAATTCAACAGATCTATTCATTGTAACTGCATCTGAGGCATGAAATCCACATGCTAAATTTGCCAATGAAATATATGGCATAATCTTTTCATCTTCACCCATTTTCCAGATTCCAAAACTTTCACCCATATCACAATTCAATCTAATCATCATAATACCTCATCATTTTAATACCATATTTTACCGAAAAAGGATAAGTTTTATATAAGATTTTCTTTTTTTAAACAAACACGCTTTTTTATTAAGATAAAATAATTATAATAATATTTATATATTTCAAATTAGGAGATAAATGAAAAAAGAAGAGGTTTTTCATAAAGATAAAATAGGTCAAGATTTTTCAAATGGTAAAGAATTACTAAAAAATATAGGTCCTAGTGTAACAATTTTCGGAAGTGCTAGAACAAAACAAAGTGATAAATATTCAATTTTGGCGCTTAAACTTGCATATGATTTAGCAAAAAAAGGTATTAACATAATTACAGGTGGTGGTGATGGTATAATGCAAGCAGCCAATAGAGGTGCATTTAAAGCAGACAATGCTGAATCTATAGGTTTAAATATAGTTCTACCCCATGAACAAACTTCAAATCCTTATACCACAAAAGATTTAACTTTTAACTATTTTTTCTCACGAAAATATATGCTTGTAAAATACTCAAAAGCTTGTGTAATTTTCCCTGGAGGATTTGGTACTTTAGATGAGATGTTTGAGGTTTTAACACTAACACAAACAGGCAAAATGAATGGATTTAAGATATTTTTAGTTGGAGAGGATTATTGGAAATATCTAATTAAATTTATAAAAAAATCTTTATATAAAAATGGGATGATAGATAAAGAGGATTTAAATATTATTACGTTAAGTGATAATATAGACTTTATACAAGAAGAGATAGAAAAACTAATTTAGTTTTCTATCTTAATACTGATACATATGATATTTTTTGTTCTCTTTTGCTTTTGATTCTTCTATTTTTTCATAAATTTCTAAAGCCTTATTTTTCAACTCAGCATCAAAATTGTTAGTTTGAAACTCATCTATTATTACACTTAATACCAAAATATATCCTATACAATTCTCTTTTAAATTTTTTTCATTTTTCATCAATCTATCTAAATCAATAGTTTGAACAGCCTCTTGAAAAGTAAAAAACACTCTTTGAGAAATATTTTCTAATCTATAAGAATATCCAAGAAGAAGCAAAAACTTCTCTTCATACTCTATATCTAATTTATTCTCAACAATATATTGATTAAACTTTTTTATCTCTTGTGCATACTTTGAAACTATCTGCTCAGTTTCAATAATCTTATTTTTAAAACTATAAAAAAACTCT
>QKDL01000005.1 GCA_003252105.1 Arcobacter sp.
GTAAATACACCAGTTAAAAGGTCAAACTTCATTAAGTACAACATAATAAACCCAACAGGGAATAAACAAGCTCCTAATATAGGAGAACCAGATTTCATTGCAACTGTAATTGCAAAAACTGCAGCTAAAGCTAAAATTGCTCCTGCCATATACGCTCTAATTAAAGTGTCCCTTGTAGACATAAAAACTTTTTGTTCACCAGCATCAACCATTTTGGTTGCAAACTCAGATGGTTCTATGTTGCAAACTCAGATGGTTCTATGTAAGCCATAAAATGCTCCTTTTTCTTTTTTAAATTTGATATGTTGAAATTAAACAAAGAAAAGTGAGGAAAAAAATAGGATAAATAAAGTACTCATGTATATAAAATAAACAAAAGAGGCAAAGTTTTGAAAATTTATTGTTTTATAATAAAAAAAACAAAGGAAAGTGCATCAAAAAGTATATAACTTATATTTTTTTATTTTTTTTATTATCTCTATTTTTAATTATTGGTTTTACTATTAAAAAGTCTTATAAAGTACAAGAGAAACTTTTAGAAGATAGTTTGGAGAAAAAAGCTCTTGCAATATTTAATCTTATAGTTGATATGAGACATTGGAATGCACAATTTGATGGGGTATATGTAAAAACAGAAAAACTAAAACCAAATCCATACTTAAACCCAGGGTTTATAAAATCTGAAAACAAAGATACCTTAGTATGGATAAATCCTGCATTTATGACAAGACAAATCTCAAACATAGCAAGTCAAAGGGATGGCTTTAGACTTAAAATTACAAGTAATAAATTGATAAATAAAAACAATGCTCCAGATGAGTATGAGAAAAAGATATTAGACTATTTTGATGAGAATCCTGAGGTTCCATATTATTGGAAAATTGAAGATAATACTTTTAAGTTTATGGGGGCACTTAAAACTGAAGCTGATTGTTTAAAATGTCATGCTAAACAAGGTTATCATGTGGGTGATGTAAGGGGTGGTATTAGTGTGTTTTTTGATGCAAAACAAGAGTATACACAACTAGAAGAGATAAATAAAGATAAAACCCAAACTATAATCTATCTTATAATAGCTGCTATTGGGACACTTATAACTTTTGTAATCTATCAAACTATTAAAATAAGAGATGAGAAAAAAATCTCCTTATTAAATAAAAGTTTAGAAAGAAAAATAGAAGAGTTAGATGAGTTCAATAAAACCCTACACAATAAAGTAAATGTAGAGGTTAAAAAACAAAGGGAAAAAGAAAACCTACTAATCCAACAATCAAAACTTGCAGCCTTAGGGGAGATGATAGGAAATATTGCTCACCAATGGAGACAACCAATCAGTGCAGTTAGTGCAATAATGATGAATATAAAATGGACAGCAATCTCTCAAGGGGTTGATAAAAACTTCTTAGATGAAAGGATGAAAGAGGCAAATGACCAATTAAAATATATGTCTCAAACCATAGATGATTTTAGAAACTTTTTTAAACCAGATAAGGAAAAAGAGTATTTCAATCTAAAACTAAAAGCAAAAAAAGCGTATAAAATAGTAAAAGATACTTTAGAAAACTACAATATCAATCTACAAATAATCTGCAAAAAAGATGAAATAATAGCCCATGGATATCCAAATGAGTTTTCACAAGTTATTTTAAATCTAATCTCAAATGCAAAAGATGTACTAATAGAAAGAAAAATTGAAAACCCTAAAATAGTTATAGATATATACGAACAAGAGGAGAAACTTTTTTGTGTAGTAAAAGATAATGCAGGTGGAATAGAGGAAAAATATATAAATAGAATCTTTGAACCATATTTTACTACAAAAGATACAGAGGGTACTGGTATTGGACTTTATATCTCAAAAGAGATTATAGAAAAACATATGTCTGGTACATTACATGTAAAAAATAGTAATGAAGGTGCAGTATTTGAGATAAGCCTTCCAAAGCCTAAGGAAAAAGAAGATGAAAGAGCTTGAAAGATTAAAAAATAAAACAATTTTATTGGTAGAGGATGAAGATATCATAAGAGATAATATCAGCTCAATGTTAAAGTTTTTTTTCAAAGAGGTTTACACAGCAGTTGATGGATATGATGGTTTAGATATGTATGAAGAACATCTACCAGATATCGTAATGACAGATTTAAAAATGCCAAATATGAACGGTTTTGAACTTTTACAAGAGTTAAAAAACAGAGCCTGTAGCGCTTACACAATAATAGTATCAGCACACACAGATACAGAATTTCTAATAAATGCAATCCACAATGGAGTAGATAGATATATCATAAAACCAGTAACAGAAGAGGAGCTTTTTGAAGCTTTTAAAGCCTATTTTGAAAAGATAGATAAAATTTTACCCCAAATTGTTGAGGTAACAAATGAGGTAAAAATAGATTTTGATAACAATCTTATTATAAACAAAGAGGAAAAATTTCACACAAATAAAAAAGAAACCTTACTTTTAAAACTTCTATGTTCAGATATAAACAAAACTTTTTCTTATGAAGAGATAGAGTATCAAGTTTGGGGAAGTGAATCTATGAGTTTATCTGCTATTAGAAGTGTTGTAAGGGATTTACGAAAAAAGATTGGAAGTGAGTTTGTTGTTAATGTTTCGGGGATGGGGTATAGGCTTAGATAGGTATTGATTATTGTATTTATACATAATAAAAAATTAGATTTAAAAAAATTTACTGTACGTCTTTACTTCTCTCGACTTTTTTTTGTGAAAAAAAAAGTAGCAAAAAAATCACCCACAGGGTTTCGAAGGCAGAAGCTCCCCCTCGCTTTTTATTTATTGTTTCTGTTTTGTAAAACTCACATAAAAATATGCTCCCAGCATATTTGTTATGCTCAAACAGTTACAAAACTTTTCCGAAACAATAAATAAACACTCGGCTTCTCAAATGCGGGAAAAGGGGATATTGACCTTTGCATTTTTTAGTACCATTTTGTTTGAATTGGTGTGATAGCATATAAATTTTAAAAATATAAAATGTTATAATAATTATATATTTAATTATTATTAAGGTATTAATATGGATAATCCTAAATTATTTATCTCCTATAGTTGGAGTAATCCAGAACATGAAGAATGGGTGTTACAGCTTGCAGAAGAATTAGTTGAAAATGGTATTGATGTTAAATTAGATAAATGGGACTTAAAAGAAGGACATGATGCCTATGTTTTTATGGAGAGTATGGTTACTGATAAAAATATTCAAAAAGTTATTGTTGTATGTGATAAAATTTATGCAGAAAAAGCAGATAAAAGAAGTGGAGGTGTAGGAACAGAAGCTCAGATAATATCACAAAAAGTGTATGAACAAGTTGACCAAAATAAGTTTGTGGCAGTAATAAAAGAAAAAGATGAAGATAATAAACCTTATACTCCAACTTTTTTCAAGTCAAGGATTTATATTGATTTAAGCGATAATGATACTTATGTAAAAAATTTTGAACAGCTATTACGATGGGTATATGACAAACCAGTATATGTAAAACCACAAATTGGAAAAAAACCATCTTTTTTATCAGATGATAATCATATTTCATTAGGAACCAATTCAATATTTAAGAGAACGATTGATGCTCTTAAAAATGGTAAAAGTTATGCAGATGGTTCTCTAAATGAATATTTTAGTATATTTATTGAGAATTTAGAAAAATTTAGAATAAATAATGATTCAGATGAAAACTTTGATGAAAAAGTTATAAAGAATATTGAAGAATTTATTCCCTATAGAAATGAAATAATTGAATTATTCTTTACAATCGCACAATATAGTAATGATAAAAAATCATATTTAAAAATACATGAATTTTTTGAAAACATATTTCCTTATACTGATAGACCAGAGCATATCAAACAATATCATTCTTTTGATTTTGATAATTACAAATTTATAATCCAAGAATTATTTTTATATGCAATTGCAAGTTTATTAAAATATGAGTGTTTTGAGGGTGTATCATTGTTGATTAATCAAGAATATTATAATCATTTATCAACAAATCATAATAATGATGGGATGATAACTTTTTCAGAGTTTAGAAACTATTTATATTCTTTGCAAAATAGAAATGAAAGATTAAAACTTAATAGAATATCTTTAAAGTCTGATCTACTTAAAGATAGAGTTGAGGGAACAGGAGTAAGATTTGAACAATTGATGCAAGCTGACTTAATTCTTTATTTAAAAAGTATGATTAATAAAATTAGAAAAAATGATTTTAGCCTTCAATGGTATCCTGATACATTACTTTATTCTACAAATAGAGATAGGCCATTTGAATTATTTGCAAGAGCAAAAAATGAAGATTATATGCAAAAGTTAACTAAGATATTTGAAGTTGATAGTAAAAAAGATATAGTAAAATTTGTTGATTTGATAATTGAAGGTAATAATGTTCCTACATATGACTATTATCCGATTTCTTTAAAAAGATTGATGAATTTAGATAATCTTTATTATAAAGAATAGAGAAAGTTTATTAAACTTTCTCTATCTTTACAGCACTATGATTATAATCCGGCTCAAAAGATTCACTATCAAGTAAATCATTTGTCAAATAATTTATATCCCTATTACTAACAGGGACAAAAATAGTGTCCTCTTTTATATCAGGTGTGATAAGTGCTTTTGAAAAAATCTCTCCTCTTTTTGAGGAGATTTTTATCTCATCCCCATCTAAGATACCTAGTTCTAAAGCATTTACTGGATTTATCTCACAAAAGTTTAACTCTTTGTATTTTAGTAAAGTTTTTGGAAGATTTGTTTTTGTTCCTGAGTGCCACTGGTCTCTTGTACGTCCTGTTAATAGGATAAATGGATACTCTTTTGAGGTTTTTTCACTAAATAGTTTATTTTCTACAAAAAATAGATTTGCTTTTTTATTTTCTGTTAGGAACTCACCTTTTTCGTAGATATCTTCACCCCAGATATATGGTTTCTCTTTTATTTGTTCATATGAGGTTTTGTGTATATTCATATGATCACTTAGTTTCGTCATCTCTTGAAACTCTTCAAAGATTTGTTGAGGATTTTCGTAGTTAAAGGCAAATTTATAACCTAACTCTTGAGCTAAAAGTTGAAAAATCTCCCAGTCAGGTTTACAATCTATTGAGGTTCTTGTTAGTTTTTCTTGTTTTGTGATTGTTCTATCAAGGTTTGTTTGAGTTCCCTCTTTTTCTCCCCAAGGTGCTGCTGGAAGTCTAATATGTGAAAATGGAGCTGTTTCAGAGTTTTCGTAGGCATTTATTTCAACTACCATTGGTATTTTTTTAAGAAGTTCTTCTGTTTTATTTCTATTTGGTAGATGATAAACTGGGTCTGTATGGCATATGATAAGTACATCAAGGTCTGCTTCTAACATTTGTGTTGCTGTAAGTCCTGGTTTATTGTCTATTTTATTTGTATTCCAAAATCTTGAGACTTTTTGGATTGATTCTTTA
The DNA here is from genome assembly GCA_003252105.1 of Arcobacter sp. Taxonomy (GTDB): domain Bacteria; phylum Campylobacterota; class Campylobacteria; order Campylobacterales; family Arcobacteraceae; genus Halarcobacter. Next base: position 5,457 of record QKDL01000005.1, read on the forward strand.
TCAAAGCCTAGATGAACTGCAAGCATAGTTGACAGTCCCCCAACTTCCCTACCACCCATTGCATTTGGTTGACCTGTTAGGGAAAATGGTCCATTTCCTCTTTTGAAAATCTTTCCTGTTAGAAGGTGGATATTTATAAGTGATAAGTTTTTATCTACCCCTTGAACCGATTGGTTTAATCCCATAGTCCAAGCGGTGATAATATTTGGTGAGTCTTTAAACAGTTGCCAAAACTCTTCAAATTGTTCTTTTGAGAAACCTGTTCTTTTTAACATCTTTGTTACAGGTACTCTTTTTAGTTTATTTTTTAATAAATCAAAATTATTTACATGATTTTTTACAAACTCATGGTTTACTAAATCTTCATCTATAATTCTTTTTGCCAAAAGATTAAAAAAGTCTATATCTCCACCTGGTTTTATAGGAAGGTGCAAATCAGCAGCTTTTGCAGTATCTGTAAATCTTGGGTCTATTACAACTATTTTTAGTCCATTTTTTTTGGCTCTTTTTATTTTGTTGTGAAATACCACATGGGCTTCTGCTGTATTTGCTCCTACTAATATAAGTAAATCTGAGTGATTAATATCATCCATACGTACAGGTACATAATCAGCTCCAAAAGCTTTTTTATATGCAACAACAGCACTAGCCATGCAGGTTCTACTATTTGTATCTACATTGTTTGTCCCTAAAAAACCTTTACAAAGTTTATTGGCTATATAGTAGTCTTCTGTTAATAATTGTCCCGATAGATAAAATCCTATTTTATCACTAGGGGTTTGTTTTAATCTATTTGCAATAGTCTCTATTGCTTTTTGCCAGTCGGTTATTTTATATTCATTATTTATATCATTTCTTATATGTGGTCTTAAAAGTCTAGTTGGAGTTTGAATACTTATAAGTTCTGATACACCTTTAGAACAAACTTTCCCTTCATTTATAGGATAAGTAACATCACCAAGAAGTTTTTCTTTATCAAACTCTAATCCACATCCAACACCACAATATCCACAAACAGACTTTATCATCTATTAATCCTTACTTTTTCCCACTTTTTTTATTTACAATTATAAAGTTTGAAATTATATCATTTATATTTTATATACTGTATTATAGAATATATTTTATGTAAAATTAAGAATAATATGTATATAAAATATACAAAAAGATGAATAATTTATTTTTTTTTCGTGTTACAATGCTAACATCAAAAAACTTAAAGGTAAAATTAAGGAGAGTAAATGTTAAAACAGGTTTTAAAAATCGGTTTAGGTGTATCAGTTGTAGCTTCTACTTTATTAGCAGCTCCAGAAAAGACAAAGTTAAAAATAGGTTTCATTGCATTAACTGACTGTGCTCCATTAGTTATCGCAAAAGAGAAAGGTTTTTTTAAAGCTGAAGGTTTAGATGTACATGTTGCAAAAGAGGGTGGTGGTTGGCCAGGGATACAACAAAAAGTAATCTCTGGTGAATATGATTTTTCTCATGCACTTGCAGGTATGCCAATTGCAGCAACTTTAGGAATCAATGGTGATGCTCATCTTCAAGCACTTTTATCACTTGATTTTAATGGTAATGCAATAACTTATGGTAATAAAATCATTGCAGAGATGGAAAAGTACGGTTTAGATAAAACTGCTAGACCAGTTAGTGCTGATAGTTTAAAAAAATATATTGATGCAAAACATAAAACAGAAGGGAACAACTATCAACCACTAAACTTTGGTATGGTTCACCCAGTTTCAACTCACAACTATGAGTTAAGATATTGGATGGCTGGTTCTGGAATTAAACCAGATGAGGATACAACTATCAAACCATTTCCACCACCAACAATGCCACAAAACTTAATTGCTGGAAATATAGAAGGTTACTGTGTTGGGGAGCCTTGGAATTCAAGAATTGTACTTAAAGGTGAAGGAAGTGCACTTGTAACTAATTATGACATTTGGAATAACAATCCTGAAAAAGTTTTACAAGCAAGAGCAGATTTTGTAAAAAAATATCCAGAAACAACAAAAGCAGTTATGAGAGCAGTGATAAAAGCTCAAATGTGGTTAGATGAATCTTGGGAAAATAGAGAAGAGGCTATTAAATATTTAGCAAAAAATAACTATGTAAAAGCACCTGTAAATGTTTTAAGAAAATCTATGTCAGGAACATTCCTTTATAACAAAGGTGTAGATTCGGCAAATCCTATGTTTAATGTATTTGCAAACTATTATGCATCTTATCCATTTTATTCACATGGTATGTGGTTTATCACTCAAATGTATAGATGGGGGCAATTAACAGAGCCTGTTGATATGAAAGCAACTATTGAAAAAGTTTATAGACCTGATTTATTTAGTGAAGTTGCGAAAGAGGTTGGATATGAACTTCCACCAAGTCCATGGAAAAAAGATGGAGTTGATGAGTACAATAAATTTATTGATGGAAAAGTTTGGGATCCAAATAAAGCAGTTGAATATATCTATGATACATTTAAAGTGACTAATCCAGTAGTAAAAAAAGAGGATTTAGCAAAAGTAAATATGTGGAAAGTTGAAACAAAACAACCTTCTTATGTATGTCCATATGGACCAGCTGGTTGTGCAGACGAAAAGTTTGTAACAAAAAAATAAAAAGATAAAAGCCTAAGGGCTTTGTCTTTTAATATGCTTAGTTTGACATTTTGTCTTCTTTCTTCCTTGTGTACCCAGTCAACTAAGCATATTAAAGGACAAGCCTTAATTAGTAAAAAAGGAAAGTAATGAATAAAGAAACATTAAAAAAAATAGTTTTACCTTTTATAGTATTAGCTATTTTGATTCAAGTTTGGTCAACAGTTGCATCATATATTCCAGGTTTTCCGACACCTGCTGATACTTATGTACATGCATTTGGAGGAACTACAAGTGATGGGGATGAATTAACAGGTGTATTAAGTGACCCATTTTATGTTGAAAACCAAGATGATAAAGGTCTTTTTTGGCAACTATTAGAATCTTTAAAAAGAGTTTTTGGAGGATTTATTTTAGCAGCTATTGTAGGTATCCCTTTAGGTTTAGCTATAGGTATGAGTAAATCAATTCAATATGCCTTTGATCCATTTATACAAATTTTTAAACCAGTGTCTCCACTAGCATGGTTGCCACTTTTACTTTTCGCTTTTAAAGATATTGATAATACTGCAATGTCAACAATCTTTGTAACATCAATTTGGCCTATTATTATCAATACAGCACTTGGGGTTAAAAATGTTAGTGAAGATTATATGAATGTTGCAAAAGTATTAAGATTTACACCTATAGAAAAAATTACAAAAATCATTTTACCTGTAGCAGTGCCATATATATTTACTGGGATGAGATTGTCTTTAGGTATCGCTTGGCTTGTAATTGTAGCAGCAGAGATGCTTACGGGTGGTATTGGTATTGGATTTTGGATTTGGGATGAGTATAACAATCTTGCATATCACAATATTATTATAGGTATTATAGTTGTTGGTGTGATTGGATTTATCCTTGATATCTTGATGGGTAAATTAGCAGATTTCTTTGATTATAGAAAAAAAATGTAAAGGTTAGATAATGAGCACAAATGAAAAATTCTTACAATTAGAAAATATAGATAAAACTTTTCCACTTCCAGGTGGCAAAGTGTATAAAGCTGTTGTTGATGTAAATATTGATATTAAAAAAAATGAGATTATCTCTATTATTGGACATAGTGGTTGCGGTAAAAGTACATTATTAAATATGATAGCTGGACTTGATGCTCAAACAGATGGAAATATTATATTAAACAATAAAGAGATTACAGGACCAGGTCCTGAACGTGCAGTAGTTTTTCAAAACCATTCATTACTTCCTTGGTTAACTGTGTATCAAAATATAGAGATGGCTGTAAAAAAAGTGATGCCTCAACTTTCTAAAAATGAATTAAAGCAAAGAGTTGAACATTTTGTATCTATGGTAAATTTAGATCATGCAAAAGATAAATATCCAGGTGAGATAAGTGGGGGTATGAAACAAAGAGTAGGAATAGCTAGAGCACTATCAATTAAACCAGATGTTTTACTTATGGATGAACCTTTTGGAGCACTTGATTCTTTAACAAGAGCAAACCTTCAAGAACACCTGATGAGAATTCAACAAAGTGTTCAAAATACTGTAATTATTATTACTCATGATGTTGATGAAGCAGTTTTATTAAGTGATAGAGTTATTATGATGACAAATGGTCCAGAAGCAACAATTGGGGAGATTTTAGAAGTAAATTTAGAAAGACCAAGAGATAGAGTAGCCTTACAAACGGATAAAGAGTATATTAGATGTAGAGAAGCAATTTTGGACTTTTTATATAAAAAGTTTGCAAAAGATGATGAGTAGAAATTATGAAACATTTTATCAAAGCAACAGAAATCTGGGAATTAAATTCAGATAAAACAGAACTTGTATTATCAAAAGGTATATATGAAAACTTCAAAGAGTTTGAGGAACAAAGCCATGATATCAGTTTTAAATATAGTGATGGTTTACCTGGGCGTGCTTGGGCATCTAAACATCCAATAGTTTTAAATAAACTAGATGGCAGTTTTTTCAAAAGAACTGAATTAGCAAATAAAATCAATATAACTGCTGCAATTGCCATGCCTATTTTTGCAGGACAATATCTACAATCTGTAGTTGTATTTTTATGTGGAGATAATGAAGAACAATCAGGTGCAATTGAACTTTGGCATGCAAGTCCTGATAGATTAAATGAGATGGCATTAGTTGAAGGGTATTATGGAACTATGGAAGAATTTGAATGGATTTCTAGAAATATAAAAATCATGAAATCACAAGGTTTACCAGGGAGTGTATGGAAAACAAAAATGCCTCTTATTATGAAAAACCTTGGAGAATCAGCTACCTTTATGCGTGCAAGCAAAGCTGTAAAAGCAGGGATTACAACAGCTTTGGCAATTCCTACATGGATTGATGAAAAAGATGGTTATGTTATGACTTTTCTTTCTGGTAAAAACACACCAATAGCTAGAAGATTTGAAATCTGGCTTCCTCAAAAAGATAAATTAGTATTTAGTGATGGTTATAGTATAGGTGATATAGATTTAGATGAAACCCATAAAGAAACAACTTATCAAAAAAATCAATCTATTCTTGGGAGAGTTTGGGAATCTGGACATCCAATATTAAGTTCAAAATCTGATATGAACAATGCTCCAGGAGAGTATGATGCTGTATTAGTTCTTCCTATATTAGAAAATGGATTTTTTAAAGCAGGGATTGTATTTTATTATTAGTTTTAGATGAGGTATATTATTTTAAAATAATATACTCATCATCATAATAGATTGTATCACCTAAAGCTATAACCTTTTGTTCATTATCAAAACTAAAATCATAAATTGTATCTGTTGAAAAGTCTTCTGGAATATTGATTAAATATCCTTGTGATTCTAAAGCATATAAAGATGTACCATATGCAAGTGAATAGATTTTTGCATATTTATATTTTTTCTTAGCTAATTCATTTAATGCAATATCTAGTTTCATAACTTGACCATCAATAGTAGCAATATAGATTGTAGCATCATGTACAATTATATCTCTTAGATCATAATCTTTGATATTTAAAGAGTTATTTCCTACAGAGATTATTTTATTTGGTGTAGCTGCAATTAAAGTATCGTTTACAACATCTAAGAAAATGATATTGTTAAATTGTCCATCCGCATCAACAACTATATTTTTTATAACTTTATTGTTTCCTTGAGATACAATAACAATTTTCCCATCCAAAGTAGGGAATAAAATTAAGTTACTCATAAAATATGGATTTGCTATTCTTGTATCATTTACAAATGAATGAGTAAAGTATTCTCTTAATAAAATCTTTTTTGTATCAGTATTAAATAATTGAATTGAATTATCTGAGAATAGAAGTGCTAATAGATTTTTTTGTAAACTAGCTGCAACAACAACTCCTCCCACATCATAAACAACATCTTCTACCATGATTTTATCTTTATAGTTAGAAGTAATAACTTTATCATCACTGATATTTAAGAAGTTGTATCCCTCTTTTATTTTAAATTTTGATACACCTCTTTTAGTAATAATTTCACCACTGTCTAGTGTTGCACCATCTTTATTCATTGAGATAATATCACCATTTAATGATGCAGTTGTATTATCATAGTCTCCTACAGTATCTTCTGGTTCATAAAACTCTTTTCCAGAACACCCTGCAAAAATAAATATAGCTAAAATTAATGTTAATAAATATCTCATTTAAAATCCTTACTATTTTGTAACTAAATAGTGTTTTAGTACATTTGCTAAATTACTAACTTGTGAATTTTCAGGAATTAGTTTTAAAGCAACTTTAGCATCTTCATATTTTCCTTGTTTTGTTAGAAGAAGTGCTTTATTAAATATAGCAAACTCTTTTAATAAAAAATCATTTTGCATAGATAATGAATTTAATTTTGCAATATCACTGTTATCTAATGCTTTTTTATATTCAGATATCTCTTTTAAATATTTTACTTGAATATCATAGTTCTTATCTTCTATAAATTTAGCAACTTGGAATAGTTGTTCATTTTTTTCTTTTAATGCATTTAAAGCTTCTGTATCTTTAGGATTTTCTAAAACTTTTGAAAATGCAATATTTGCATCAAGTTTATTACTTGCTTGAATAGATTTTGTAACATACAAACCAATTATAACTCCTAAAACAACTATAATTGCCAAAACAATAATCATTTTATTTTTTTTATAAAATCTTTCTACTTTTACGAAGCTTTCTAAAAACTTCTCTTCACTACTTAATTCACCTTTAACATAATCAACATTATCTTTAAGACTCATATAAAACCTTCTTTAAAAATTAGGTTTAAATAATACAAAAAAAATGATAAAATCTTACTTTTATATAAAATTTTATATAATACCTCCTCTTATAAGATAAGAAAGGTAGATAATGAATAAATTTTTATTGATAACATCTTTAGTTCTATTTTTATCTCAATCAATTACTGCAAATGAGACTGAAAAAGATAAAAACTTGAGTAGATTTGAATCTCTGTCAAAATTAACACAAGTTATTGGAACTGTTGAAAAATATTATGTAGATGATATAGAATTAGAACAAATAGTAGAAAAAGCACTAAAAGGTTTAATGCAAGAGCTTGATGCACACTCATCATATCTTGACAAGAAATCAACAAAAGAGATGAGTATTCAAACTCAAGGTGAGTTTGGAGGTTTAGGTATTACTGTTGGTATGAGAGATGGAGCTATTACTGTTATATCTCCAATTGATGATACTCCTGCATACAAAGCAGGTATGAAAGCGGGTGATATTATTTTAAAAATTGATGATGCTTCAACACTAAATATGACACTTGATGAAGCTGTGGCTTTAATGAGAGGGAAACCAAAAACACCAATTGAACTTACAGTAGTAAGAAAAGGTGAAAATAAACCTCTTAAAATCGATATTATCAGGGATATCATAAAAATACAATCAGTTTTTGCTAAAACTATTGAAAAGGAAGATTTACTTTATTTAAGAGTTTCTAGTTTTGATAGAAAAGTAACAAGTGATTTAAGAAAAGCTATAAAAGACAACCCAAAAGTAAAAGGTATGATTTTAGACTTAAGAAACAACCCTGGTGGATTATTAACACAAGCTATAGGTGCTGTTGATTTGTTTGTTGACGATGGAGTTATAGTATCTCAAAAAGGGAGAGAAGCAACTGATGAAGAAAAATTTAGTGCAAAAGCTTCAAATACAGTTACTCAAGTACCTTTAGTTGTATTAGTAAATAGTGGTTCTGCATCTGCTTCTGAGATTGTAAGTGGTGCTTTACAAGACCATAAAAGAGGGGTTATAGTTGGAGAAAAAACCTTTGGAAAAGGTTCTGTTCAAGCGGTTTTACCTATTACACAAGATAGAAGTGAAAATATAAAATTAACAATTGCAAAATATTATTTACCAAGTGGAAGAACTATTCAAGCAAAAGGAATCACACCTGATGTTTTTGCATATCCAGGCGAAAGTGTAACTGCAGATGATAATGATTTCAAAATAAAAGAAGCTGATTTAAAAAAACATTTAGAAGTTGAACTAGAAAAAGATAATGGCGTAAAAAACAAAAAGGTTGAAGTAAAAGATAATAAAATTATTTTACAAGAGGATGTAGCAAAAGATAACCAATTATCGATTGCAATAGGTATTTTAAAATCATTAATAATCATTAATAAAAATTAGGAGATTAGATGAAAATAAGTGATATTGTAGCACTTGGTCTTTGGCCAGAGTCAAAGAAAACTACAACACAAAAGGGTATATCAGAGCTTGAAGATTTAGGATATAACCTATTTTATATTGGCAAAAATGCAGACCTTTATACTTGTCCAGGTGATGAAGCAAAGGTTTTATTAGTTAGAAGTGATAGATGTTCTGTATTTGATATTCCTTTAAATCTTGAAATTGAAGGGAAAGGTGTTTCTCAAACTGCTATTTCAAATAACGGTGCAAAATTTGCAAAAGAAGCAGGTATTAGAACTGCAATTTTAGATGAGACTATCGACCCATCTTTAAATATTGCTCCAAGATGTCAGTTTATGGAATTATGTAAACCACTTGAGACTGAGATTGATGGTGATATTGTACAGTTTGAGTTTATTTTTAGAAACTACTTAACAGGTTCACTTTATGATGCTTGTCAAAATGGTAAAGATCCATATGGATTAGAATTAACTGCTGATTTACAACAATGGCATAAATTTGAAACACCAATTTTCACACCAACAACAAAAGGGGTTAAAGATGAACCTTTAAATTCAAAAATTGTAAAAGAAAAATTTCCTGAGATTATCTCTAGTATGGAAAAACTATTTAAAAATTTTACACAATATGCACTAGATAATGGAATAGTAATAGTTGATACAAAATTTGAAATTTTTATTAATTCAAAAGGTGCGTGGGTTTTAGGTGATGAAGTTTTAACTCCTGAAAGTTCAAGATTTATTTCTAAAGAGGATTTTGATGCAGGTAATTATATCTCTATGGATAAACAAATTTTAAGAGATTTCGGGAAAGAACAAAACTGGAAAGAACAAGCAAAAAGTTTAAAAGCAGGGGAAAAATTAGAAGTAAATGTTCCTCAAGAGATAAAAGATAAAATCTTAAATGGATATACAACGATACTTAAAAGGTTAAGCAAGTAAGCTTAACCGCTAAGGTGATTTTAGATATAATCGCAAAAAAATTAATTGAAGGTAATAAATGAAAGCAATTGTAAATGTAGCATTAAAACAAGGTGTATTAGATGATCAAGGTAAAGCAACACACCACGCTTTAGATACATTAGGTTTTAAAAATATTGTAAAAGATGTAAGAATTGGTAAACAAATCATTATAGAATTAAATGCTGTAAATGAAGAAGAGGCAAAAGCTGAAGTTACTAAAATGTGCGAAAAACTTCTTGCTAATACAGTAATTGAAGATTACAATATAGAAATTATAGGTTAGTAATATGAATGTAGCTGTATTACAATTTCCTGGAACAAATTGTGAGTATGATACTAAGTATGCTTTTGAAATGCTTGGATGTGATGTTACAATTGTTTGGCATAAAGATATAAAACTTCCAGAAAATATTGATTTATTAGTGATTCCTGGTGGGTTTTCATATGGAGACTATTTAAGAAGTGGAGCAATTGCAAGATTTGCAAATATTATGAACTCTGTTCAAGAGTATGCTGCAAATGGTGGTAAAATTTTAGGTATTTGTAATGGTTTCCAAATCTTGCTTGAAGCTGGACTTTTACCTGGAGCTATGAAAAGAAATGATTCATTACATTTTATTTCAAAATTCAATCATCTAAAAGTAGTAAACAATGATAATATTTTTTTATCAAAATTAAAAAAAGATGATGTTGTAAATATCCCTGTAGCTCATCATGATGGAAACTATTATATTGACGCTGCTGGATTAAAAGAGCTTGAGCAAAATGGTCAAATATTATTAAAATATTGTGATGAATCAGGAAAAACAACAAACTTAAATGGTTCAGTTTCAAATATTGCAGGAATTTGTAATAAAGAGAAAAATATATTTGGACTTATGCCTCACCCAGAACGTGCAATGGAAGATGTTCTTGGCTGTTCAGATGGACTAGCTATGTTAAAAGGGTTCTTAAAATAGTGAAAAAACTATTATTACTATTTTGTATTTTATTAAACATCTTATTTGCTAATGAAAATTTTACTAGTGATGAGAGTTCAGTATTTGATCAAAATAGTAATAGTAATGGACAAATAGTAGAATCACAAGATTATGCTGATTCTAAAAATCTTTATTTATCTTATATAAATTATCCCAAAAATGTATATAAAAACCAAAGATATGAGATAAAAGTAAAAGCTCTGATAACTAGAGATAATTTTAATAAAATAGTTACAACTTTTGTAAATGGTTTAAATATGGAACCATTAAATCCTGAACAAGAATGGATTACTTTAGAAAATCAAAATAATAGTTTTGAAAATACTTTTTATTTTAAATCTTATGATAAAAACTTTAAACTACCAGATATTATGGTTAGTTTATACAATGATGAACAATTAGTTGAACAAAGAATATTACCCTCTCCTGAAATCACTTTTTTAGATATTGCAAAAGGTGATAAAATCTTTTCAAATGTTATTGCAAGTAAGTTGACAATAATTGATTCAAAAAGTAAACAATATACAAATAAAGAAGCTCTTACTGTAATAGATATTCAAGGATTAAATTCAAATTTAGAGGATTTTAAAATTTCAGGTTTTGAAGAACAAGGAATTACTCTAATAGAAGATGAATATCCGAAGCAACACATGATATATTATGTTGTAATTCCAATTCATACAAAATCAATAGTTTTTAACTACTTTAATACTTTGACAAATAGATTAGAAAAAATTACAGTTAATATAAAATTTGATGAAGAATTAGTAAGTACACAAACAGATTTAAATCCTAATAATTCAAATTTTGAATTCTATAAAAAAATTATTGTGGCTATTATTTCTTTAGTCTTTTTGATTCTTTTTATTTGGAAAAGAAATTATATATATATTATATTATTTTTAATTACACTGATATTTTTTATAATTTTTATGATGCCAAATAAAACTATAAAACTAAAACCAAATAGTGTAATCTATATTTTGCCTACTGAAAACTCTACAATATTTCAAAAAACAACAGAAGCAATAAATGTAGAAGATATGAATAGAAAAAATGGCTTTGTAAAAGTTATGTTTAGAAGTGGTGAAAACAAATATATAGGATGGGTAAAAGAGCAAGATGTTAGCAAGAATTAGAGGTTTTATTGTTTTAATACAATTTTCTATTACAGTTGGTATTGTAATTGTATTTATGTATGCTTTTAGAAATCATACTCATAAGGTTATTAAAACTTGGATGAAGATACAAATGTTTCTTTTAGGTATTAAACTTGAAGAGCATGGAAAACTTGATACTTCATGTGATATGGTTGTTTTAAATCACCAAAGTTTGTTAGATATTATAGTGATGGAATATATCCATCCAAGAGATTTAGCATGGATAGCAAAAAAGCAGATAACAGATTTAATCTTTTTTGGTCATATAATTAAAGCTCCAAGAATGATATCTGTTGATAGAGATGATAAAGCTGGTATTATATCTTTATTGAAAGATTGTAAAGATAGACTTTCAAAAGGCAGACCAATAGCATTATTCCCTGAAGGAACAAGAAGTAGTGGTAAAAAAATGTTACCATTTAAGCCAGGGGCTAAAATGATTGCAAATAAATTTAATCTAAAAATCCAACCAGCAATAATATTAAATACAAGACAAATCTTAGATTCAAAAAGTCTAAAACAAACACCAGGTATTGTAAAAGTAATCTATTTAGATCCTGTGCAAGCTGATAAGAAAACAGATTGGTTTGAAAAACTTGAAGAGGATATGAATAAAGTTTTTGAAGAAGAGATAGAAAAACTATGAGTATCTCTTGGCAAACCCTATTAGCTGTTGGATTAGGTGGTTTTTTAGGAGCAATTGCAAGAGCATATACTGTACATATAGTAAATAGAGTTTATCCTTATGAATTCCCTTTAGGTATTCTTCTCGTAAATGTAATAGGTAGTTTTATTATTGGTGTGATGTTTGCTATTTTTTTACATTATAACTTACCTGAGAATCTTAAATCATTTATTACTACAGGCTTTTTAGGAGCTTTAACTACTTATTCAACCTTTGCAATTGAGAGTTTTTTTTTACTTCAAACTTCAATAGTATTAGGATTAACAAATATGGCATTAAATCTATTTGGTACAATATTAGCTGCTGCTAGTGGATACAAACTTATACATTTTTTTATAAAATAGCCCAAACATAGATTTATCAAACTAAAATCAAGAAATTTTATTTAAGCTTCAAAAAGATATAATAAGTCCTTAAATTCAAGAATAAGGATTTCATATGAGTATGCCTGGTGGTATGGAATGGGTATTAATAGCTTTAGTTGTATTATTACTTTTCGGTGGAAAGAAAATTCCAGAGTTAGCAAAAGGTTTAGGTAGTGGTATTAAAAACTTCAAAAAAGCTGTAAAAGATGATGAAGAAGTTGCTTCAACAGATAAAAATGATGAGATAGAAAAAAAAGCTGAAACAAAAACAGAAGAAAAAAACGAAAATAAAACTGTATAGGGATTTATATATTGCAGAAACAAGTAAAAGATTTTATTGAAAAAGTTCTACAGACACAAATAGTTTTAGAAAAACCCAAAGATATTGCACTTGGACATTTTGCAACTCCTGTTGCATTCTCTTTAGCAAAAGAGTTAAGAAAATCTCCTATGATAATTGCAGAAGAGTTAGTATCTAAATTTGAAGATTGTGAAATGTTTGAAAAAGTTGAAGCTATAAAAGGTTTTATAAACTTCAAACTTTCAAAAGTTTATTTACAAAACTTATCAAAAGAGGCTTTAAATGCAAATGATAATTTTGCAAAAAGTGATGAGAAAAAAGAAAAAATTCTTTTGGAATATGTAAGTGCAAATCCAACTGGACCTTTACATATTGGTCATGCAAGAGGTGCTATCCTTGGAGATACGCTAGCAAGAGTTGGACGACATATTGGTTATGATATTACAACAGAGTATTATGTAAATGATGCTGGTGCACAGATGGATATGTTAGGTCTATCTGTATCTTTGGCTGGAAGAGATTTTATACTAAAAGAGGATGTAGAATATCCTGAAAAATATTATAGAGGTGAATATCTAGTTGATATAGCACAAAAAATCTATGATGCACATGGAGCAGAAATATTTCATGATGAATCAAGATTTAGAGAAATGGCTGATTTTGCAAAAGAGATAGTTATGAAGATAATCATAGCTGACTTAAAAGATTTAGGTATAGAGTTTGATAATTTTATTTCAGAAGCTTCTTTATATGATGCATGGCTTGAAACAAAAGCTGTGTTACTGGAAAATGGTTCTTTATATACAAAAGAGGATAAACTTTTCTTAAAATCAACCCTACATGGAGATGACTCTGATAGAGTAGTTGTTAGAGAAAATGGAATTCCAACATATCTAGCTGGTGATATCATCTATCATAAAAATAAATTTGACAGAGCTTATGACCATTATATAAATATTTGGGGAGCTGATCACCACGGATATATAAAAAGGGTTCATGCAGCAATAGAGTTTTTAGGGAATAGTGCAGATAAATTAGAGGTTTTATTATCTCAAATGGTTCAACTACTAAAAGGTGGAGAACCATATAAAATGAGTAAAAGAGCAGGTAATGTAATCTTAATGTCAGACGTGGTTGAAGAGATCGGACCTGATGCTTTAAGATTTGTATTTTTGACTAAAAAAAGTGATACTCATTTGGAGTTTGATATTGATAAATTGAAAAATCAAGATAGTTCAAACCCAGTATTTTATATAAATTATGCATATGCAAGAATAAATCAAGTATTTAAAAAAGCTGAAAAATCTTTTTCTGATGTGATAGATATATCATATGAAAAGTTAAATGATGATGCTTTAAATTTAGTATATGAATCTTTATTGTTACCTTCAATATTAGATGAAGCATTTTCAAAAAGAGATATGCAAAAAATAACAGATTATTTATACTCTTTAGCATCTTCGATTCATAAATTTTATAATGAATATAAAATTGTTGGTTCTGATGAAGAATTAGAGTATTTAAAGGTTTTAAGTTTAAGTGCACTGAGTATCAAAGTTGGATTAAACTTATTGGGAATAAAGGTAAAGGAGTCTATGTAATGAAGTGGTTTATAATTATTTTTGTAATTGTTGTAGGTATTGCAATATCAACTGGATATATGGGTGGAGCAAAAGATGCAGCTAGTAATTATAATAAACTTTTAACTGGAAAACCAACTACTGGAGAAAAATAGTAAAAAGTAGTATTACTTTTTACTATCTAACTCACTTAAAAATTCTTCAATAGTGTATTTTTCTCTATATTTTTCACTCATTAAGTGAATAAAAATATCACCTAAATCTATAATAGTCCAATTATCATCATCATCAACTCTTAAAAACTCTTCACCAAGTGGTTTTAATGCAGTTTTTAAATGGTTTAAAAGAGAAAATCCATGTTTTGAGTTAAGTGTAGTTGCTATAACTACATAATCAACAATATACTCTTTTGAAGTTAAATCTATAACCTCAATATTTTCTGCTTTTTTATCATCTAAGATTGATACAATTTTTTCTAATCTTTTATTCAATTTTTCCTCTACCTTCCCAAATTTTTTTTATATCTTTTCTAATCTTTTTTGGTATGTATTTTAGATTAAAAGTATTTCTAAGTTGTGTTGAACTTATTTTTATATCAACTTTCAATCTTTTTACACCATCTTTTTGATGTTTATAACCATCTCTTGAAACAACAACAAGCTCAACTAAACTTTTAATCTTTTCATGTTCATTCCAAAGATTAAAATGTTTGTAATTGTCAGCACCTATAACCAAATATAACTTTGTTGGTTTATATTTTTTTATTATATATTCGATTGTTTCAATAGAATATACGGGTCTTTCCTGTTTTATTTCATACTTTGAAACTTTTATTAAACTTTGATTTTTAAAAAGTTTTTTTAAAAGTTTAAACCTAGTTTTTGCATCTAGAAAAGACTTAACCTTTAAAGGGTTTAAATAAGCAGGTACAACAATTAACAAATCTACATCAAGTTTTTTGAGTATTTTTTTTGCAATTGTTTGGTGACCTATATGAGGTGGGTCAAAACTACCCCCAAAAATAGCAATTTGCACCTATTAATTTCCTTTAAAGATATGATTAACTTATATTATAGCAATTTTTGGATAAAATATCCCCCAAATTATTATATACAAAAGGGTAAAAATGGCTGTTAAAGTTGCAATTAATGGGTTTGGACGAATAGGTAGATGTGTTGCAAGAATAATTGAACAAAGAGAAGATATTGAGTTAGTAGCGATAAATGATACGGCAAGCCCAGAAATGTTAGAATATATTACAAAATATGATACAGTACATGGAACATTTGATGGGGAAGTTAAAGTAGAAAATGGTTTTTTAAAAATGGGAAAAATTAATGCAAAACTATATTCTACAAGAGATGCAGGGGAGTTAACATTTACTAAAGAGTGTGGAGCAGAAGTTATTTTAGAGTGTACAGGAGCTTATTTAACTCAAGAAAAATGTCAAATTCATATTGATAATGGTGCTAAAAAAGTTGTAATGAGTGCACCAGCAAAAGATAATACACCAACTTTTGTAATGGGAGTAAATGAAAAAGATTATGAAGGACAAGCAATTATCTCAAATGCTTCTTGTACTACAAACTGTTTAGGTCCAGTTGCAAAGATAATTGATGATGCTTTTGGAATCCAAAAAGGTCTTATGACTACAATTCACTCATATACAAATGACCAAAATATTTTAGATGTAAAACATAATAAAGATAAAAGAAGAGCAAGAGCAGGGGCTCAAAATATGATTCCTACAACAACAGGAGCAGCAAAAGCAATGAAACTAATTATGCCACAATTAGATGGTAAACTACATGGACAAAGTGTAAGAGTTCCAACTCCAAATGTTTCTATGGTTGATGTTAACTTTGTAGTTAATGGTAAAACTTCTAAAGAAGAAGTTAATGCTTTATTTGAAGCAAAAGCAAAAGAATTAGCAGGGATTGTAGCTGTTGATAATGATATGATGGTATCTTCTGATTTAATTGGAAATACAAACTCAACAATTATTGCAAGTGATTTAACACAAGTAATTGGTGAAGATATGATAAAAGTAATGACATGGTATGACAACGAATGGGGATACTCTTCAAGACTTGTAGATATGGCAGTTTATGTGTCGAATAAATAAGGATTAAAAGCTTATGAAATTACAAGAGATTAAAAATATTGATATAGATGGTAAAAAAGTATTTATAAGATGTGACTTTAATGTTCCTATGGATGAATATAATAACATAAGTGATGATAGAAGAATCAGAAGTGCTTTAAATACTATAAGATATTGTATTGATAGAGATTGTTCTATTATTTTAGCTTCACACTTTGGTAGACCAACAGAAGCTGCTGAAGAAAAATATTCTTTGAAGCCAATTGCTAAAAGATTACATACTCTTTTAAAACAAGAGATTAAGATGGCTAAAAATGTTGTTCAAGATGACACCTTAGAATTAGCAAAAAATCTACAGCCAGGAGAGATTTTACTTTTAGAAAACCTAAGATATAACGCTGGTGAAACTAAAAATGATGAAGAGTTTGCTAAAAAACTTGCATCAATGGCTGAGATATATGTAAATGATGCTTTTGGAGTATCTCATAGAGCTCATGCATCAGTTGAAGCTATAACAAAATATTTCGATATGAATCATAAAGCAGCAGGTTTTTTACTTGCAAAAGAGATTAAGTTTTTTCATCATATAGTAGAATCTCCAAAAAGACCTTTTGTATCAATTGTTGGGGGATCTAAAGTATCTGGAAAACTAGAAGTTTTGCATAATCTTATAACAAAAGTTGACAAAATCTTAATTGGTGGAGGGATGGCATTTACATTCCTAAAAGCTTTAGGATTAGAAGTTGGAAAATCTTTAGTTGAAGATGATTTAATTCCAGAAGCTATAAAAATAATGGATGAAGCTAAACAATTAGGTGTAAAACTTTATCTCCCTGTGGATGTTGTAGCAGCTGAAGCTTTTGATGCAGAAGCAATAGCAAAACTTGTGACAGTTCAAGAGATTCCAAAAAATTGGATGGGACTTGATATAGGTCCAGCAACTGCACAAATGTTTAGATTAGCACTTTCTGATGCAAATACAATTTTATGGAACGGTCCAATGGGCGTTTATGAGATGGAAAAATTTGCAAAAGGTAGTACAAGAATAGCTAATACCGTTGCACAATCTTTTGCAACAACAGTTGTTGGAGGGGGAGATACTGCTGACTTAGTTAGAGTAACTGGGGATGAAGATGATATGACATTTATCTCTACTGGTGGAGGAGCTTCACTGGAATTAATAGAGGGAAAAATACTACCAGGTGTAAAAGCACTAGTTATTGAGGAGTAAAAATGCCTATTATTGCAAGTAACTTTAAAACCAATCATACAAGAGCAACTACTGCAAGTTTTGTAAAAAAAATAGATGAATTTCTAAAAAGTAATTCTATATCAAGTGAGATTTTAGTTTTCCCAACTGCAACCGCTTTAGATAAATTTGAAACAGTTTCAAATTTGACAGTTGGAGTTCAAAATGCTTATGGTGTACAAAGTGGTTCTTATACAGGTGAAATAGGTACTTGTCAGTTAGATGAATTTGATATTAAAACGATTTTAATAGGTCATAGTGAAAGAAGACATATTTTAGGAGAAACTCAAGAGAGTATTGCAAAAAAATATGAGTTTTATTCTAATCTTGGATATAAAATTGTTTATTGTATTGGTGAACCTTTAGAGGTAAAAGAACAAGGGTTAGAAAAAACTTTGGAATATATCTATGAACAATTTGTTGGAATAGATACAAATTATGATAATCTAATTTTAGCATATGAACCAGTATGGGCAATTGGTACAGGAGTTACTGCAACTGTTGAAGATATTATATCGGTTCATAAAGTAATAAAAGAAAAAATAAATAAACCACTATTATATGGTGGAAGTGTAAAAGTAGACAACGTTCAAGAAATTTGTTCTTTAGATGGTGTTGATGGGGCATTAATTGGAACAGCTTCATGGAAAGTTGAAGATTTTATACAAATTATAGAAAATACAAAGGATTTATAAGATGCTAATGGAAGGTAAAAAAGGTGTAATTTTAGGAGTTGCAAACAATAAATCGATTGCTTACGGTATAGCTAAAGCTTGTGCTGCACAAGGTGCAAAAATTGCATTTACATATTTAAATGATTCTTTGAAAAAAAGAGTTGAACCAATTGCAGCTGAGTTTGGTAGTGCTGATTTAGTATATCCATGTGATGTAAGTAAACCAGAAGAGATTAAAGCTTTAAAAGAGTCTTTAGAAAAAGATTTAGGTCAAATTGACTTTATTGTTCACTCAATTGCATTTGCTCCCAAAGAGGGACTTTCTGGAAGATTTTATGATATTTCTAAAGAAGCATTTGATATTGCAATGGATATCTCAGTTTACTCACTTATTGAAGTTACAAGAGAGTTAAAACCTTTATTGTCAGAAAACTCTTCAATTTTAACACTTTCATATTATGGTGGAGTTAAATATATCCCAAATTATAACCTTATGGGAGTAGCAAAAGCTGCATTAGAGATGACTACAAAATATTTAGCAGAAGATTTAGGTAAAGATGGTTGTAGAGTAAATGCAATTAGTGCAGGACCAATTAAAACTTTAGCAGCTGCTGGTATTGGTGATTTTAGATTTATGCTTAAATGGAATGAAGCACACTCTCCATTAAAGAAAAATGTGACAATTGATGAAGTTGGTAATTCTGGTATGTATCTATTATCTGATTTAAGTAGTGCAGTTACTGGTGAGATACATTATGTTGATAGTGGATTTAATGTTATGGGGATGCCAGCAGTGAATTTTGATGAAAATGGAAGACCAACGATAGCATGGAATGGAACGGATAAATAGTCATAAAGCGTAATCTTTTGGCGAATTTCTGCGTTGAAAAAATAGATTTAGACACTTACTTACTTCAAGTAAGCTCCTGCCTAAATCTATTTTTCCGCCTTGAACTTCACTCAAAATCTCACACTTTCTGACTATTTATTTTATAAAAGAAGAAATTTTGATTTAAAATTTGGTGAAATTTTAAATTAAGATTTTATAAGTATAGGAAAAAAATGAGTTTAAATTTTAAAGAATTAGCAAATAAATATGGTACACCACTTTATCTATATGATTTTAATCATATCACAAATCAATACAACGAATTAAAAACAGCTTTTAGAGCTAGAAAATCTTTAGTGGCTTATGCTGTAAAAGCAAATTCAAATTTAAGTGTTATTAAACATCTAGCAAATCTTGGTGCAGGGGCAGATTGTGTTTCTATTGGTGAGGTTAAAAGAGCTATCAAAGTTGGTATCGCTCCTTATAAAATCATTTTTTCTGGTGTTGGAAAGATTGATGAAGAGATTAGAACTGCTTTAGAATTAGATATTTTGATGATAAATGTTGAATCTGATGCAGAATTACAAAGAGTTGAGTTAATTGCACGTGAGTTAGGTAAAACTGCTAGAATCTCTATAAGAGTTAACCCAAATATTGATCCACAAACTCATCCATATATCTCAACTGGTTTACATGAAAATAAATTTGGTGTTGATATTGATACAGCAAAAAGGATGTATATTCAGTGTAAAAACTCTGAACATTTAGATCCTGTTGGTATCCATTGTCATATTGGTTCTCAATTAACACAATTAGATCCAATCAAAGAATCAGTAAAAATAGTTGCTGATTTAGTTAGAAATCTAAAAGCTATTAATATAGAGCTTTCTTTTATGGATATTGGCGGTGGATTAGGTATAGTATATGATAATGAAAAACTTATTGATACAAATGAATATGCTCAGTCAGTTTTAGAGTGTATGTTTGGTCTTGATATTACAATAGTTTGTGAACCAGGAAGATTTTTGGTTGGAAATTGTGGTACTTTTTTAACTAAAGTATTATATGAAAAAGTAAATGGTGAAAAAAGATTTGTGATAGTTGATGGAGCTATGAATGATTTGATTAGACCAAGTTTATATAATGCTTATCATAGAATAGAAGTTTTAAATGACAATAAAGAGTTTAGTTCTTGCAATCTTGTTGGTCCAGTATGTGAAAGTGGAGATTTCTTTGGTAAAAATATAGAACTTCCTAAAACTCAACATAATGATTTAGTTGCTATATATTCAGCTGGAGCTTATTGTTTTACAATGGCTAGTAACTATAATACTAGAGGAAAAGTAGCAGAGGTTGCTATTGAAGATGGACAAGATAGACTTATTAGAAAAAGAGAAGTTTTTGAAGATATAATTGCATTAGAAGAGGAGTTTATAAAATAGTCTATGAAAAAGGCTTTTTTTATAGATGTACAAGGTACATTAATAGATGATGTTCAAAAGTTACCAATAAAAGGTGCTTGTGAGTTTATAGATTATCTTAATGATAATGATATTCCATATGTTGTTATTACAAATAATACGAAACATGATAGTGAACTTTTTTTAAAAGATTTAAGAGATAAAGGGCTTAATATAAAAAACTATATTGACCCTTTTTATATCTTAAAAGATATTTTAAAAGTAAAAAAAGTTGCAGCATTTGGGCAAGAATCTTTTTTAGAATTAATTGTAAAAATGGGATATGAAATCAATTTTGATGAAGCTGAAGCTTTAGTTGTATCTGTAAAAAAAGAGTATACAAATGAGGATTATGCAAATATGATTGAAGTAGCTTTAAGATGTGATACTTTGATAGGGATGCATAATACATCAACATATAACAAAGATGGTAAAAGATACCCTGGTGTTGGTGCAATAATGAATATGGTAAAATATGCAGTTAATAAAGAGTATCAAATTGTAGGAAAGCCTAGTCTAAACTTTTTTGAAGAAGCAAGAGATATAATTAATGTTGATTTTAAAGATATAACAATCATAAGTGATGATATGATAGGCGATCTATTAGGGGCTCAAGATTTAGGGATGAAAAGTTGCTTAGTTTTGAGTGGAAAAGTAAAAAAAAGAAGTGAAATAGAAAACTCTTTACATAAAAATGAGATGCCAAATTTTATATGTGAAGATATGAGTGATGTATTAAAACTTCTGAAAGAGGATAAAATATGAGTGAAGCTGGTTTAGAAAAAATTAGAGAAAAACTAGATGCTATTGATAATCAACTTTTAGAACTTTTAAATGATAGAATGGACTTAGTTCATGAAGTTGGAGTTTTAAAAGCAAAAAGTGGTGGTGCTATTTATAGACCTGAAAGGGAAAAAGCAATTATAGATAGACTTGAGAAATTAAACAAAGGTAAATTAAATAGAAGTGCAATAGAAGCTTTATTTTTAGAAATCTTTGCAATCTCAAGAAATCTTGAATTACCTGAAAATATAGCATATTTAGGTCCAGAAGGAAGTTTTACTCATCAAGCAGCAGAAGTTAGATTTGGAGCTATGAGTTCATATTTGTCTATTGGCTCAATAAAAGGTATATTTAGAGAAGTTAGTACAAAAAAAGCAAAATATGGGGTTGTACCTATTGAAAACTCTTCAAATGGTATTGTAAGTGATACTATAAGTTGTTTAACTACATATAATCTAAAAATTATTGCTGAAGTTGTATTAAATATTCATCATACCTTGGCAACTACTTGTGATAAAGTTACTGATATAAAAAAAATATATTCAAAAGATATTGCTTTTGAACAATGTAGTAGATTTTTACAAAATTTTGGTCTTGATGAAGTAGAACATGTATTGGTTGATTCTACTACTAAAGCTGCTAAATTAGCTTTAGATGAACCAGGTGCAGCAGCAATCTGTCCACATGTAGGAGCAAAAATAAATAATCTTCCTATATTATTTGAAAATATAGAAGATAAAGATAATAATAAAACAAGATTTTTTATAATTAGTGATTTTGAAAATGCTCAGTCAGGACATGATAAAACATCAATTTTAGTTAAGTTACCAAATACACCTGGAACCTTAGTTGATTTTCTGACTGATTTTGATAAAGCAGGTATAAACTTAACAAAAATCAAATCACATATTGTTGAAGGGGTTTCAATATTTTTTATTGATTTTGAGGGCCATAAAGATGATGAAAATGTAAAAAATATCTTTGAAAAACATAAAGATAGTATTAAATTTTTAGGCTCATATGTAAAAGAAGTAGAAGATATTTAGTTGGGGGGCTACTTTTAATAAAGTAGATGTAGGTTTCTTTAAAGGTAGTATTACTATCTTGTCAAAAGAAGTTTGATTAATAGTCTTTAAAATGGGACTATTTTTAAGGAAAAATAATGGAATTTAATAAAGTATTAGATAATTGTAAAATTTATGAAGCTGGTAAGCCAATTGAACTTGTTGTTAGAGAGTATGGTGTTGATACAAAAGATATTATTAAATTAGCTTCAAATGAAAATCCATATGGAACTTCTCCAAAAGTTTATAAAAAAATTCAAGAATTATCAAAAAATATGTTTATGTATCCTGATGATTCAATGTATGAGTTGAAAGAAGGATTGGCTTCAAAATATAACGTTACTAGTTCAAACATTGTTATTGGTTCAGGTAGTGATCAAATCCTTGATTTTGTTATAAAAGCTAAATGTAATGAAAATTCAAAAATTTTGATGAGTAAAACAACTTTTGCTATGTATGAGATTTATGGAAGACAAACAGGTTGTAAAATTTTAAAAACTCAAGATGATGAACATAACTTAGCTGAATTTGAAGAGATTTATAAAAAAGAGGGTGCTGATATTATATTTTTATGTTTGCCAAATAATCCTTTGGGTGAGTGTTTAGATAGAGATGATGTATATGAGTTTCTTTCAAAAGTTGATAAAAATACACTAATTGTAGTTGATGGAGCTTATCAAGAGTATGCTTCATATAAAGATAGTAAAAAACATATTGAACCAAGTGATTTAATTGAACATTTTCCAAATGCTATTTATCTTGGGACATTTTCAAAAGCTTATGCTTTAGGTGGAATGAGAGTTGGATATGGTATTGCACAAGAGAGTGTTATAAAAACTATGTATAAATTAAGACCACCATTTAATATCACAACATTAAGTTTAGCTGCAGCTATTGAAGCATTAAAAGATGAAGAGTTTGTATCTAAATGTATTGAATTGAATTTTAGTGAAATGAAAAGATATGAAGAGTATGCAAAACAAAAAGGATTCTCTTATATTAATAGTTATACAAATTTTATCACACTTAAATTTGACAATAAATTTATCTCTTCTGAGGTAGCTCAAAGTTTACTTGAAAGAGGAATAATAGTTAGAGATTTAACTGGCTATGGAGTAAATGCTATTAGAATAACAATAGGAACAAATACACAAAATACAAAAGTTTTTCAAGTATTAGATGAAGTGTTAGAAGAGCTAAAAAAACAAGAGAACCTATAAGAAATTATGGAAATTAAAGCTAAAAACCTAAAGGAACTAGAACAAATCTGTTCAGATATTCGAGAACGAATAATTGATGTAGTTTCAAGAAAAGGTGGACACTTCTCATCTACTCTTGGTGCTGTTGAACTAACTGTAGCCATGCATAAAGTATTTGATGTGACTAAAGATCCTTTTATATATGACGTATCACATCAATGTTATGCACATAAATTGATAAATGGTAGATGGGAAGAGTTTGAAACTATTAGACAGTTTGAGGGACTTAGTGGTTTTACAAAACCAAAAGAGTCTGATGCTGACTATTTTATTGCTGGACATAGTTCTACATCAATATCCTTAGCTGTAGGTGCTGCAAAGGCTATAAAACTAAAAGGTGAGGATAGAACACCTGTAGTGATGATTGGTGATGGTTCTATGACTGCTGGAATGGTTTATGAAGCTTTAAATGAATTAGGTGATAGAAAATATCCTGTTGTAATTATCTTAAATGACAACGAGATGTCTATTGCAAAACCTATAGGTTCTATTTCTAAATATCTATCTAAAATATTAGCTGGAAAATTTTATCAAGGTTTTAAAGAAAGAGTTGATAGAAATATAATACAACATCTACCTAATGGGGCTACATATATAGCCAAAAAGATAGAAGAGAGTATTAAACTTATCACTCCTGGTATTATCTTTGAAGAGATGGGAATAGATTATATAGGACCAATAGATGGACATAATTTAGAAGAGATAATAGAAACTTTAGAGATAGCAAAAGATATGAAAAAACCTGTTATTGTTCATGCTAAAACAGTAAAAGGTAAAGGGTATAAAATAGCAGAGGGTCAACATGAAAAATGGCATGGAGTAGGGCCTTTTAATATAGATGATGGAGAGTTTATAAAAAAATCTTCAAAAAAATCTGCAACTGCAATATTTGCTGATGCACTTTTAGAATTAGCAAGAAAACATGATAATATTGTTGGTGTGACAGCTGCAATGCCAAGTGGAACGGGAATAGATAAATTGATGAAGGAGTTTCCTTCTAGATTTTGGGATGTAGCAATTGCAGAACAACATGCAGTAACTTCTATGGCAGCTATGGCAAAAGAAGGTTTTAAACCATTTATTACAATTTACTCAACCTTT
This sequence comes from Arcobacter sp., assembly GCA_003252105.1. GTDB lineage: Bacteria > Campylobacterota > Campylobacteria > Campylobacterales > Arcobacteraceae > Halarcobacter. The sequence continues at coordinate 30,302 of QKDL01000005.1, forward strand.
TTACAAAGAGGTTATGATCAAATTATACATGATGTATGTTTGATGAATTTACCTGTTGTTTTTGCAATTGATAGAGCAGGTATTGTAGGAAATGATGGTGAAACGCATCAAGGGGCTTTTGATATTTCATATTTGAGATTTATTCCAAATATGATTTTATGTGCACCCAGAGATGAAGAAACTTTAAAATATGCCTTAGAGTTTGGATATGAAGCAACATCTCCATGTGCTATTAGATACCCAAGAGGTTCTTTTAATCAATTAGAATTTGCCCCATCAGTTTTTTCTTTAGGAAAAGCAGAAGTTTTAAAAGAGGGTAGTTCAAATAAACTTTTTATAGGCTATGGTGCTGGAGTTAATAGAGCTTATGAAACTGAAAAACTACATAATGAAGATATCTCAATTGTTGATTTAAGATTTGTGAAACCACTTGATGAAAAACTTTTAGAAGAGTTATCAACAAAATATGATAATTGGTATATTTTTTCTGATTCTCAAAAACAAGGTGGAGTTGCAAGTGCAATTTTAGAATTTTTGAATAATAAAAAAATCACAAACGTAAAAATCACTTCTTTTGAATATGAAGATAATTTTATTCAACATGGAGATACAAATTTAGTAGAGGAAAGTTTAGGTTTATTACCTAATCAATTAGTAAATAAAATCTAAATAGATTTTATTTACCATATAAGCTATCAACTACCTCTTTATGTGTTGGAACTTTTTTAGTATCTTTTTTTACTTCAGTAGTTTCTTTTTCAGTATCTTCAGTATCTTCTGCATTTTTATCATCACTAAAGAAAATACTATCTTTATATTTAGATGTATCTAAAACTTTTTTTCTAGTTTTTTGAAGAAATTTATCTTGATTGTTATTAGAAGGGTCAACAATAATAGGTGTAACGAAAAATACTAATTCACTTTTACCTTCATTAAAAGCTGTACTTGTAAATAATTTCCCTAAAACAGGAATATCACCTAATAATGGTATTTTATCGACAGTATTAGAGTTTTCATTATTTATTAATCCACCAAGTACTATAGTATGGCCATTTTGTGCTAATACATTAGTTTTTAGTTTCTTTTCAATAAAACTATATAAACCTTCTGCTGCATCGGTATTATTCCAGTCTATATCTGTTGATTTAGTATCTATTTCTAAATCAATGAACTCATCATTCATAATATTTTTTGCTTTAAATTCTAATTGTAAACCATAATCTATTGGTTCGATAGTAGATGTTGGTAAACCTTCTGCTGTAGTAGTTTGAACTTTAATCATAATAGTACCACCAGCATGAAATGTCGCATTTTTATTTTCTAATGTAACTAAAGTAGTTTCATCTAATACATTTGCAACTCCTTCTGAAGAAAGATATTGTAAAACTAAAGAAGTATTAAAATATTTCCCAAGATAGTTTGCAGCACCAGTTAGACCACCACTTAATGAAACAGCACTTGTAATAATACCTTTTAATGCATCATCAAGATTTAAATTTCTTTGTGCATTTACTTCATCAAAGCTACTTCCATCAATTGGCGCATTATACAATAAACCTGTATCTGCATCAGTAGCCTGGTAATAATTGTTTCTTGACAAAGTCCAGTTATTTTTTATATCCATCCCTTCATCATTATTAATTTCAACAGCATAAAGTTTTATTTTAATCATTTTTGAGGGAGTTGATGTTTCAATCATATCAACAAGTTGTTTTTCAACTTCTACACCAGCTTTTTTAAAGATATCTATTACAGTATCTTTTTCCCTATAATTTTTTACATGACCTTTTAAAATAATTGTATCATTTGCTTGTTGAATAATTAAATTAGGATAAGTAGATTTTACAATAGTAATAATATTATCAAGATTTTTCATAATACTAAAGTTTATTTGAATAAGTTCATTATTTTCTAAAATTACAACAGCACTTTCACTACCAATATTTTTCCCAAGAACTTTTAACATTCTTAGTGGTGCATTTTTGCTATCGATAAATTCAGCTGTGATATTTTCACTATTTGTTAGCTGAATATTTTTTATTCTATCATCAAATACAAGTGTTCTATAATTATTAATAGGTAAATATATTGTTTTATTTTCAAAATCTTTTTGATAGATAACTTTATCATTTATATCATAAGCATTTAGACTTAATATTGATATAAAAAATAAAAAAACAATTTTAAACTTAAAAAACTTCATTTTTCTCTCCTAATTTAGAGTTATATTTAGTGTACAAGTAATAGTGTCACTACTACTTTGATTGAAAACTGCTCTTGATGTAATTAATTTATTTTCATAAAATTTAAATGAATTATTTGTTGTTTGTGTAATAAATATTACTTTATATTGATTATTAGCATTTGGAATACATATTACTGATGTATCAGCTTGACTTGGATTAAGTTGTACAATACTATTTGATCTCATTGCATTGATCTGAGTTGTTAAATCATCTCCAATCCCATTTACACCAACATAGTTTGCTCCATAATCAGATATAGCATTCATATTGTCTCTAACACGTAATACTGTGGCATAATCTATTACAAAAAAGAATAAAGTAGCAAAGCCTACAAATAATACCATCCAAATAAAAATATTTTCAATGGCAGCTTTTTTCATTGTTGTTTTTTTCATAAACTATTTTAACCTTTTATATTCATCAAAACTAATTTCTCTTACATCTTTTTTCTGTACATACGATTCATCGCAAATCATAAACCAATTTGGATTGATTTTTGATACAGAAACATAAGGTAAAACATAATTTTTATTAATTCTTTTTTTAATTTTTGCTCTTATTGATGGTGCTTTTCTTAGATAAACTGTATTTGAAGTAACCAATAATAATTTATCAGTTTTTTTACACTCTTTTTGGAATTGAGACTCTATTTTTACACTTTTTGAGGCACTTTTCTCAATATTATCCGCATAAGTGATTGTTCCAACTTTAGTTTCATATGTTGTTTCTGGTTGATACCATTTAACTGGATAATAAACTTTTTTAGGAGTTAAAGGTTTATTTATTTTTGTACCATTTGTTAATTGTTTTTTATCATCTTTAGATAATTTCTTAGCATCATTTTCTTTTTCTATTTTAGATTTTACCATCCACAATTGATTACCTTTATTAAAGTCATTAATAAGTGATAATAAAACATTCTCTTTTATATCTAAAATAAGTTCATCTGATTTTACATCAATAACTTCTTCAATCTCTTGTTTTCTTTCAAGTCTTTTGATTTTTTTCTTATATATTGCTTTTTCAATCTCTCTACCATCACTTAAGAAACCTAAGATTCTAATATTCTTTGCAACATATCTTACTTTGTAGTCTTTATTATCTCCTGTAGGATATACAGAGATTATTTTAATAATATCATTTGGTTTTAAAGAATAATTTGGATTTTGAAACAATTTAAAAGCCATATTGTAACTAGAATAATCGTAATCTAATATTTTACTTATTTCACGTTTAACTAATGGAGTAACAGATAATTTTTCTTTTAGAAAATGCTCATTTTTATAGATATTCTCAACAGCATATTTATTTAAAATCTCTTGTTTAATCAAAGGTCTAGTTAATACATACTGTTTAGCTACAGTTATCTCTTTTAAGTGTTTCTCTTCAATTAATGTATTTTGTTTAATATTTTCATTTGCAACAAATATCCTAACTTGTTGACTATTTTCTTTTTTTGTCTCTTCATTTTTATTGTAAAAATAAAAAGATATACCAATTGCTGAAAGCAATAGTGATATTAAAATTAAAATTACAGCTAACTGTTTATCAAACTTCATATTGTTCCTTTACATACCAAAATCTAGTCTTCCTGCCATCATAGGAAAAACAATAAATGCTCCTAAAGCAGGTATTACAAAAATAAAAATCACCAACATTAAATACATATTTAAAGTATTTACTTTACCTTTTACTTTATAAAATTTCTCTTGTCTCATCTCATCACTTTGTGCAGAGAAGATATTTTTTACACCAATCCCAGCTTCTTCACTTAATATTAAAAAATCTACGATTTTTGAAATATCATCAGAATCAACTCTTTTTTTTAAGTTTTCATATGCTTTTTTTGTTGAATAATTTGTCATTTCATATTCTAATATGGCAATTTCTTTTAATAATTCTTCATCTATAATTCCATGTGCTCTTGTTGAAACTGTAAAGAAAGCATTTTTCAATCCTCCACCAGCTTCTAATATTACATTAATTAAATCTAAAAATACACCTAAGTCATTGTTGATTTTATCAGTTCTTTCTGATTTAGAGATAGAGATATACATTTTACCTCCAAATATAATTGCAAGTAAGCCTACAATTACACCTATTATTCCAACATTAGTTGAAAAAAATACTGGAAATGAAATACCAATTACAATTCCAATAAGTGCAAAAACCAATTTTCCTTCATTGTACTCTTTTTTAGTTAATCCTGCTTGGATTAATTGTAGATTTAAATCAGTTGAACTTTCAGTTTCTTTTTTACTTTTGACATTTTTTTGTTGGTCGATTATTGCTAATGCATCAAGTTTGGATAATAAGATGATTTTTTTCTTATTACCCCTTGTATCGTAAAAATACCAAAGCATTATACCAATTACAACTATAAATATAGGTAGAAAATATATTGCACTCATTATTAGCCTTTAATCTTTGATAGCATACTATTAACAAATAAACCAAAAGTTACCCAACAGATTATAAAAAACATTTGAATCTGTCCTTCACTTGAACCAAAGAAATGTTCATCAAGTACTCCATCTAAAGAACTATTTAACATCTTATAAATAAAAAGAACAAGTCCAATAATCATATAACTTCCAACTTTTATCTCTTTTGTTGATGATATAATCTCTTGTTTTATCTCACCTTGTGCATGCAAGGCTTTTCTTAGCTTTTCTAAGGTATTTGAAAATTTACCACCTGATTGTCTACCTATTGAAACAGTTAAATAGAATATTCTAAGCTCTTTTGATTCTACAACTGTAAACATTTTTTGAAAAGCTTTATCTTCTCCTAATATATCTTTTTCATTTAAATAAATTTCAAAAGTTTCTTTTGTAAGTTTAGATCTAGATGTTACAACAGCTTTTTTTAATGCTTGTTCAAATCCTACACCACTTTTCATCATACTTGTAACTTTATCAATGATAACTTTAAGTCCAAAATTAAACTCTTCAAGTCTTCCATCAATAATCTTTTTTAAGACTAATAATGGGAAAAAACAAAAAGCTAAAGAGCTTAAAACAAAAACAAGTGGATTTGGAATTACAAAATTAACAAAAATACCTGCTAAAAGACCAAACATAATAGATATAAAAATAAAAACTATTTCTGAATATTGTTGAGGGAAACCAGCATAAGCTAATTTTTTACCTAACCAATTTCTTTCTTTCTTACTAAACCTTTTTTGTTTCTTATCATCTAAAATTTCTACATTATCTTTTTTTAATAATTCTTTAATTTTATTTTTTCTATTTAATTCATAATAGTATTTATATCCTAATGAGATTACTAATACGGTTAGTATAGGAATTACAAATATTAATATTATGACTGTATTATTCATATTACTACTTATTTACTTTTTGGAAATGTGGCCATTTATGGAAAAGTTGTGGATCTTTTTCTAAAAAAATATCCATAAAATTGTTTTTCCATCCACACATTTTATCAGGTAGATCTTTTTCTAACTCTTCAATTAACATAGATTTTGGCATTTCAAACTCTTTGTTAAATATTGACATATCAATATCAACTCCAAACATATTCATTTGAGCAACTGTTCTACTAGGAGTTGAAACTACTTCAAAGCTACCTCTAGTTTTTGACATATCAGTAGTATCTCTTTTAAATTCAAAAATATTGTTAAGTGAAATTACAGCATTGTCTTCAATTCTTTTTTCAACTTCTGAAATTGTGATTAATTTTCTTGAACCATCAGGGAATCTTACTAATTGAACAATTATATCAATAGCAGAAACTATTTGTGCTCTAATAAAATTAATACTAGCAGTTGGTCTAGCCTCCAAATACATATTTTCAATTCTTACTAAAGCCTCTTTTGTATTATCAGCGTGAACTGTTGTCATAGAACCAGGGTGTCCAGTATTCATAGCATTTAACATAACTACAATCTCACCACCTCTACACTCACCAACAACAATTCTTCTTGGTGAAGATCTAAGTGCAGAACGTAATAAAAAGTCAAGTGTAATAGCACCTTTACCCTCTTCATTAGCCATTCTTGCTTCATATTGTCTTATTGAGTGACAAGGCATTTGAGGTTGCATCTCTTTTGTATCTTCAATAACCATTAATTGTTCATTTTCATCAATAAATCTAGTCATTGCATTTAAAAAAGTTGTTTTACCACTTGATGTACCACCAGAAACAATAATATTACATTTACCTTTTGCAACTTTTAATAAAAAGTAAGCCATTTTATAATCCATTTGCCCAGAATCTAATAAAAACTCTAATAATAATGGCAAATCATTAAACTTTCTTATAGTAATACAGCTACCATCATTAGCTGCAATAGGAGGTATTTGAACCTCTACCCTGGAACCATCTTTTAACTTACTAGACATAATAGGGTGGGCTTCATCAATTTTTCTATTATTTTCAGCAAGCATCTTATCTATTACTTTTCTTAACTCTTCTTCACTTCTAAATGTAAAAGGAGTCTCTATAGTTTTACCTTGGTAAATAATATCAATATAATCTTTTGTATTTACAATAACGTCATTTAAACCATCTTTTGCAATATTAAATAAAGCAGTAATAGGTCCATATCCAATAACATTATTTATAATAAACTCTTTTATATCATCTAAAATCTCTTTTGTAAGGTTTTTTGTTTGTTTAAATGAGAGTATAAATTCTGGAAGAACCTCTTCAAGTGATTCTCTTGTGATTTTTTTATCTGACTTTAGATTTAACATAAATGTGTCATTGATTTCATATGTTAGCTCTAAAAGTTTTTCATCCATATAAATTTGTGGAAATTTTAAACCTACATTTTTTGTTTTTTGTTTTAATTGTTCAATCTTTTTTATAGTAATAAGGTCATTTGCTGCCTCTTCTTGCTCTTCTTCTAGTGAAGAGAAAGATTGTTTTTTTATCTCTTTTTTTTGTTCTTCTTCAGCTATTAGATTTCTTAAGTTTCTCAATATTATTCCTTACTTAAAAATGAAAATAGACTTTTTTTAACTTTAGCTTTATGTTTAATTTCACCAATCAACTCTTTTTGTTTTAATATCTCTTCAATAGTTTTAACAAATGGAGAGCTTGCCGATACTTGGGTTGCTAGTTCACAATAGTTCCAGCATTTACCAAGTGTTTCATAGTCATTTGGAATTTTTAGATAAACTAATCTTTCATCTTTTGCACTTGTATTCATAATTGAATCAAAATCTGATGATGAAATCTCATTTAATGAATTAACCCTATTTACTATGAAATTAACTTTATCTTTTAATCCAGCCCTTTTCATCAATGAATAAAATGTTTTTAATTTTGAAACATGAGGCAAGGTCATCTCTGTTAAAATCCAAATTTCATTTACTAAATCATAAATTGTACTTTTTAAAGATGAAGCATCTGCTGCCCCTGTGTCAATTATAATTACATTAAAATATTCGCTAGCTTTTAAAATATAGTCTAGGAGTTTTTCTATAAAAACATCTTTTTCTAAAATATCTCTATCAATATGTTTTTGTATCCCATTGATTGCATAAAAATTTTCTCTAATTTTTACCAAGCCAACATCAAGATTTTTTTGAATATTAAAATCTCCAAAATTCACTAAATCAATAATAGAATGATTTGGTACAGGATTTTGTGATAAAAATAGATTACTAATTGCTTTTGTTGTTGATAAATCAACATATAAAATATTTTTATTTGGAGATTGTTGTGCTAGTATATCTGCTACATTCATAGATACAGTTGTTGTTCCTATCCCACCTGAAATACCAGTAATTGCAAAAATCTTATTATCTAATTTATTTTTATTTATAAGTTTATGTTTTGTATCTAAAATTAGATTTTTTACATGTTCTGGTGAAAAATCACTAATTGAAACATAACTATGAATATTAAGTTGTCCACAAAGTAAAGATAAATTATGGTCATTAGGTCCAATAACAATTACAAATTCATTAAAGTTATTGATTATTTCTTTATCATCATTTATTAATTCATCATTTTGTACAGTATAAATAATAATATTTTTAGAGTTTTTAGCATTTAGTTTATCTGTAATTCTAGTAATATCATGAAGTATAGTGATTTCAGCATTTAATAAAATGTCTAAATTTGTTTGTAATTTATTGGCAAACTTAATTGTACTTTTATCAGTTATTATATAAATATTTAGTGGAGTATTTTGTGATAATAAATCTTTCTCTATCTCGAAAATATTTCTTAATGAAACTTTTACTTTCTTTAGTAAATCTTTTAAAACTTGTCTATACCAAATTCTTTTATTAAATGTAATTTTTCCATAAATAATATCTCCTTCTTTTAAAATAATAGAATATTTATTATTCATAAAATGTATATCATCATCAATCATATTATGACCATCAATGGTAAAGTTATAAACAAAGTTATTGAATTTAAAATCATATTTTAGGAAAGTTAATTTACCGATATTGGAGATTAGAACAAAAAGGTTTAAAATTTCAATTACATTTTCTTGTCGGATATTTAAAGCACTTTGAATATCTGTATATGTCTGGTATGTCTTATAATCCATTTTTATCCTTCAACTTTATACTTAGAGGTATAAAATAATTTAATTATAACATTTTAAAATAAAGATATATTAAAAAATGCCTCGGAAAACACTTTTTATATTATTTCGAGGCATCTTATTTTAAGTTTATTTTATTATTGATACTTTAACATTATCAATCTTTACAATTTCACTATCACTTGTTACATCAAGTCCTAAAGATACTTTTATATTACCACTTGCATCAGTTACAGCAGTAAATACATATTTTTTCGAACCTTCATTTTCCCCTGGAGACTCTTTTATAATTCGGTCATTATTTAAATCAACATAAAAAAAGTCTTGAGAGTTACCGGATGTGTCCCATCCACCAGAATATTCCATATCAAATTCAACTTTTACCTTTCTAAATTTATATTTATTTGTAAAGTTAAAGATATGACTAGCTTCTCTCTCTTTTTTCTTTTTTGTTGTAGTAAGTTTTAATTTACCTTCACCATTATCATTTATCCAATCTACTTTTGCATCACCATTCCATCCTTCATTATCACTATCAAAAGTGTGTAAGAAAAATGGGTAATTATTATCCGTAATAGTTAATATATATGTGTCTGTTACACTAAGGCCATCTGGATCCGTAGCCATAATTGTTATTGATATACTTTCACCTACTGTATTGTCTGGAATATTTACACTAATAATACCAGACGTTGGGTTTATATAATTAACATATGTAGCACCAACAATTGAGAATGTCAATGTATCCCCGTTAGGATCACTAAAATGTGAACTTACATCATATGTATATAGTTCATTTTCTTGTGTTTCATGGTCTGGAATTGGAGTAACAACTACAGGTGGTAAGTTATCACTTACAACTTCAATATTAAATGTTAATGAATCAGAACCGCCTCTTCCATCAGATACTGTAATAGTAATATTTGCATATGTACCAACATCAGAATCAGATGGTGTACCTGTAAGTGCTCCTGTTGATGAGCTAAATACTGCCCATTGAGGTTTATTTTCAATACTAAATGTTAATGGATCATTATCCGGATCTGAAGCTGTTGGAGTAAAACTATATGTTTGATTTATATTAATAGTTGTAAGAGGTGAACCTGAAATTACCGGAGGATCATTTACTTCTAATACATTAACAACACAATATCCATAGCCACTTCCACTTGAATTATCAGTTGATTGAACTGTAATAGTATCTTCCCCAAAAAAGTTAGCTTCAGGTGTATATTCTATAGTTCCATTTGAAGCATCACCACTTTTTACTGTTGATCCGTGGTTCGCTGAAGAATCAGTTGAAACAACTGTTCCATTAGAGTCAGATGAACTATATGTAATAGTTAAATTAGTATCTTCATCTATTGTGGCAGGACATACTTGAAGACTTACTATTGGTTTATCATTGTCATTACAAGTAAGGGAGATATTTCCATTTTCATCTGTATCAAAATCAATTAATGAATCAGGTATTACTCTTGTTGTATTTAAAAATATATCATTAAAATCTTTATCCCCACCATTGTCTAAATCTTCCATAGCATATTGATATTCATCATTTATATCTGTTTTGCAATCGATGATATCATTTTCATCTTTTCCATCATTGTTTATTTCAATTTTATAATCAGTAAATTGACTTGTTTTACAATAATCTAAAAAGTCATTATATGTTTTTGCTCCATTCCCTTTGAAATCACCTTTGCCATTTACAAAATCATTATAATGATCCCATAAGTTATTAGGAATAATTTGTATATGTTCATAGTTATCACTATTTAGTTCAGTTTGTTCAAAATATATTCTACCATCACTTTTTAATGTAGTTCCACCAATTGATATTGTTGGTTGATTTTTTGCTCCAAAACAATGGTTTGATAAATTTAATATATCATTATCTCCAGGAGTATACCCTCGATTTTTAAATTTACTAAAACCATCTGGCATTAAAAATACATAAGTAGGAGGTGATTGTATGGTACTTCCTATTTTTTGACCAATTTTAGAATAATCATCAGAATTAGCTAAAATCAATCTTGTATTTGTAACACAATTATTTTCATCTAGCTCATAAGTTCCAATCATATTGGTATATCCTGCAGATTCTCCACCATACCAGATATCAACGGTTCTAGGAGTATTTACAAATTCAGTATCAGTTATAGTTCCAATTTGAAATTTTTTTAAGCCAAAAAATTTATACCAAAAAGTAGAATATGGGTGTGACCTAATTGTTGTTGTCACTTGATCAGGATTTCTATCATCTCCTATTCCATCATTGTTATAATCTGGAGTTATATTTTTCCATTGAAAAGATATAAGATTGTTATTTAAAAGGTATCTTCCTGTAGGTGTTTGACTTAAAATGTCAATTGCTATAGCTTCTGCTGTACACATATCTATTTGTTGCTCATAGTATCTTGCCATAGCTATAGAAGCCTCTTTTGCTATTTGTTTTAAATCATATATTCTATCTCTAGTATTTTTTTCATCATAAACAGTAGCAACAAATAAAGTAAATGTTGTAAGAAGTAAAAAGCCAAGCATTATCTGCTCTAACATAGCTTTTTTCATAGTTAACTCCTTCTTATTAACTAATAGGATTATCTAAGGATATATTCCACTAATTTCAACTATTTCTGTAAAAAAGACTGCTAAAAGTATCGCAGGAGCCATAGGTGCAGTACGTCTTCTTTTTATTTTTTGAAAAAATAACAACAAAATCATCTGAAATATACCACAAAATAATAAAAAAATAGGGAAATATAAAGGTTGTAAGTAAATGGCAACTACCATAAAATATTTTATATCTCCACCACCCAAAATCATTTTTGGAAACACAAATAATATTATAACAAAAAAAATAAAAATTAATAATAAAACAAAAAATGAATATAGATTTAAATTATTTTCAAAATATCCAAATACTAATAACATTATTGAAAGTGCTATCAAAAGTGTATTTGGGATTAATCTTTTTTTACAATCTATATAAGAGATAATTATAGAGAATATATAAAATGATAATGATGTTATCATTTAATTATTTGAATTAATTTCAGTTAGAACGTTTGTAATAGTAGTATTTGCTTTATCTAATGTCTCATTTTTTTTAGAGCTGGACCATTGTTCTATACCAATAATACCAATAACACTAATAACTACAAGGAGTAGAGTAACTATGATTTTATCCATAGCACCTTTTTGAGATTTTAATCTAATTAAAAATTTCATTTAAAACCTTAAAATAAGAGGTTCTAACCTCTTATTTTACTACATATTTGTAGTTGCATTAGTGATTGCACCATTAGCAGACTTTTGTAATGTATTTTTTTGATCACCAATCCAAGTTTGAAGACCAACAACTAAACCTACACCAATAACAACAAGTAATAATGTAACAAGGATTTTATCCATTGCACCTTTTTGAGATTTTAACTTTCTTTTTAAGAAATTAAACATTTTGAAGCTCCTATAATTAAACTTTGATATCATTATAACTTAGAAAAACTTTATTTTTTTATAAAAATCAAATAATTTTTGTATAATTTATGAAATTTATATCCAATTTTTGTTATATTTTCATTATTTATAACTAAATTGTTTGAAAGTCTAGAAATTATTATTATCTCAATCTTATTAAAATCAACAAAATCAAAAAACTCTTTTTGCGTAATATTTTCTGAATTTGTTAAAAGATTAAAATAGGTATTTTTATAATTTTGATTTTTATAATCAATCCAACCAAGAGAACAGCTTGGAATATATTTTGATGTTGGATTTTTATATATACTAACATATAATGATGTATCCATTATAGTGTAAAGAATTCTTTTATTTTTAAACTCATCTTCTATAATGAAATTTAAATTATTTATTTCTTTTTGATATTTCTTATAAGAAATTATTTTATTTGTAAAAGAAAGTAATATCACTAATATAATAATAGAAATTGAGATAATTTTGAGCCATTTTTTATTAATATTCCCAAAATAAGATTTTTCTTTTATTAAATTAATAATATAACTGATTGCATAATTTAAATTATGCTCATATATCAATGTATAAAATTTATGTAAAAGATTTAAAATTAGTACAAGAATCAAAGGATAAAGTAAAGTATAAAATCTTAATTGTAAAAATATTAGTGGCATAAAAAGAATTATTAATTCTATTATTTTATTTTTAGGTTTAAATACATTATATATAAGATATGATAGGATTAATAAAAAAATTAATAGGAAATTACTACCTAGAGAGTTTTTTATTTCCATAGAAATTAAAAAAGGTCTACTTTCTTGCACAGAATGACCTTGTAATAAAAAGTCGTTGTTTAAAATGTTTTTAGTGATATCAATATATCCATTAAAATCATAACTTAGATGAAAAATTAAACCTATCACACCTAAAACAAAAAGAAGTATAAAATCTTTATACTTTTTTAAAAAAAGTTTTAAAATACCTAAATATCCAAAATAAAACCAAAATACATAATAAAAAGGGATATATAGAATACTTATTAAAATTATTAAAGATTTTCTTTTTATCAACATAAAATATAATAAAAACAAACCACTTAAAATATCAGGTCTCAGTGAAAAATATCTTACGCAGATAATAGGCAAAAATAAACTAAAAAAAATAATCAAGTATTTATGAAATTCTGAATATCTATTAAAAACTATAAAGAACCATGAAGATAATGCACCATATACAAAACTATTTACAATTACATGTACATATTGTTCACTTACAAGTAAGCCAATAGTATATAATAGTTTGTGCCACATGAACCAAGGATCATATTCATTATATAAAGAATGAATAAAAACATCTCCCCAAGATTTTAATTGGTCTTGGTTAAATGCCATTGATAAATGTCTCCATCCATCATCTAGCATTGTATATCCCATAAGATTTGCTACAAAGTATCCAAAAATAAAAAATATAAAGTAAATATAGATATTAATATATTTAAGAAGAAGATTTTTCATGATACTCTTTTTCTGTATTAACATTCCAAATTTTTTCTTTTGAAGTATTATTTATAAGTACATTCACTGCTTCAAAACTTGTCATCATAGAATGATCCATATTATTATATCTATGTTGACCGTTTCTTCCTACACAATATATATTATCTATAGAATTTAAATAGTTTTTAATTTCATCAAATCTATTATATGAACCAAAATAAGATGGATAAGCCTTTTTTACTTTTAATTGTATTGAATCTAAAACATTTTCTTTTTTTATAAGTGATAACTTTTCTAATTCAGAAATGGCAAAATTTATAAATTCTTTTTGTTTCATATTCCAAAGTTCATCATTTTCATTACAGAAATATTCTAATCCAATCCATGTAGTGTTCTCTTTTTTCACTAAAAATGGAGACCAATTATTAAAAATTTGTAATCTTCCTATTTTTACATCAGGTTCTTGAATATATATCCAGTTATCTTTTAGATTATCTAGGGTAGAGTTTTCAAGTAATAATCCTACAGTTATAAAATCTCTATATTCTAAATCATTTGCTAATTTAATAATATCTTTTGGAGAATTAGTTATAGCATTAATTAAATCTTTTATTGGCATAGAAGAAAAAATTGCATCTGCTTCAAAACTTTTACTTTGTGTATGTATAATTGAAATTTTAGAATCTTTAGTTTCCAAATAGTTTACTTTTTCATTAAATATAATCTCTCCACCTAAATCTAATATTTTTTGAGATACATTTTCCCAAAGTTGTCCTGGTCCTAATTTAGGGTATTTAAATTGTTCAATTAATGAGGTTTCAATATTTTTTGTGTTTAGCTTGCCCAAAGACTTTTTTAACATATGTATTAAAACAGAAGTTATTGATAGACCCTTTACTCTTTGGTGACCAAAAAGTGCATCAATCTTATTACAAGGTACACCCCATACTTTTTGTGTATAATCTCTAAAAAAAGTTATATAAAGTTCATATCCAAATCTATTTATAAAAAAATCTTCTAGTGTTTTTTCTTCTTTTTTTAAAATTGAAGCTTTTATATAGGATAAACCAATTTTAATAAATCTTACTATACCTAAGTTTTTTATAGTTGTAGTATTTAAAGATACAGGATAGTCATAAAATTTTCTTTCATAAAGTATTCTTGATTTTCTATCTCTAATTAAAAATTCTTCATTTAAAACTTCTTTCCACCAAGAGTTAACTTTTTCAATTTTACTAAAAAATCTATGTCCTCCAATATCAATACGATTCCCATTATGATTATATGTTTTAGAAATCCCACCTATATATTCAGATTCCTCTAAAATAGTAACTTTAAAATTTTTTGTTTTTAATAATTCATATGCTGCAGTAAGACCTGCTGGACCTGCACCAATTATAATAATAGTTTTTTTCATATCAGACTAACTTTTAATTTTTGAAATTATAGCTATTATTATTTAATAAGCATCTTTTATATAAAATAGACAATATATAAAAAGGTTTTATTATTGAAAATAGTTAAATATTTTTTTGTTGGAGGTACAGCAGCAGTTGTAGATGTTGGCCTTTTTTTTATTTTTGCTAAGTTTTTAGGATTCAATTATTTAATAGTGGGTTTTTTTACATTTTTAATTGCTACATTTGTAAATTATTATTTAAGTATTAAATTTGTTTTTGAAAGTGGAAAAAAGTTTAAAAAGAGAAAAGAGATATTTCTAGTATATTTAGTTAGTGCTTCAAGTTTAGGTTTAAATTTATTATTATTATATATCTTACATGAGTGGATAAAACTTGATATCGGATTTGCAAAGATTATTGTTACAGGCTTACTATTTTTTTATAATTATGCAATTAGAAAATTTTTTATATTTACAAGAGACTAAGGAATTATTTTGAAAGTGTTAATTTTAGCAGGAGGTCTTGGAACTAGGCTTAGTGAAGAAACAGATATAAGACCAAAACCTATGGTTGAGATAGGTGGAAAACCAATTTTATGGCATATTATGAAAACATATTCAAAATACGGCTTTAATGAATTTGTGATTTTACTTGGATATAAAGGTTATTATATAAAAGAGTATTTTGCCAATTATTTTTTACACCAAAGTGATATTACAATTGACCTACAAAACAACAGTATGCAAATACATGATAACCATAGTGAACCTTGGAAAGTTACACTACTCGATACGGGATTAAATAGTATGACGGGTGGAAGGGTAAAAAAGGCTCAAAAATATGTAGGGGATGAACCTTTTTTACTAACTTATGGAGATGGAGTTAGTGATATAAATATTGATAAGTTATTAGAGTTTCATAAATTGCATGGAAAGGCTATGACAGTTACATCATCACTTCCTGCTGGAAGATTTGGTGGTTTACATATTGAGGATAATAATAAAGTATCACAATTTTTTGAAAAACCAAAAGGTGATGGAAACTGGGTTAGTGCGGGTTATTTTGTATGTGAACCAAAAGTTTTTGATTATATAAAAAATGGTGATGAAACAATATTAGAGTTGGAAACATTAAAAGACTTAGCGATAGATGGTGAATTATATACTTATAAACATGAAGGTTTTTGGAAACCTATGGATACCTTAAAAGATAAGTTAGATTTAAATGAGATGTGGCAAAAAGGTAAAGCACCTTGGAAAGTATAAATTATAAAAAACTTTTTGGTGGAATATATCTAAATAAAAAAGTTTTAGTAACAGGTCATAGTGGATTTAAAGGTTCGTGGTTTTGTAAATGGTTAGATTTAATGGGGGCTGAGGTTTTAGGTTATTCCTTAGAGCCAAATACCAATCCGAATCATTTTGAAAATTTAGATTTAAAATGTAAATCAATTTTCTGTGATATAAAAGATTTAGAAAAGTTAAAAAATATAATTTTAGAGTTTAAACCAGAGATAATTTTTCATTTTGCGGCACAACCATTGGTTAGGATCTCTTATTTACAACCATATGAAACAATTCAAACAAATATTATAGGTAGTACAAATTTGCTTGAGATTATTAGAAAAGTAGATTTTGTAAAAGCATTTGTAAATATTACAAGTGATAAGTGTTATGAAAATAAAGAGTTAGAAAATAAAGCTTATGCTGAATCTGATAGCTTAGGAGGATATGATATTTATAGTGCTTCTAAAGCTTGTAGTGAGTTAGTAACTGCTTCATATAGAGATTCATTTTTTAATTTAGACAATTATAAAATTACACATAATATACTAATTGCAACTTGTAGAGCTGGAAATGTTATAGGTGGAGGGGATTGGAGCTTGGATAGATTGATTCCTGATATTGTTAAGTCAATTGTTGATAAAAAAAAGGTGTTAATAAGAAATCCAAAGGCTGTTAGACCTTGGCAACATGTTTTAGAACCATTAAGTGGCTATTTGTTAGTTGGTCAATTTTTATTAGAAGAAAAAAAAGAGTTTGCAAGAGCTTGGAATTTTGGTCCCCAAATTGATTCAGAAATTTATGTTGAAGATTTAGTTAAAAAAATAAAAAAATATTGGGATAGTTTTGAGTATGAGATTGAACAAAACAAATCAAATCCTCATGAAGCAAATTTTTTAAAACTTGATTCAAGTTTTGCCAAGAATATATTAGGTTGGAAACCTATCTTTGATATAGAAAAATGTTTAGAAAAAACAATATCTTGGTATAAAGATTTTTATGAAAAAAATAAAATAAATACAGTTGAAGATATTCAAGAGTTTATAGTAGAAGCGAAAAGAAAAAAATTAAAGTGGTGTGATGATAAAAGTAAGTGATTATATAGCAAAATTTATAGCTGAACATAAAGAGATAGGAAAAGATGTTTTTATGGTTTCAGGTGGTGGGAATATGCATTTGATAGATTCCTTAGGTAGAAATGAAAAACTAAACTATGTGTGTAATCATCATGAACAAGCATGTACTTATGCAGCTGAAGGGTATGCAAGAGTTTCTAATAAGATTGGTGTTTCATATGTGACAACAGGACCTGGTGGTACAAATGCAATTACAGGAGTATATAGTGCTTGGGTTGATTCAATACCGACACTTACAATCTCTGGACAAGTTAAATTTCAAACAACTATTGAGTCATGTAAAGAGCTTGGTTTAAGACAATTGGGAGACCAAGAGGTAAATATAATTGATTTGGTTAAGCCAGTAACAAAATATGCTCATATGGTTACAGATAAAAACACAATCAAATATCATCTTCAAAAAGCAGTTTATGAGGCAAAAAATAAAAGGCCTGGACCTGTATGGCTTGATATCCCTTTAGATATTCAAGGTTCAATAGTAGATGAAAATGATTTAGTAGAGTTTACTATACCAGAAGAAGAGAATTATGATACTAAACTTAATATGGTAATAAAAGAGTTAAAAACTGCAAAAAGACCTGTAATAATTGCTGGAAATGGGATTACATTGAGTGGAGCAAATAAACAGTTTGTAGAATTAATTGAAAAGTTGAAAATACCAGTTGTTAGCAGTTTTGCAAGATATGATATGTTACATGATGATTATCCTTTATGTTTTGGAAGATTTGGTACAATTGGACAAAGAAGTGCAAACTTTATAGTACAAAATAGTGATTTGGTTATTGCAATTGGAGCAAGACTAAATATTAGAGCAATAAGTTACAATTGGGAGTTTTTTGCAAGAGAAGCAAAAAAAATATTAGTAGATATTGATGAATCTGAATTAAATAAACCAACTTTAAATATAGATATAAAAATTCATAGTGACGCAAAATATTTTATAGAACAGTTAGATGATAATATCGATAATCTATCTTTAGATTTTACCTCATGGCTAAATAGATGTGAAAAATATAAAAAAGATTTTCCTACTATTACAAAGGAAAGACAAGAAGTAGAAGGTTTTGTTGACTCATATAATTTCTTTGATGTTTTATCAGATATTGTAAGTGATAAAGAGGTATTTGTTTTTGCTAATGCAACAGCAAGTGTATCATCATACCAAAGCTTAAAAACAAAAGGGACTCAAAAGATTATTGAAAATTCAGGGTGTGCAGCGATGGGTTATGATTTACCTGCAGCTATCGGTGCTTGTTATGCAAATGATAAGAATGATGTGATTTGTGTTACAGGTGATGGAAGTATCCAGATGAATATTCAAGAGTTGCAAACAATTATTCATAATAAACTACCAATAAAAATTTTTGTATTTAATAACAATGGGTATTCATCAATTAAAAATACTCAAAACAATTTTTTTAATGGTTTTAAGGTTGGTTCTGAAATAAATAGTGGGGTTAGTTTTCCAAATATGCAAGCTATAGCAAAAGCTTATGGTTTTAAAACTTTTATTATTAAAAATCAAGAGAATCTAAAAAATAATATTGAAAATATTTTAAAAGAAAAATCTTTTATATGTGAAGTTATAATAGATCCAAATGAAAAAATGGAGCCTAAATTATCATCCCAGATAAAACCAGATGGGAAAATGGTATCAAAACCTTTAGAGGATATGTTCCCTTTCTTACCAAGAGAAATATTTTTAGAAAATATGATTATCAAACCTATAGATTAGGAAAAAGTATGAGTTCTATATTTAATTTAAAAGATAAAGTAGCAGTAATCACAGGTGGTAGAAGAGGTATTGGATATGCTTTAGCCTTAGGTTTAGCAAAAGAGGGTGTTGATATTGTTGTTATAGGAAAATCAAAAGAAGCAGGAACAATTGAGAAGGAGATAAAAAAATATAATAGAAAGTTTATCTATATACAATGTGATTTAGCAAATAGAGATGATAGAAAAAATTTGATTGAAAAAATAGTAAATAAGATGGGTAAAATTGATATATTAATCAATAATGCAGGTGTTCAAACTTTATGTGCAGCAAAAGATTATAGTTTTTCTCAATGGGATTTTGAGATGGAGTTGATGTTAACAGCAGTTTTTGACCTTTCTTCTCAAGCTTATACATTTATGGAGAAACAAAAAAGTGGAAAAATAATTCAAATTGCATCAATAAGCTCATATCAAGGTGCAAGGAATATAATAGGATATTCAACTGCAAAACATGCTTTGATTGGGATGATTAAATGTATGTCAAATGAGTGGGCAATAGATGGTATAAATATAAATGGAATTGCACCAGGTATAATTGAAACTGATATGAGCAAAGATACTGTGGAAGATAAACAAAAAGCAGATATATTAAAAAGTAGAATACCTTCTGGAAAATTTGGTAAACCAGAGGATATTGTAGGAACTGCTATTTATCTTTGTTCTGATGCAAGTAATCATGTGAATGGAACGGTTATTACAATAGATGGTGGATGGTTAGGTAGATAAGATGAATAAAAGTGAAAAAATCGAATCAAAAGATTTACGATGTAAAGATAGACAAGCTTTAGAGGATATAATACCTTTAAAAACCCCATTTGTTATCTATATAGACCCAACAAATTTATGTAATTTTAAATGTAAATTTTGTCCTACAGGGGACAATTCTTTATTAAAACAAGTTGGAAGAAAACATAGTTCATTATCTTTAGAAGCATTTAAAAAAATCGTTGATGATATCGCTTTGTTTAATGAACCATTAAAACTATTGAGTTTGTATAAAGATGGGGAACCATTATTAAATAAAGATTTTCCTAAAATGGTTAAATATGCAAAAGAGAAAAAAATAGCCCAAAGAATTTGGACTAAAACTAATGGTTCATTATTTAATCCCAAGTTAAACAAAGAACTAATTGATTCAGGGATTGATATGATTCATATATCTATTGAAGCTACCTCTAAAGAGGGATATTTAGATATCGCAAAAGTTGATATCGATTATGAAGAGTTTAGACAAAATATTCAAAACTTATATGATAATAGAAAAGATTGCAAAATATATATAAAAATAATAGATTGTAATCTAAGTGAAGAGGATAAAAAGAAGTTTTACAAAGATTTTGAAAATATGAGTGATTTTATAAGTGTTGAAAAACTTATGGGATGGTCATATTCAGATATAAAAGATTTTACTTTAGGGATTCAATCAGAAACTTATGATGGACTACCTTTTACTCCAAAAGAGATTTGTGCATATCCTTTTTATGTTTTAGCTGTAAATGCTGATGGCAGTGTATCAACTTGTGGTAATGATTGGGCATATAAAACATCTGTTGGAAATATTCACAAAGAGAGTATTATAGATATATGGAATGGTGAAAAACTTTATAATATGCGAAAAATGTTTTTAACTTTTAATAGAAAAGATAATGAAGCTTGCGCAAATTGTTATTATCTAAAGATTGTACCAGACAATATTGATGAGTATGCAGATGATATTTTAAAGAAATTGGATTTAGGTAGATAAAATGGTAAAAAACATAACACTTTTTGATTGTACATTAAGGGAGTCTGGATATCAAACAGGATGGAATTTTGATAAAAAATTTGTAAAAGATTTATATAGATTTGCTCATGGAAAAGGTATTGACTATTTGGAGTTAGGTTTTTTCCATAATATGGATGCTGATCCAAATAGAGGATTATTTAGATACTGCAGTCAAAAAAATGATGAGATTAAGGAGATATTTGAACCAATTAAAAACTGGACAAAAATATCTTCAATGTTAGATGTGCAAAGACCTTTATCTAAACTTTTGCCAAGAAAAGAGAGTTCAATTGATACAATTAGAATAATTACAAGATCCCATGAAACAGATTTTGAAGTACTTGCAAAACATGTTGATGAGATTCAAAACTTAGGATATGAACTTTTTATAAACTTTACAAGTGCTGGATATAACTCTTTAGAAAAAAACCAATCTTTTGCACAGTTTTGTAAAAAACATGGGGTAAAAGTTATGTATCTAGCAGATACAGAAAGTGTCTTTACAAAAGATTATTTAATAGATTCTATGGATATTATTAGAGAAGAGGGGGTTGAGGTTGGAGTTCATTTACATGATAAAAATGGAACAGCTGAAGAGTTACTTGATGTTGCTTTATCAAAAAACTGTAAATATACCGATGCAACTTTATTAGGTCTTGGTGGAAAATGGCATGATGGTAATATTCCTTTGGAGTATATTATCAAAAAGATGGGAATTAGTGGTGGATATGAATTAACACAGTTAAAAACTAACCTTGTACAACAATTAATAAAATACTATCCTCATACAACAGCTATTTTGGAATAAAATGAATATTTTAATAACTGGTGGAAAAGGTTTTATAGCTAAAAGTTTAACTGAACAATTAACTAAAAACAATAAATATAAAATCTTTTCACCATCTTCAAAAGAGTTAAGTCTGATAAATGAAAGTGATGTAGATAATTTTATAATATCAAATAAAATTGATATTATAATACATACAGCAAATAAAGGTGGAGGTAGAGATAGTTTAGATTTTAAAAATCTAACAGAATATAATCTAAGAATGTTTTTCAATATAGCTAAACATGAAAAAAATGTTAAAAAAATAATAAGTTTTGGAAGTGGAGCAGAGTATGGAAAGCATAAACCAATAATTGAAGTAAAGGAGGATGAATATAGATTAGCTCAACCTATAGATGAGTATGGTTTTTATAAATCAATCACTTCAAAATATATTGAAAAAAGTGAGAAAATAATACAACTTAGAATTTTTGCTTGTTATGGAAAGTATGAAAACTATTTGTTGAAATTTATTACTAATTCTATAGTTAAAAATCTTTTTAAACTACCTATTATAATAAATCAAAATGTTTATTTTGATTATATGTATATTGATGATTTAATTAAGATTGTGGATTATTTTATAAATAATGATGCAAAATATAAAGTATATAATGCCTCAAGTGGTAAAAAAGTAGATTTATTAACATTAGCAAATACTATAAATAAAATAAGTGAATACAAATCAGAAATAGTGGTTTTAAATAGTGATTTAAACAATGAATATAGTTCAAATAATGATAGATTAAAAGGTGAAATTACAAAATTAAATTTCACTTCCCATGAAAAAGCTATAAGTGAAATGTATAAATATTTTAAATCAAATCTTTCATTTATAGATAAACAAGAGATAATAGATGATAAATATTTAGAAAATTGTAATAAGATTTGGAGAAAATAGATGGCAAGTCCAGAAGAGTTAAAAGATGAAATATTAGAAAAGGTAAAAGAATATTACTCTTTAGTTCATGAAAAAAATAGTAAAAAAGATTTTAAGCCTGGAAATAGAATCAATTATGCAAGTAGAGTATTTGATGAAAATGAGATGATAAACCTTATTGATAGTTCTTTAGAGTTTTGGTTAACTTATGGAAGATATTCTAAAGAGTTTGAGAAAAAACTATCAGAATATTTAAATATAAAATACTCATTTTTAGTCAATAGTGGAAGTAGTGCAAACCTACTTGCTTTTTATACATTAACTTCCCCTTTATTAAAACATAGACAAATAAAAAGAGGTGATGAGGTTATAACAGTTGCAGCAGCTTTTCCCACAACCGTGTCTCCTATAGTTCAATATGGGGCTATTCCAGTATTTGTTGATATGGAGCTTGATTGTATAAATATTGATGTGTCTCAATTAGAAAATGCAGTTTCCCAAAAAACAAAAGCTGTAATGATTGCACACACTTTAGGTAATCCTTTCAATATTAAAAAAGTAAAAGAGTTTTGTGAAAAATATGAGCTTTGGCTTATTGAAGATAATTGTGATGCTTTAGGCTCTTTATATGATGGAAAACTAACTGGAACTTGGGGAGATATTGGTACAAGTTCTTTCTATCCACCACACCATATGACAATGGGTGAAGGTGGTGCTGTTTATACAAACAATCCTTTATTAAAAAAGATTATTTTAAGTATGCGTGATTGGGGTAGAGATTGCTGGTGCGAAAGTGGTGTAGATAATACATGTAACTCAAGATTTAGTCAAAAGTTTGCAGATTTGCCAGTTGGTTATGACCATAAGTATGTTTATAGTCACTTTGGTTTTAATTTAAAAGCTACAGATATGCAAGCAGCTATTGGATGTGCACAATTGGATAAAATAGATTTTTTTACTAAAAAAAGAAAAGAAAATTTTGAAAAGTTATATGATGGTTTAAAAGATATAAAAAAATTTGAGATAATAAAAAAGCAAGCTAATTCAAATCCAAGTTGGTTTGGATTTATGATTACTTTAAATGATGATTTAAATTTTAGTAGAAATGATTTAGTTGAGTTCTTAGAAGATAATAATATCCAAACAAGAAATCTATTTGCTGGAAATATATTAAGACATCCATTATTTAAAACACTAAAGCAGGGAGAAGATTATAGAAAAATTGGTGAACTTCCTAATACTGATAAGATTATGAATAATAGTTTTTGGATTGGAGTTTACCCCGCAATGGATGAAAAAGAGATTGATTTTATGATTGAAACAATAAGGAAATTTGTTGATTAAACAACAGTTTATTAGATTTATTTTTATTGGTATTATGAATACCACTTTTGGTTATGGTATTTATGCTTTTTTTATTTTTTTAGGATTTGATTATAAAATAGCTGTACTTATGGGTACTATATTAGGGGTATTATTTAACTTTCAAACAATTGGTAGATTTGTTTTTAAAAAGTATGATTATAAACTTTTTTTTAAATTTTTATTGGTTTATGTGGTAACATACTTTTTAAATATTTTATTTATATTTATTCTAAAATCGTTTGATTTAAACGATTATATTTCAGGATTTATTGCTTTATTTCCATTAGCGATAATCTCTTTTTTAATGAACAAATTTTTTGTATATAAGGATTAAAATGAAAAAGATTAGTGTTGTAACGCACACCTTCCATGAAGAAGAAAATGTAGAACTTTTATATAAAAAAGTAAAATCAATTTTTGATGAAAATCTAAATAATTATACTTATGAGCATATTTTTATAGATAATGCATCAAAAGATAAAACAGTATCCATTTTAAAAGAGATTGCTAAAGTTGATAAAAATGTAAAAATTATTGTAAATTCAAGAAATTTCGGACATATGAGATCTCCTATTTATGGTTTTTTCCAAGCGAGTGGAGATGCAGTTATAACTCTTGCTGCTGATTTTCAAGAACCACCAGAAATGATTCTAGATTTTGTAAAAAAATGGGAAGAGGGTTATGAAACAGTAATTGCAGTAAAAAAAGACAGTGAAGAAAAAAGAATGATGTTTAGAGTTAGAGAATTTTATTATTCTTTATTAAGTAAATTATCCGAAGTAAAGATTGTTAAAAATTATACTGGATTTGGTTTATATGACAGAAAAGTTGTAAATGCTTTAATGAAAATGGATGATTCTTATCCTTTTTTCAGAGGAATGGTTGCTGAAGCTGGATTTGATATTTGCGAAATAGAATTTAATCAACCAGTAAGAATAAGAGGACTTAGTAAAAACAATTTTTATACTTTATACGATACTGCAATGTTAGGAATTATAAGTAATTCTAAAGTTCCATTAAGACTTGCAATATTTATTGGTGCATTTAGTGCAATAATCAGCTTTTTTGTAGGGGTATTTTACTTTATTGCAAAAATAGTTTATTGGGATAGCATGAGTATAGGGGTTGCTCCTTTAGTTATAGGGGGATCATTTGCATTTTCAGTATTATTGATATTCTTAGGAATTTTAGGTGAATATATAGGGGCAATTTATACACAAGTATTAAATAGACCTTTAGTATTTGAAAAAGAGAGAATTAATTTTGATTAAATTAAATGGTATAAATAATACAAATTTATAAATTTTAGTAAATAAACCTAAGAGTTCTTTTTATTAAAAAATTTGATTGGGAGATGATAAATTTTGACAGAAAATAAAAATAAATATATATTTAATTTTCTAATATTTTTAGCTTTTGCTTTTATCTTATTTTTTTATAGAATTAATTTATTATACTATTTTCAAGAGTTAAATCCTGATGAAGCTCAGTTTGTTTCAGCTGCAATGAGACTATCAAAATATGGAATAGGATTTGACAAAGTTTATAATGGAAGTTCAGGTTTAGTTAATGTAATCATACTCATGTGGCCAAAATTGTTTAATATGGATATAAATATAGCTACTGCAAGGATAACCGATTTAGTTCTATTGGTTTTTAGTTGTTATTTAGTTTTTTTAATTATAAGACAATTTACAAATTATTTATTTAGTTGTCTATTGACACTCCCTTTAGTATTTTTTTATTCTTTTTCTATTCATAAAGATTTTTTGCATTATAGTAGTGAACGTTTACCTATTTTTTTTATATTAATATGT
>QKDL01000016.1 GCA_003252105.1 Arcobacter sp.
TAAAATAAATAATATTATAAATTTAAGTAAAGATTGTATAAAATACTAAATTAGAAACTCAATAAAGGATTTTGGTATGCAATCAAATATTGAAGTAGTTAAGTATCCTAGATTAAAACTTAGAGTTATTAGCTCTTTTGTTTGTACATTTTTTCTTATGTTACCATTGATTTTTCAATCTCCTAATAAAGTAATTGGGATACTAATTTTCTCTACAGTTTTATTTTTTGCACTACTTGTAATTAGTAGTTTAGTCAACATAAGAAATAATAAGTTTAAAATAGTATTTTTATCTCTTAGTGCTCTTATTTTTGTATTAAAAACTTATGAATCATACTATGTTGCATATATGCCTTTACCAAAAGCTTTAATAGTTAGTATCGTTTTTACAGCTGTTTTTGCATTGATTTTTAGAGCAATATCAATTTTTGGAGAAAATAAAAAATAAATTTTTTAATTTATTAGCTTTTATATTTATACAGATGAAGCAATTAGTGTATTAAAAACCATCTCTTACAGACCAAATTTTCAATTGTGACATAAATGTGACAAAATCCTATTATAATAAAGATATAAAAATTTAATATAGGATGATAAAAAGGCATAACTAAAGGCTTTATTATGATAAACACAAAATTTAGAAATACCCAACTAGAATATGTTGCAAACAATATTGATATACAAGAATCAATTCCAAATAATTTTTCTCAAGATAAAATTTCAAAATCCGAATTTGATAATATGTTAGAAGAGATGCCAGTATCAATTCTAAGTGAATATGAAAAAAAACTTTTTTTTACCATAATAGAGGATAAATATATCACAACAAAAGAAGCAGAATCTTTAACTTATGAACAAATAAAAAAAATAAAAGATTTAATATTGGAAAAAGATAAAAAAGGGGAGTATATCGAGGCTTCTTTTATTAATGCAAGTTATAAAGCAAATGCATTAATGTTTAGTGCTATAGTAAGTGATGATGACAATTTTAATAAAGCATTTCATAATATTTTAAAGAATTTGACTAAAACAAAAGATATACTAAATTTTATGATTTTAGTTGCAGGTGTAACTGACCCTGCTACTATTGTTGGATTTGATGAGTATTTAAATACTGAATATGGATTTAAACAAATAAGAAGTGATGATTTAGATTCATACTTACAAGAAAGTATAGATGAGTTAAAAGCAAAATTAAATAAATCAATAAATGAAAGTTTAAAAGAGTATTATAAAGAGGCTTTATCTTACTATATAAAACTAGAAGAATATTATCAAATAGAAAAAAATAGATTTAAAATAAATGGATGGCAAGAGGATAAAATATTAAACTATATAGATATTAGATAGATAGTAAAAAATAAATTTAACAATCACTTTTAACTATATTCTAATAAAAATCTTGATAAAACTACTTTCATGAAAGAAAAAATATATTTAATACCTGGTCTTATGACTGATGATAGATTATGGTCGAGACTTGAACCTTATTTGAGTGAATATGAATTAGTTCATTTACCAATACCTTTGTATG
Source organism: Arcobacter sp. (assembly GCA_003252105.1). Lineage (GTDB taxonomy): Bacteria > Campylobacterota > Campylobacteria > Campylobacterales > Arcobacteraceae > Halarcobacter. The sequence goes on from QKDL01000016.1 coordinate 1,535, forward strand.
AAGATTTTGATGAAATTATAAATGAAATAAATAAAAATATAGTTTGTGAAAAAATAAACCTTTTAGGATTTTCTTTAGGTGGATATATTGCTTCATATTATACTTTGAAAAATCCAAATAGAGTAAATAAGTTGTTTTTACTAAGTTCTACTCCAAGTAACACAGAAGCAAAAGATATTCTAAGAAGAGAAAAGAAACTTGAAATTGCTAGAAAAAATGAATTTATACCTTTAGATGAAAAAAAAGCTATTGAACTTCTAGAATTAAAAGATGATAAGGAACTTATAAAAATCACTTGTTCAATGTTTAATGAATTGGGTAAAAATGTTTTTGTACCACAACTTTCATCTACTTTAAAAAGAATTGATTTACTTGATGATTTATTAGATTTAAATCTTCCAATAAAGTTTTATTACAGTACAAATGATAGATTGTTAAATCATCCGTGGATAAAACAACTATATGATAAAAAACATAATTTTAAATTAGAGTTTAGAGAAGGAACAAGTCACAATATCTCTTTAGAATTTCCCAAAGAGTTAAGTGTCGAGATAAAAGAGTGGATGCAAAGTAGATAAACTGATTAAATATGTTTATTATAAACTTCCCGTAAGGAAAGTTTATAAACTTAAGATTGCGGCTAAAGATGGTACTTTTTGGGCAATTTGTACAGCAATACTACCAAGCTTTAATATTTGTTCTTTTAAAAGTGCTTGATCCAAATTTGCTTTTGAAGCCTCTTTTACCAATATAATAAGCTCATCATATTTTTGTAAATCTTCAGTATCTGGTGTTATTGTTTCTATATCTTCCTTTGATAAACCAACTAATTGATTTAGTTCCTCTTTATACTTACCTTGAAATACCTCTTTACTCTCTTTTAATTTTTCTTTTAAATTTGATTCAAAACCTTCTAAATTAAAGTCAAATGTTTCTGCCATTTTTTACTCCTTTTGCTTTTTGAAAATATTGTCAATTTTCCTAATCTCTTCTTTTATTGATTGAGCAGTTTTTGTAATATTATCAATCTTATTTTCTGCCAATTGAGCTTTATCTATATATGAAGAGATTTTTTCTGAGGCTTTAGATAACTCTTGTGCAACATTTGTTCTTAAGTTTTTTTCTATTCCAAGTTCTTGTAATAGTTCATTTTGTGATTCATGAACTTTTACAACTGATGCTAGATGACCTGTTACAATTGAATTTGCGTAATGTATAGCTTTGTAAGATTCGTTTATAGAGTTTAAAACTTCATTTTCTTGTTTTTCCAAAGGTTTTAACATCTCTTTTCTCATTTTTTCAATATCATCATGAATTGTTTTGATAAATATTTCCATACCTTTAATAACTTTTGCTTGTAAATCTGTCGAAGCATCTTCTTTAAAGGCATAATTAATGGCTAACAATAAAGACCTATTATCATGCTCTTTTGCAAGTTTTTGTTGGTTTTTCATTGCTTGTGCTATTTGATAAGGAGCATAAACATTATCTACAAATCTATTTACATCATTTTTCATTCGCTCAAATAATAGTTCGGCAAGTTGAATATGTGATTTTTGTATTTTTGCTAAATCTCTACCAACAGTAGCAGATAATTCTACAGATTGTTTAGGTACTTGAGAACAGGCACTAAATAGTAAAACTATCAAAAAGTAAAGAATTGTTTTTTTCATACTAATCCTTATATTTTTGCATAGTTTAAAAGTTTTGAATTTGTAATCCATCCTAATACTTTTCCATTTTTTGAACCATCTTCTGTAATAAATACATCAGAACATAGTTCATTTTCATCCATTAATCTTTTTACAATAGATAGATTATCCAAAGGTTTAGCTGTTTCAAAACTTTTTTCTGCAATGTTTTTATAATAATCTTTTGATAAAAGCTCTGATAAAGTATGTGAATTCATAGGTTTTTCATCGGTTGTATATTTCACTAAAAACTCATCTATAATACTTTTGTGAAGCATATAAACTATTTTTCCATTTTTTAAAAAAGGGATTCTTTTTCTTTCTGCATTTAAATTTGGTGTGATGATATCAGCTTTTAAAATCACTGTATTTTCATCTTTTTCATCAAGATTAAATAAAGATATTTTTGATAAAAGAGTCATAACCTTTTCAGCTTTGATTGATTGTAGTTTTTCATGTGGAGTTAATTGTTTAATCAATGCTTCATTTGTTTTAGCAGCTGTTTCAAAATTTTCTTTTGAGAAATAATAAGCAATAACAGCACCAACCCAAGTGCTAATTACTGGTAATATTATTGTGAACATCTCTTTGATATCTTTTACTGTTGTTTTGTTGTTTAATATGATTACTAAACTAAAAATCATAATTATTGCTGATGAAATAAGAATTAGGTTTTTTGCTATTGCAAATCTTTCGTCATTGTTTTCAATCTCTTTTTCCATTTTATATCCTTTGTGAAGGTATTTATATCTTTCTAAGAAAGAAACTTATTTTTTACAACATTTTTTTTATCTTATCAAATAAACATTACAAATAACGTCACAAATTACTAAAATTTAAAAGTTTTATTTAGTTTCACATTATGAAACTATTAAAAATTAATATAATCGGTAAATTTATTATTAAATCCTATTGCATTAATATTAACTATTATTACAAAAGGAGTGAATTATGTCGAAAAAAATATTAATTATAGCGGGTGATTTTGTAGAAGATTACGAGCTTATGGTACCTTTTCAGTGTTTAAAAATGTTAGGTCATGAAGTTGATGTTATTTGTCCAGATAAAAAAGCTGGAGAAACAGTTAAAACTGCAATTCATGATTTTGAAGGTGATCAAACTTATACTGAAAAACCAGGTCATAACTTTGCCTTAAATGCAACATTTGATGAGATTGATGAAAAAACTTATGATGCTTTATTTATCCCAGGGGGACGTGCTCCTGAATATATTAGATTAAATCAAAGAGTTTTAGACATAGTAAAACATTTTGATGAAACAAATAAACCTATTGGTTCAGTATGTCATGGTATACAAGTTTTAGTTGCAGCTGGAATTGTTAAAAATAGAACTTGTTCATCATATCCAGCTTGTTCACCTGATGTAAATCTAAATGGTGGTACTTGGGTTGATGTTGGTTTTGAAGGTGCTCATGTAGATGGAAATTTAGTTTCTGCTGCAGCATGGCCAGCACATCCAGAGTTATTAGCAAAATTTAATGAACTTTTATAAAACTTATGCAAAACTAGTAAATAGTTTTGCATAAGGAATCTTCATGTCTGAATTAAAATCTCTTACAAAGGGTTTACAAGTCTATAAAGAGATTATAAACTATGGTAAACCTATTTTAGCAACTACATTATGTGAAAGACTAAATATAAATAAAAGCACTATGTCAAGGATTTTACAAAGCTTAAAAGATGAAAACTATATAAGTTATTTGGATAATAGCAATGAGTTAATTCCGAATAATTTAGAAAATGAAACTACAAAAAAAACAAAAATAGAGCTTTTGATTCAAAGAACAAAACCTTTGTTGGAACAAATCAATAAAAAAACAAACGAATGTGCTTATCTTGGAATTTTTGATAACAATAAAGTTATATATCTAAACCAATTAGATTATTCAACTAGAAAAGTAAAAACAAGAAGTAGTATTGGTTTACATGCTCCTTTACATACAAATGCTTTGGGTAAATCAATTTTGGCATTTGGAAACTATGATTTGGAAAAACTAAAACTAAATCAATATACTTATAATACAATTACTGATTTAAAGTTATTAAAAGATACATTAAATGAGGTATTAAAAAATGGCTATTCAATAGATAATAGTGAATTTGAAGATAATATGTGTTGTGTGGCAGTGCCATTGTTTAATCATGAAAATATACTTTTAGGTGCAGTTGGTATTTCTGGAAGTAAAACTAGACTTGAAGTTGAAAAATTAAAAGAATTTGGAATTAAATTATCTAAAATTGTAAATGATTACAAATTGGTATGCTAATTTATATTACTGAAAAAATTTGGATAAATAATATAACTATATTTGCACAAACACCAAGTATTGGTATAATGATTGGATAAGAGATTATTCCTGTTGGATTGGGATTTTCATATTTGATTTTGATTAGTGCTAAATTCATTATTGTAAATATAATAAATATTAAAAAACTAGTTAGACTAGCTAGAGTTAAAATTGGTAGCCATAGTGTAAAAAGTAAAACTATGATTGATGTAACAATTGTGGAAAAAATTGGAGTTCTTGTTTTTTTATTTACATTTGAAAATATGTCAGGCATCCATTTGTTTTTGCTCATTCCATAAAATATTCTTGATACCATGATTATTTGAATTAGTGCACCATTTATAACTGCAAAAATTCCAATAAAACTTAACAATACTGGCTCTTTATGTGTTAAGGTTTGATATACATCTGCCAATGGGGCAGCACTTATTCCTAGAATCTCAGGTTTTATTGTTAGGATAGAGATTATTGCAATACTAATATAGATTAAAGTAGATACAATTAAAGAAATAATTATAGCTTTAGGCATAGTTTTACTAGGTTCTTTTACCTCTTCAGCAATATTCACCATATCTTCAAAACCTATAAATGCATAAAATGCTAGAAAAGCTCCTAAACTTATTGTGTGCCAGATTGAAATATCAAGAGGTGGAATAAATGTATCAATTTTTACATCTTTAAATTGGATATTATCTACTCCAACATATATAACTACTAAAAGCCCAAATATCTCTATAAGAGTTAATAATGAGGCAACTTTTACTGATTGGGAAATACCAAGTATAGCTATTATACAAAGAATAGAAATAATTGATATTGAACTAATAAAATGAGGTATCTCAATAAATTTTGATAAATAACCATTAAATCCATGAACAATAGTTGCACTAGATAATATTCCACTAAAAGCAATCATTATACCTATGGTAGTAGATAAAAATCTTGAGTTAAAAGCCTCTTTTGCATAGACTGCTTCACCTGCACTTACAGGCATTCTTGATGATAATTCAGCATAAGTTAATGCAGTAAAACATACGATAATACATGCAACTAAAAAAGAAATGGGTGTATAAATACCAGCTATAAATGAAATCTTACCAATAAGCACATATATACCAGCACCTAAAATATTACCTAAACCATAAAATATAAGAAGAAATAAAGAGACATCTCTTTTTAAGGAAAATTTGTTTATTCTCATAATTGTATCCTTTCGGATATACATTTTAATTATAACATATAATCTCTAAGTATGTTTCTAATCTAAAAATATTAACTATTTATAATAAAAAATCTGTTAGAGTTTATAAAAAATATATAAGGAATTATTATGGCAAAATATGGATTTTTATTTGTAGTTTTATTTATGCCAATAGCAGTATTGGCAAAGCCAGTTTTAGAATTTAGAAGTGAAGAAATGGATATAAAAGTTCATAAAATTGCTTCAAATTTAGAGATTCCATGGGGTATGAGTTTTATAGATGAATATAGATTATTATTTACACAAAAAAAAGGAAGATTTGGAATATTAAATACAAAAACAAAGAAGATTAAATATATAGATGTATCATTAGATATTTTGGCAAAAGGTCAAGGTGGTCTTTTGGATGTACAAATATCACCTTTTTTTAAAAAAGATAAAACAATATATTTTACATATGTAAAAAATCAAAATAATGAGGGTGCAACAACTTTAGCAAAGGCAAATTTGATAGATGAAAAGATTATAAATATAAAAGATATACTTGTGACCAAATCAAAAACAGATACAACTAGACATTATGGGAGTCGCATAACTTTTGATGATGAAAACCATATTTATTTTAGTGTAGGGGATAGGGGAGTTAGACCAAATGCACAAAATCTTTCTAATCATGCAGGTTCTATACTAAGACTTAATCTTGATGGTTCAATACCAAAAGATAATCCTTTTGTAAACAAAAAAAACATCTTGCCTGAGATATATAGCTATGGACATAGAAATCCACAAGGATTGTTTTATGACAAAATAAGTAAAACTTTATTTAGTATTGAACATGGTCCTAGAGGTGGAGATGAGATAAATATTATAAAAAAAGGATTAAACTATGGGTGGCCTGTAATCTCTTATGGAAAAGAGTATTGGAATCCTTTTCCTGTAGGAGTTGGTACTCATAAAGAGGGAATGGAACAACCTATCCAAGTTTATATACCATCAATTGCACCTAGTTCTTTGATTGTATATCGTGGAAAGATGTTTGAAAAATGGGATGGTAATATTTTAAGTGGTGCACTAAAATTAACCCATGTAAATAGAATAGTTGTAAATAAAAAAAATAAAGTGATAAAAGAAAATAGGATATTAGAGAATCTAAATGAGCGTATAAGAGATATAATTCAAGATAAAAAAGGGAAAATATATATATCTACAGATAGTGGAAATATATACTCTCTATCTGTAGATGAAATCTAATTTTGTGATTGTTCTAGATTTTTAGGCGTACATTTTTTAGAAATAATACAAGTTGGACAAAAGTCTACTAGTCCAGCTATTAATGGAATTACTCCTAAATAGAACCAAACAATACCAGTAAAAAATCCAACTGCAATTAATACAATACCTAATACAATTCTAAAAGGTCTACAAAAAGCTCTAATTTTATCAAACTTATTCATTATAACTTTCCTTTATAATTTTTTCATAATTATATATTATAAAACTTAATAAGTTGTTAAGAAATATCATTATATTTTCTTATAATTAGTCAGCTTTAAAATCTATTTTCTTATAAACTTCAATCCCTTCTAAATCAATTTTTGATTGATAAACTAATATTTCAACACCCTCTTGCTGAGCTTTTATAAATCCTTCATAATACTTTTTATCAATTTGTTTTGCAATTTCAAATGGTAAACTATCAGTTCTTTGGATGATATACAACATAACTGCTCTATGCCCTTCTTTTATCATACTTATCAGTTCTTCTAAGTGTTTTGCACCTCTTGTTGTAACTGCATCAGGAAAGGCAAGGGTGTTTTCAAGTTTTAAGCTTACACTTTTTATCTCTACATAACACTTTTTATCTTCATCTTCAAGTAAGATGTCGATTCTACTATTTTTCCCATATTTTTGTTCTGGTTTTAATGAGCTATATCCTTGAAGCTCTTTGATGGTGTTATTGTTTATTGCTTCTATTGCAATTTTATTTGCAACACCTGTATTTGTACAAATAAGTATATCTTCCATTTTTGTAAGTTCTAATGTGTACTTTAACTTTCTTTTTGGGTTATCATGAAAACTAACCCATACATCACAGTCTGGTTCAATACAGCTAGTCATTGCACCACTATTTGGTACATGAGCCGTAATCTCTTCACCATTTTCTAAAACAATATCAGCTAAAAAACGTTTGTATCTTTTTATCAGTTTACCTTTGTATAATTTATCAAATTTCATAAAACTCCTTTTTTTGCTTTTATCAAAACTATACTTATAAAAAACTTGGAATAAAAATTGCATATGATTTTCTTATGGATAAAAAAATAATATTTGATGAACAAAAACATATTTTAAATTTTGAGACTATGGATACCTTACACCAAGAGTTTATTGATATTTATAATAGTGTAGATATCAATTCTGTAGAGAGTATTGTACAAAAAGCTAATGAACTACTTGAACATAGTAAAAGACACTTCAAAGAAGAAGAGACTTTAATGGAACAATATAACTATCCAACAATACGTGAACATAAAGATGAACATACAAAAGTATTAGCTGAATTGGAATATTTTATAAGAAATTCACACTCGATGTTTGGTAAAAAGATGTTAAAAGCATATTATATTGAAAAACTACCAGATTGGTTCGATTTACATTTAATAAGCATGGATAGTGATTTATCTTCTTTTTTAAAAAAGCAAAAGGTGATTAATGGGTATATTTGAAGAGAAAATTAAACAAGATATTATGCAAACAATTTTTGCAGATAGTTTAAAGATGTATGAGATAATAGATGGTAAATTTGAGTTAAATGATGAACAAAAACAAAAATTATTAGAAAAAATTAGTAACTTTAACAGTGATTTAAATGAACTACTAAAAGATATAAAACTTTCATAGGATTTTAGATGATAACTCCCGCAATAGGAACACAAGAATTATATAAACAATTACAAGCTTTAATAAATAGTGATATTCCAGTATTTATACATGGAAGTCCAGGAATTGGGAAATCATATATAGTAAATGATATAGCAAAACAAAACGATTTAGAGATTATAGATGTAAGACTTTCACAATTAGACGCAGTTGATTTAAGAGGTATTCCTACAATTTCAAATGAGCAAACAAAATGGATGCCACCAGTTTTTCTACCAAGTGATGAAGACTCAAAAGGTATTTTATTTTTAGATGAGTTAAACTCAGCTCCACTTTCAGTTCAAGCTGCAATCTATCAGCTAGTATTAGATAGAAAAATAGGTGAGTACACTCTTCCAAAAGGTTGGAGAATAGTTTGTGCTGGTAACAAAATAGATGATAAAGGAATTGTTTTTAAACTTCCAAGTCCTTTGATTAATAGAATGGTTCATATAGTATTAGAGGCTAAATATGACGATTTTAAAATTTGGGCAATACAAAATGAGATTCATCCATTCGTTATAGGTTTTTTAGGATTTAGACCTGACTTATTAAGTACAGAAGTGCCAAGCTCAACAGAAACAAACCCTGCTTTTTGTACACCAAGAGCATGGAGTATGTTATCAAATATATTAAAAAATACAAAAGATATAAAAACTATCAATCCTATAATCTATGGTAGTGTAGGTTATGGCGCAGGTATTGAATTTGTATCATTTGTAAAGGTTTATAAAACTTTACCAGATATTGATGCAATTTTAGAGGGGCGTTGTGAAGATGTACCAGAAGAACCAAGTGCTTTATATGCTCTTTGTGCTGCAGTAATAGAAAAATATTCTTCAACTTCACAAGCTGAACATCTATTTACTTATTCAAATAAATTGCCAGTTGAATTTAATGTTATGCTAATAAAAGACTTAATAATCAAAGATGAGGATATAGCTGAACTAGAAGCTTTTGATGCTTGGATGGAGCAGTATGGTGAGTACATCTATGATGAGATTTTTCAAAAAATAAGAATTAATTTCTTATTTAATCATCCTTTTTTATCAGTATTAGCTTTATCTATACCAACAGAGTTTAAAGAGAATCAATACAGTGCCTTTCAAACAAATGGAAGTAGAATAAGTATTGATTTGGAAAAACTTAAAAAGTATAGTGATAGTGAGATAACTTATCTTTATGCACATACACTTTTGCATATTGTTTTAAAACATCCATATAGACAAAAAACAAGAGAGAAAAAACTTTGGAATCAAGCTTGTGATTTGGTAATAAATCTTGTGATGAGTAGTTTTAGTGATGTGGGTTCTATGCCAAATGATGAGGTTTTGGATTTAGATTTAGAAAACAAATGTGTTGAAGAGGTTTATGAAATACTTCAAAAACAAGAGAATGAAGAAGAGAGTGAGTCTTCAGACTCTCCTGAGAAAAAAGAGCAAGATATAAAAACAAAACCCAATGAAAAGGGTAAACTAGAAGCATATATCTATGATGAGTCTAAACTTGATTTAGATGATGTAGAGGATGAAAAAACTTCTCAAGGTGAGAGAGAAAAACTCGATGGGATAATTATCCAAGCATTGTCTATTGCAAAAAGAACAACAAATAAATATGCTGGACTGCAAATAGAGATTGATACTTTGATAAAACCTGAAATCTCTTTACAAGATACACTAAAAGAGTATTTGATATCTTCTTTATTTGAGAAAACCACAACATATAATAGACCAAATAGAAGATTTGTACACACAGGGGTTTATCTTCCTGGGTATAAAAAAAGTGATGAGTTAATAGAGGTTTATATAGCTCTTGATAGTAGTTCAAGTGTAACTTTAGATGAGTATAAAAAGTTCTTAGGTGTAGTAAAAGATGTATGTGATGGATTTTATGAATATAAAGTAACAGTACTACCTTTTGATATAAAAGTAAAAGAGGAACACATCATAAACTTTGATAGTTTTAATCCATTGATTGAGGATGATTTATTTATCCCCAAAAGTGATGGTGGAACAGATTTTGATGAGGTATTAAGATATCTTAAAAAATCGAGTGATGTAAGAAGTGATAACTTACTTATGGTACTAACAGATGGTGAGTTTGAGATGACTGAAGCTTTAGTTTGTAGTACAGTTTTTATAATAAGTGAAAAGAAAAATATACAAAGGTTCCAACAACATGGAAGAGTTATTCAATTTAACCTATAAAGAAGAGGTTGAACTTCTAAAAGATGAAGTAGATTTTGAAAGCTTAGGGGATGAAAAGTATTTAGAACATCCAGATATGGAAGCTAGACTTTATTGGGCTTTTTGTAGACCAAATGGTTCAAGAGAAGAGCAAATAGCTGATGTGGATCCTCTTGTATCAATTATGGCATTTAATCACTCAAAACTAAATGCTTTGAAAAGATTTCAACTAATACACAAAGATGTAATAGAAAAAGAAAATTTGCGAGTAAAAATAAGAAATAGAACAAGGATGCTTTTTAGAAGTTTAGTGGACGATGATTTTAGTGAGCTAAATCAAGTTTTAGATTTAGTTCCAGTGTTTTTACCTGTTGCAGTAGATCAACTTAAAAATGGAAGAAAATGGAATGATATCTTAGCTGATGAATTGGAAGCTACAAAATTTATAAATAAAGCCCAAGAGTTTTTAGATGATGATTTTAAAAATGCTTTATATTTAAAGCTACCTAATTTTGAGGAGATTGATAATAGTGAATTAAAAGAGCTTTTAGAAAATACAATTGCTAAAAAAGAGTTAGTTCATGAAGTTATTTTAAACTATTATCAGGAAAAAACTTTTGAGTGGTTAGAGGATTGTGATTTACATATTCTCCAAAAAAAAGCTTTGGAAAAAATGGCTAAAAATTTAGTTGCATAATTTTAATAGATAGTTTGATTACTTAGTTTTGTAATTGTTTTTTCTTTATCTTCAATTATTTCAAAAAGGTTTTCAATCTGTTTTATTTTTTCTGTTAATCTTAATTCTAAATCGATAATTTTTTCTTTTTTTATATTTATCTCTTCAAAATATTTTTTTAAAGTCTTTTCAGAAGATTGATATTTTACACTTAAAGTATTTTTTTCACTAGTAAGCTTTTTTATTTTTTCTGTCGCTATTTTTACAGTATTGTGACTATTATTTCTTATCTCTTTTATTTCATTTTCAAAATGTAAGATTTGATTTTTTAATTTTTTATTTATTTTTTCAGATTCATCTAACTTGCTAATAGATTTAGCAGAATTATTTATCTCTTTTTGATAATCTAATAGTTTTGATTCCAATAATTTTATCTTATTTGATAAATCAAATTCTTTCTTTTTTGATTCTTGTATATTTGAGATAACTTTTTTTCTAAAACCTCTTTTTTGGAGTTCATCGTTTGTAGTTAAGAATCTAATACTTATATACTCAGATATTTCTTCTCCTAAATCATCAAATATTGGAAAGATAGTTGTATTTACATAGTATTCAGAATTGTCTTTTGCAAGATTTTTTAAAGTTCCTTGCCAAACTTCCCCTTTTTTTATTGTTGTCCAAAGATTTGCAAAGACTTCTTTTGGTGTGTCGGGATGCCTCACTATATTTTGAGGTTTTCCTAACAATTCTCTTTTTGAATATTTTGATATTTTCATAAAAATATCATTTGCAAATGTAATTTTTCCTTTTAAGTCTGTTTTAGAAACTATTGCAACATTATCAATAGCAGATAAATATTTTTCAAGCTCTTTTTTTTGTTTTTTAATAGTTTTATTTTGGTGATATATATGACAACAAATATTTAATTTACCAAGAATTTTTTCTATATTAAGTGGTTTACTAAAGCAACCAGTTACGTTTAATTTAATGATCTCTAATAAGTGTCTTTTTTCAAGTTCATTGATATTTAAAATAAAAGGTATTTCAGAATTGTCATTTCTAATCTCTCTTAATAAAGTGACAATTGAATCTAAGGATAAATTATTTGTATCACAAATCAAAGCATCAAGTTTATTTTCACTATTTTCTAACTCTTTAAATATATCAAAGGCAGATATCTCATTGGAAGCTAAATATAGATTTTTTAAATGAGGAATTAAAAGTTTATATATATGTTCTTGAGAATTTTTTTCATTGTCAACATATAAAACATTTAATTTTTTTAAAAAATTGTACATTGATAACATATCCTTACATAGCTTGTTTGGGATATGTTATCATTTAAGTGTATTAAAAAAGTATCAAAGTTCTAAAATTACTTATTAATTTATTTTATTTTTGCATTGCAAGTAATTTTTGCACATATTTTCTATCTCTCATACCAACTAGTATTCTTGTGATAAATTCTTGCTCTTCTAAAAATTTTAATGCAACAAAATCCATAGGTTCTTTTATGCCTAATTCTTCTGAAACTTTTTTTGATATTTTATGTTTTACATTGTTTTTATAACAATTTAAAAAGTTATCAAAAAGTTGAAAATATATAGGGTCTAATTGTACTTGTTGAACGGCATATGGTATAACTTGATATTCTATTAAATCATCCACATCACCAGCCCATCTATATTCACTCTCTATTGATAAAAGTTGAGTTATAAGTTCTTGAAAAGCATCATTTGGTATCTCTCTTATTTGAGCTAATAAATCTTCACCATTAACGCACTCTGCATAACTTGCAAGTCTTACCATCTGGTCATCTTTTATAGCATTTAATGGTCTATTTACATGAACTTCTAAACCATTTTCATAAGCCCATTTTGCAGCATTGATTCCATCATGTTCAAACATATTCATAGGAAGTTGAATCACTTTAAAATGGTGGTTATCTCCTGCAATCTCTTTTGCATATGAGATTAGGTGTTTATACTCTAAAAAGTGAAAGTCAGTTCTTTTCTTTGCAAATGAGTTTGAGCTAATACCATAAGCTTTGATTTTCCCATCTTTAACTCTCTCTTCTAGTAGCATAAAGGCTTTTTTGATTCTTAGTTGCATCTCTTTGTGGTGGTGAAGAATCTGTTCTTCACTCATACCTATTTTTACCTCTTTCATTAGGTAGTATTCTGGGTTATGAAGTAGATACACGTCTATATAGTCTGTATTTAATCGTTTTAAACTATTATGGATTTGTTCATCTATAAAAGATTGTGAGATTGAGTGGTAACACTCTTCATCATATTTTACTAAGTCATCTATCTCTAAACCATTTTGAGCTTTTTTTAATAGCTCACCTTGAATATAACCACCTTTTGTAACGATAACATAATCTTCTCTTTTTTTACTTTCTAATACTTGACCTATTAAGATTTCTGCTTCACCATGCATATAATTTGATGATGTATCAATATGTGTTATGCCATTTTCTAGTGCAAAATTTAAAGCATCTTTATGAATAGGATTTTGATAAGTTGTTCTATAAGTTCCAAACGAATATTTTTCTAGCATTATTAACCTTATTTAAAAATTGGGATATTATATACAAAAAATATACCTTTATCAATAATTGACTTTATAATAAATAAACAATTTGATATAGGGTATAAAAATTGCATATAAAATTATATGGAAGAAAACTATAATTTAGAAAATTACGAAAGATTTTTAGGTGACTTTAAAACAGTTGGTGGTCACTGGGAAAAAATACAAAAAAGAACAGCAACACTATTTCAAGTATTAATTGATGGGGATTTGAAAGAATTGGTATTTGTATTAAAACATTATCCAAAATATGTTGAGATTGTTTGTGATCATTTTAGATATTTATATAATTATTCAGGTCAAGAGGCTGATATATATGCTGCTTCAAAACTTTTGTATATGAGTGAAGGTTATCATCAAAAACAGTTTGTAAGAAATTTAGTTAGAAAACTAGAAAAAATAGAAGAGTTAGATATCACAAGTTTAAAAGCATTTTTAGATGATTTACTTGCAAATCATGACAATATTCACCCAATAATTTTGTCTTATTATAAAAGTGAAATTCAAAACAATATAGATAACAATAACTATCATAAGCTTCAAGTAAAAGTATTAGAAAAAAGTCTATCAAAATTGGTTGTTGATGATACTTTTGATTTTAGTGCAGCTGATAGAGATGCAAATTTAGATATTCCATATATGGATTAAAGGAGTGATTAGATGAATTTTTTTGTAAAAAAAAGTGTAGTTTTTTATGAAAAACCTGGATGTGCAGGTAACAAAAAACAAAAAGACTTACTTAAAACACATGGTGTAGAGTTTGAAGTAAAATCGATGCTTGATACACCTTGGAGTGTAGAGAGTTTAAGTAGTTTTTTTGATGGATTAGAAAAAGATAAAATAGTAAATCAATTTGCTCCACAAGTAAAAAATGGTGAAATAATCCCAGAAAAATTATCAAAAGATGAACTTATAGGACTTATGATAAAAGAGCCAATTTTGATAAAAAGACCTTTGATTGAGGTTGGTGAAGAAAAAGTTTGTGGTTTTGATATCCCAAAATTAAATAAGTTACTTAATCTTGATTTAGATTCAAAAAAAGAGATTGGAACTTGTCAAAGTAGTGATCCATGCAAAACTGTTTAGTAGAGATTTGTAAAGAGTTTGAAAAACTATCAGGTTTTTTACAAAATCCTACAAAAGAGAAAGAGGAACTTGTAGATAAACTTTTTTCAGATTTTATGAAATGTTTTCCTACTATAAAAGAGGAAAAACTAGAGTATCCAAGTGAGTTTGTGGAAGATGTTAGATTATACAACGAAGGTTTAGAAATAGTCCATAAAAAATTTGCTGATATTCAGATTAGATATTTGATGTTAAGTGATTTTTATGATTTTGCAAGACTTACAAAAAAGTACAAACACTAAACCTTTATAAGGAATAGTAATTGCATACTTTAATATTAGATTAAAATATAAGGAAAATAATATGGCAACTCCTATTGAGTTTATTAAAGAAAATGAATTAGCATGGCAACCTTCTTTCCAAGGTGATTTAAGTGATGGTACTTATGGATATAGAGGAGCACTAATCGTAGAACCAGGTAAACAAATCTCTCCAGATAGAAAGTTACCTCCAAAAATTCAAGCTAAACAAGTTATTATGATCACTGAAGGTGAAACAATTAAATTTTTTGCTGCTGAATTAGAAAGTTTTCACCATTTAGCACCAATGATGGAAAAATATAAAGGTTTCTTCGTAGCTGGTGGATTATATTTATTATATGTAACAGATTTAGAAAAAGCAGGAACTTTTGAGTATGAAGGTGTTAAATTCACTGCACTTCCACTTGATGAGAGTTCTGTATGGAATGAATTATTAGATTTAGCTGATTTAGATAAAAGTGATATGAAAGCTATCAAAG
Organism: Arcobacter sp.; assembly: GCA_003252105.1. GTDB lineage: Bacteria > Campylobacterota > Campylobacteria > Campylobacterales > Arcobacteraceae > Halarcobacter. Next base: position 16,975 of record QKDL01000016.1, read on the forward strand.
ACCAAGAGGGGAAAATTGAAGCACTATATGATGAGTTAAAAGATGCTGATGTAGAAGAAGCTTCAAAAACTTACGATGAGATGTTAACATTTGTTGGAGAAAGTTCAAAACAACTTATGGGAGCAGTTTAATAAAGTTGCCATTTTTTAAAGTAATTAAACTATAATTCCTTATGGAAAATAGTTTAATTACAGAATTTGCATATTTAAACTTTGTAAAAGAGTTTAAAAGATTAGCCCAAGATGAAAAACCGTATTGGGTAAAAGAGAAAGAGATAGCTGCACAACATGGTGATAGAAGTGAAAATGCAGAATATATCTCAGCAAAAGAACAAATAAGAAATATAGATAAAAGACTAAGATTCTTAGAAAAAATCATAAACAATACTACCGTAATAGAAACTACAAAAATTCCACATGACAAAGTAAATTTAGGCTCAAAAGTAATATTAATAAACCTAGAAAATGATGAAGAAAAAGAGTATATCATAGTAGGAACTTATGAAACAAACCCTTCAAAAAATATGATTTCAAACATATCTCCACTTGGAAGAGCATTGCTTGGAAAAAAAGAGGGTGAGGAGTTTGAGTTTAGTATAAATAATGAGGTTTTTGAGTATGAGGTTTTCAAAATTGAGATGTACAATTTTGAAAGTTAGGTTTTACAATGTTGGGGTTAAAGGTTATTGAGTAGTGATATTATTTTATTTTGTTTGATTTTCAAATAATATTAATGTTATTTTAATTGTATGCAATTGTCTTGTAGAGCAAAGCTCTCCGCTTTCTCACTTTTTAGTTGTAAAAAGTAAGACAAAAAGCAACCAGACGGTTGTTGAAGGCAAAGCTACCCTCCAGTTGTCTAATTATTTTCTGACCTGCGGAACTTGATATAAAACGTGACATCTAGTCACCTTTTATATCTTCGAACAGTCCTCGGTCTTTTCCGAAAATAATTAGAAAACTTCCGGCTTCAACAAAGTCTGGACAATACTCTAGCTACGAACTTTCTGATGTAAATTTAACATAACACCAATCCAAATAAAATGGTATCAAAAAATGCAAAGGTCATTATTCCACCTTCCCGCATTTGAGAAGCTGAGTGTTTATTTATTGTTTCGGAAAAAGTTTTGTAACTGTTTGAGCATAAGAAATGTGCTGGGAGCACATTTTTATGTGAGTTTTACAAAACAGAAACAATAAATAATAAGCGAGGGGAGCTTCCGCCTTCGAAACCCTGTGGGTGGTTTTTTGCTACTTTTTTTTCACAAAAAAAGTCGATAAAGAATAAAAAAAACAGTGAAAAGTTTTTGAGTATCTTATACCAAATTAAAATCTAATCAATAAAAAATCATTCATATTTTAAACTATATACAATAATATGCTATCATTCTCAAAATTTTTCCTAAATCATATAAAAACAAGGTAAAGCATATTTGAACTTAGACAAATTAAACAATATCATTGAAAAAAACTTAGAAGATAAAAATATAGAATTTAAAAGGTTATTTCATGGAAGAGGTAACTTCTATGATGATTTTGAATACCTAACAGTAGATAGCATAGATAAGATTTTATTAGTTGTTTTTTATAAACAAGTAGAGATAGAAGATGAGATTTTACAATCTATGAAAACTATTTTTGATACATACTCTTTTGAAACTTTAGTTGTTCAAAAAAGATATTTACCAAATCAACCCCATGAGGTTTTGATTGGCAATTTAGATGAACAGTTGTATTTAGTTGAAAATGGTTTGAAATTTAGTATAAGTTTTCAAAATAGAAACTTTGGTATTTTTACAGATATGAAGGTAGGGCGGGAGTATTTAGCCTCAATTTCAAAAGATAAAAATGTTTTAAATCTATTCTCTTATACATGTGCTTTTTCTGTATATGCTATTGACGGACAAGCTTCACAAGTGGTAAATGTAGATATGTCAAAAGGGGCTTTAAGTAATGGAAGAGTAAATCATCATCTAAATAATCTTGATACAAAAAAAGTAAAATTTTTACCCTTGAATATCTTAAAATCTTGGAGCAGGATAAAAAAGTTTGCACCTTATGATGTGATAGTTATAGACCCACCATCTTTTCAAAAAGGAAGTTTTGCTGCTACAAAAGATTATGAGAAGATAATCAAAAGATTAAATGAATTAGCAAGTGAAGATTGTATAGTATTATCATGTTTAAATGCACCAGAGTTAGATTGTGAGTTTATTAAGCAATTATTTGCTAAAAATGCACCTGAATTTAAATATATAAAACGATTGGATAATCTAAAAACATTTCCTAGTTTTGATGAAGAGAAAAGTTTAAAAAATCTAATTTTTAAGAAAGATAAATGAATATAAATCCAAAAATATGCCCTTTTTGTAAAAAAGAAAATAAGTGTGAAGCACACATTCCAAACAATAACTGTTGGTGCAATCATATAAAAGTACCAGTAGATTTAAGGGAATATATCCCTGATGAGCTTAAAATGAAAGCTTGTATTTGTCAAGATTGTGTAGAACTTTTTAAAAAAGATAAAAAAAGTTTTATTGAAAAATATGTACCAATAAAAATTTAGCCAATATTATAAAGGTCTAAACTATTATCAATAAGTGGTTTATTCTCTTTTTTCTTTTTTATTGGTGTTAAAATCACTTTTCCATCCTCTTCAATCAAATCAAAAAATTCTGGATTTTCAAATTTTTCTAATATATCATTTGGGATAACTATAGCTTTTATGTTTTTGGTTAAAATTGTAATTGGTTGTTTCATTTATTTCCTTTAAATATTTCTTACATCTATAAAACTACCACTTACAAATTCATCTATATTTTCAACTACATTATGTAATCTTATAGCTGCATCAAGTGGTTGTTGTATCTCTCCTTCTTTTAATACTCTTGCAGAAGTATAGATATTGTCATCTACATCAAATCTTATGATATCTGTCATAGGTGTTTCTATTACTCCAGGAGCTACTGAGAGTAGTTTTGTATTTATCATCTCTTTTGAGTAAAGATTTATTAGCATATTTAGTGTTGCTTTAGATAAAGAGTATGCTCCCCATCCTTTTGAGCCATTTTTAGCTGCACCTGAAGATATAGCAATAATATTTTTTACTGTAAGAGTTGATAAGATATCTAGGAGTTCTTTATTTGCATATACATTTAGGTTTGAAACCTCTTGAATCTCTTTTATAGATAGTTTTCCCATCTCTTTTATTTCACCTAACATCCCTGCATTTAGATATACTATTTCAAAGTGATTTATTTCATCTAAGAAGTTTGTTAATCCATCTTTTATGCTATCAATTTGGCTTAAATCAAATGATTTAAAAATAAAATTTATATCATTGATTTTAGGTTTACTTCTACTTATTCCATATACTTTATAACCTTCATCAAGATAAAAGTTAGTAAGAGCAAAACCAAGCCCTGAACTACAACCAGTTATTAATATATTTTTATCTAAATTTTTTTCCATAATTTTAGATTATCATTTTTTTATTTAAAATAACCAAATAAAAATCTAGTTTTTTACTTTACAAAACAAAGTACTTTAGCTATAATCCAGCTAATTTAGTCAATGGAGAGAAAAGTAGAGATACTTTTAAAATAGTTTGCAAGAGTTAAAGATAACAAATGAAATAAAAAACTTAGAAATAAATCATATAAAAGAAAACCTTTTTTATTATAAATATGCTACAAAAAATATAAAATCAATTTTAAAAAATAATAGCTTAGAATCTTTAGATTTAGAGAGTTTAGCTTCATATAATAGCTTTGTAGGTGAAGTATATGAAAATATAATCTATGAATTTTTACTTGAATATGCTTTACATAATGAATTTATCACTAAATTTATCTTAAAAGGTCCTCATCAAAATAGAATTGACAAATTTTATAAAACAGGACTAATGATTGATAGATCTTTACAAATAGTTTATAAATCAAACTATAAAGATATAAGTGAGTTTGATGCACTTTTCTTTACAAAAGATAGTTTATACTTTGTAGAGATGAGTACTTCAAAAAAAACAGTAAGTTTAAATAAAAGACTTGATAAAAAATATGCCTTATTAAAGGTTTTATTTCCAACTTTTAATATAAAAGCACTTATAGTTTTAACTCAAGGTTCAACAGGCCTTAGACGTTTCCCATCATATTGTACAGTTTGGATTACAAAAGATTTACTAAATCAAGATTTGATTAAAAAACTTATCTATAATAGAAAAAGAAAAGACTTTAAAACACCATATACTCATAAAAAGTTTGTAGAAGCTTGTACTATCAGGCATAAAAGATTTATTTATTTTCAAACTTTAGAATGGATTTTAAAAAGTGCAAATAGAAAAGTTGATGGTTTAATAAATCTAGAATTTTTCAAATCTTATAAACTTTCACTTTATTTTGATATATATACTAAACTTTATATTGGCTTTTTATCCATTGAAGATTTTCAAAACTTAGTCCCCAATTATGATAGTAAAATTGAAAATATCTTTGTAACTATTGAGAAAATAAACTCAAAAGAGTTTGATGTCGTTTATTATGTAAAAAATATAAATGGAAAGCTTAGAAGAGTAAGAATTGACTCTTATGAAAAAGTATCAATCAAAGAAAAAGAGTTGGATGGTTTTACAAATGTAGAAGTGCGATTTATGAAATACTTAGTAAAAGATATCTATTTTAAGAATATAGAAGAGATAAAAATATTACAAACAGAATTAAAAGAGTTTAAAACTACAAATACTATACCTAAAACAACCCCATCTACAGTTTCTAATTAATCAAAAACAAATCATAAAATCTCTTTAAAGAATCAACAATAATTAAATTAAAGCTTAAAAACAAAAGTTAGTTATTAAGTTATTTATCTATATATTTAAACTAATTTTAAGAATTGTATTGGTAATATTAGTTATTATTGCAAAGGAGTCCATTATGGGAACTTTAGATTTAAATAGTATAAGCACTGATCAATATTTTGCAAATACAAACTATGTTGCTGATAAAGAGAATAGTTCTGTATCTACAACAAAAGGTGATAAATCATCACAAGTTGATGATAGTATACAGAGTAAAATACATAACTCTGCCGTAAATGTATCGATATCAATGGAGAGTATCAAAGTATTCTTAAATATAAAAAGTGTTGAGATGACACAAGAGAATACAAATTCTCAAAGTTTTCTTATGAATATTATAAACAATACAGAAGTTTATGATTTCCTATCAGGTAAAGAGATAGATGGAGGTCTTAGTTTAGCTTCAATTGGATATGATGGAAAACCTATAACAGAATTAACTCCTGATGAAGCTAAAGAATTAGTATCAGACAATGGCTTTTTTGGTATAGATCAAACATCTCAAAGGGTAAGTGGTTTTGTAATTTCACTTGCAGGAGATAATGTTGAAGCATTACAAGAAGCTAGAAGAGGTGTAGTTCAAGGTTTTGAAGAAGCTGAAAAGATGTGGGGTGGTGAATTGCCAGAAATCTCATACCAAACACAAGAAAAAACACTGAAAATTATTGATGAAAAAATAAATGAATTATTAAAAACTGATTCACAAAAAGAGTTAGAGGATAGTTCAAATTCAGATAGTGTAAAAGAGGATAAATAGTAGATTTATTTATATCTAACAGTTTTAAACTCTTTTGCACACTCTAATTGATACTCTACCATTTTAAAAAAGGGTTTAATAAACTGCTCTAAATTTTTTTCACAAATATTTTCTTGATTATGTTCTTTTAATAGTTTTAATATCTGCAAAGTTGACTCAATTGTTGATAAACAGTTTTGCATAGGTTGTTTTTTTATTAAAAAGTTTGATGAAATATTGCTGTCAAAGCTTAGTTTTTTTAAAGATTGTAGATTTTTACTTAATCTTAACATTTTTCTTGAACAAGGCCAAGTAGAATCCAAAATAAATATTACAATATTTTTATTTGTTTCAACTTTTGTTTTTGATAAGTTTATTGAATTTTCATCAGGGTATAAAAGAAAACATTCATTGTTTTTATTGTTGATAATTTTGTTTATCTCATGATGGTGTGAAAAATCTATTCCTATAAATATCTTAGAGTTTTTCAAACTTTTATTTGTAAAATGACCAGTACCATTTTTTGTTTTTCTATACTCTTTTGGATGCATTAAAATTATAAATTGCGTTTTTGTATCAAAAGGGGTTATATGTTCACACATACAACTAGTTTGGGGTCTATAACAGTCATAACATATTTCTCTACTCATCTATTATTTTTGGTGTCCTTTTGTATTTTTTCTATCTAATAACTCTTCGCAGTTTTTACCACCTATATCATAAGCTTGACCAAAACCAAATACTGCTTCTCCTTTTATAGGTGTAAATTCATATATTGAAAAATCTTTCATTTGTTTTAACATTGAAACTGTTGAACCATGTTTTTCTTCAAACAGATTTATTAAGTTTTCAAACTCTTTTGTATTTCTTGAAAGTTTATTTGAATCTATTTGTAAAACTACTCTTTTTCTTGCAAAAATATTTTCACAATCTTTCTCATCTTCAATAAAAAATAGTGAAGCTTTTGGATATAAATCTAAATTTTGAGTATGTTTTGCCATAGAACTTATATAAACATAATATTTGTAATCGTTTTTTATAAAAGGTGCATAACTAGAAAAAGGGTAACCCTCTTTGTCTAAAGAAGATATTACACAACTTTTAAAACTATCTAAAAAGTTTTTTAACATTTTAAATCTCCTCCCATAATATAGAAAGTTGGACATTGTAAATATCTTTTCTTCTTAGTTTTATAGTAACTTCTTCAATCTCATAGTTTACAATATCATTTTGTGTTTTTATATTTGATATTTCATTTTCAAGTTTTTCTTCTAAATTTGAAATATCTGTGTTTATCTCTTCTATTTGAGTCTCTACAAGTTCTATATCTTTTCTTTCTTTTAAAACTTTTGATACATTTTTTGCACTATTTGCTGCTTTTGTCATATTTGTTTTTGTAAAAGCTGATCTTCCGAAAAATGCTCCAAGTATAGAGGTTCCAATTGAGATAAGAGTATCAGTAGTTTTTGAACTTGCTTGATCTTTCTCTTTCTCAAGTTTGATATAAAGTCTATCTAGTTTATCTTGAAGTTTATTTTCCTCTTTTATATACTTTTCTTGAAGCCCTTCAATCTCTAAATCAATTTTTTCATTTAGTTTGTCTTTCAATCGTATTTTAAACTCATTCAAGGTTTCATTTTGTTTTGAGATTATTTTTAGTTGATTATTCTTGAATAGAGTTAGTTGGCTATTTTCATATATTTTATTGACAAACTCTTTTTGCATCAGTTTGATTTTATTACTATTTTGTAAAAAAGCAGGAAGATTACAAAAAGAAGAGTTTATTCTTTCATTTTTTGAAAAATTCAAATCTTGTAAAATTTCACAATCATCCCAATTGATATTTGTATCCGTTTCATCTATATATATCTTTTCAATAATTTGCTTTTTTAAATCAATATTTTTCGAAGCATTATAAAAATTTATCTCACAACTTGCCAATAAAAAAGCTTGTAATGTATATGTATTTTGTTGAGATGTGTAGTTGAAATATTCCACTAGATTATTAGGTAAAATAGGTCTTATGGAATTAGTATTTATACTGTTTGTATCTACTGGTATTTTCTCTTGTATTGCTGTTTTTGGTTTATTTATAACTTTTGCAATCTTTTGAGACATTAGTTTTTTTATATCATCTTTTGATATAGGACCTTTTAGATATGATAAAACCCATCTTGTTTCAAATACTTTAATTGAATCTTCATGAATATTTTTCATAATAAAATTTCTTTTATTTAAATTAGAAAGCATATCCAATAGTTCTTGTTTATTTAAATCAGAATTTCCTGTAGTAAGTCCATCTATAACTTTTTCTTTATCTTGTAGTGTTTGAAGCCTACCTATAAACCAAGTTCCAATATTTGCTAAACCTTTATAATCCAAATCAACTGGATTTTGTGTTGAGAGTATGATTCCTATCCCAAATGACCTAGCTTGTTTTAAAAGTGTAAGCATAGGTTGTTTTGAAGGTGGATTTTTTGAAGGTGGAAAATAACCAAATACTTCATCCATATAAAGTAGTGCTTTTAATGAACTTGTACCTTCCTGTCTTCTCATCCATGCAACCATTTGGTTTAACAATAGTGATACGAAAAACATTCTTTGAGTATCATTTAGATGGGAAATAGAGAAGATTGATACTTTTGCTTTTCCATTTTCATCATAAAGCATATTTGATATATCTAAAGCTTCACCTTCAATCCAACTTTTAAAAGAGGGATTAGCAATTATTGAATTTAGTTTTAATGCTAATTTTAATCTTTCATCAGATGAGAAAAAAGTATCTAAGTCAAATATTCCAACCTTTTTAAATGGTGGTGTTACAATAGATGGGATTAATTCTTCTAAAGATAAATCTTTATTTTCTGAATAAAAACTCATAAAGATTGAAGAGATTAAAATATGTTCTTTTGAAGATGTATTTTCTTTTATATCAACTAAAGAAAGAAGTGAAGAGACTGTAGAACTTACTAGTTGATTTAGAGTATCTGTATCTTCTAAGACTTCAAAAGAGGGTGCTTTAAATGATGATAAAATAGATACCGGAACACCAGCTGTACTACCTGGAGTATAAATAGTAAAATCAGCACTATTTTTTAATTTTGCAATTCTTTCTTTGTTTTGAAAGTCATTAGTTATTCCATTTTCCCAAAGCGAAGCAGTTTTTTGAGCTAATTGACTTATACTTAAAGAGCTATTTATTGCATCTTGTTCCTCTATCCAAGGTTCAAAATCTTCCCCTTTTAAATCTGGAAAAGTAAGTAGTAAATTTCCCATATCACCTTTTGGGTCAATAATAATTGAAGGAATATTATCAATAGCAGCTTCTTCTAACAATGAGATACCAAGCCCTGTTTTACCACTACCAGTCATACCAATGATAGCTGCATGAGTTGTTAAATGTTTATTTTTATAAACTAAAGGTATATACTCATTTTTATTGATTTTTTCTTTTCCAATATAAAACAGTTTTAGGTTTTCATAATTAAATGTGTTACTCATAATAAGCCTTTGATTCGAAAGATTTAAAAAACTATAAAAAAGTGAATACTTAAAAAGTTAAAGTATTCACTTAAAGAATTAAGCTTCTAAAGAAGCTTTTTTCTTTCTTTTTGCTTTCATTTTATTTAAAGCCAGTCTTCTCATATCAGCTGTTGTATCAGATTCATCCATTATTTCTAAACCTAATAGTGTCTCGATACAATCTTCTAGAGTTACTAAACCTTCAGTTTGATCATAATTATCCAATACTATAAATAAATGTTCTTTTTTCTGGATAAATTTGTTTAGAGCACGACCAACTGGTATATTTTCATTTAGAGCAAACACTGGTGTCATTATTGATTCCATTGTTGCATTTTCATTTTTTACAGCTTGTTTAAAAAGTTTTTTAGTAAGGACTATACCTACAATATTATCAATTGTTCCTTCATATATAGGAACTCTTGAAAATTTATATGTTCTTTTATCCTCTAAAATATCTTTTATTGCTTTATCTTTCTCTACTGCATACATAACAGATCTTGGAGTTAGAATATCTTTTATTTTAATCTCATTTAATGTTAGAGTATTTTCAATAATATCTGACTCTAAATCCCCAATTATCCCTTCCTCTTCACTTAAAAGTGTAGTGTGAATTAACTCTTCTCTAGAAAAAGAATCAGAGTTTTCTTTACCTTTTATTTTATTAGTAACAAATTGAGTAATTTTTATTATAGGATAAGTGATAAAAACAAATATTCTAATTAAATTAGCAGCTGATGGAGCTAATTGTTTCCAATAAACAGCACCAATAGTTTTTGGGATAATCTCAGCAAAAAATAGTATTGCAAAAGTTAATGCAATAGATACAACCATTACAATAGGACCATTTCCTGGAAATACATGCTCAGCTTGTACACCAATAGCAGTTGCACCCAATGTGTTTGCTATAGTATTTAGAATTAAGATCGATGCGATAGATTTATCGATATCAGTTTTTAATTTTTTGAGTAGTTTTCCTGCTTTGGGATTATTTTGTTCAATCACAGGTATGTATGAAAAGTTTATTGATAGAATCACTGATTCTAAAACAGAACAAAGAAACGAAATACTAATTACAAGTACAAAAAGAAATATTAATAGTTCCATATTGAACCTTTACTCGTAAAACTGCACCTCTGGGAATTGTCTTCCAATAATTACTCCTTAAAAAAAATAAATTTAACAACGTATAATATCAAAATATATCTTTAAATATATTTTTTTTGACAAAAATATCAAAAATTTTGTATAATATTATAAAAGTTGGATAAAGGAGGTCGTTATGGAATATGGATTAATACCAACAATTGATCAATACTCTGATAATAATCAATTATTAATTCAACAAGTGCAACCTTCTAATGAAATTGCTAGTGCAAAGCTTAGAGAAGGGGAAGATGCAAAACAGATTGCAAAAGCCAATTTTCTAAAACCTGAAGAAACAAAAGATACAAAACAGGTGGATCCACAAACAGTTTCAAAATATCAAGAAGTTGTACTTACAAATTTAAGTTTTGGTTTTAATGATAAATCAAAAGATTTTTATGTAAAAGTTGTAAGAGGGGAGATGGAAACACAATACCCTACAGATGAGATGATGAGATTAAAAGCTTATTTTATAGCACAAAACAAAGCACAAGCTGAGCAAGAGATTGCTGCTAGTTGATTTTTATAGTTTTGTTTATTTTTATCAGTAAATCTCTTGCTTCATAATACTTTTGTTTTTCATTGAGTTCAATACAATCAAGTAATGCCTTATATTTTTCAAAAACTTCCCAAATCTTTTTATAACTATGTGGTCTTTTTTTTATAAAAAAAAGAGCTAGTGCTGTGGCTCCATTTATCAAACCTTGTACAGCTTTTGCCTTTTTTCTATACTCCTCATCTTGGGTGTCTTTCCAAATTTTTTTGTACTCTCTCCAATCATCTTCTAATAATTCATGGGCTTGTACATACATACCATTTTCAACTGCAAAAATAAATCTATCTATTGAGGTTTTTTGTATGAAGATAGACTTATCATACATTATTTAATTCTTTTTCTAAATAATATCCTGTATATGAACCTGTATTTTTATGCTCTTTTGCCAATGTTTCTGGTGTTCCTTGAGCTATAATTTTTCCACCTTTACTTCCACCTTCTGGTCCCATATCAATGATCCAGTCAGAGTTTTTGATAATATCAAGGTTATGTTCGATTACAAGAACTGAGTTACCAACTTCAACTAAATGGTGTAATACTTTTGTAAGTCTATCAACATCAGCAAAGTGAAGACCAGTCGTTGGTTCATCTAAAACATAAAGTGTATTTCCAGTATCTTTTTTACTAAGCTCTTTACTTACCCACCAGATAATGTTACAGCATTTTGACCTAATGTGATATATCCAAGACCCACATCACTTAATGTTTGTAGTTTAGCTTTTATTTTTGGCACTTTTGCAAAAAATTCTAAAGCTTCATCCACACTCATATTTAATACATCAGAGATATTTTTACCCTTGTACAAAATCTCTAAAGTTTGGGCATTGTATCTACTTCCGTGACAATCATCACATTTAACCATAATATCTGGTAAAAAGTGCATCTCTATTTTGATTTCACCTTCACCTTGACATTTTTCACATCTACCACCTTTTACATTAAATGAG
>QKDL01000065.1 GCA_003252105.1 Arcobacter sp.
CCTACAAGACCAACCTTATCACCAGCATTTAGTCTTAGGTTTAGTTCACTATACAAATCATTTGTAGGGTAGCTTTTTGAAATATTAATTAGTTCTATCATATGGATTCTTCTTTGGATTGTTTGTTTTGAATTTGGGATTATAAAGTAATGTGGATAATAAAAGTATTAAAAGATGGCTTTCGCCATCTTTTAAACGTCTAGATGTTCAACATCTTTCGCATGTTCCTCAATATAGTTTCTTCTAGGTTCTACTTCATCACCCATAAATAGTGTAAATGTATCAGATGCTAATTCTGCATCTTCGATTTTTACTCTTAGAAGTCTTCTATCTTCTGGTGTCATAGTTGTTTCCCATAATTGTTCTGGGTTCATCTCACCAAGACCTTTATATCTTTGGATATATGCACCTTTTTTAGCTAATCCTTCAACTTCTTCAAGAATTTCGATTAAATCTCTTCCATTAAACATAGAGATATCTCTTTCTACAAGTTTATTATAGATATATGTAGCTTCACTAAAATATGGAGATGCAAAAAGTTCATCATCTATGATTAACTCTTCTAAACCTTCATTTGTTTGTACGAATAGTTGAATTCTTTCTTCTGTAATGCTTTTTGAAAGGATATTGTAACCTTTATCTTCAATAAATGTTTTAACCTCTTCATATAAAGCTGTTTGCTCTAATGATACTAGATTTGAATTTTCAATTAAGTGTTTTAATACTTCAATTAAAGAGTATCTTTTTTCTAATTGACTTAACATCCCTCTATATCTAGAAACTGTTTTGAATAAATCTAATAAGTCATTGTATCCTAAACCTGCAAATTCAAATGATTCTAGACCATTTTCGATTAAGAAATTAGACAATGCTGTATCATCTTTTAGGTATGTCTCATTTTTACCTTTTTTATATCTATAAAGTGGTGGTTGAGCTATATATAAATACCCTTTTTCTACTACTGGTCTTAAAAACCTAAAGAAGAAAGTTAAAAGAAGTGTTTGAATGTGGCTTCCATCAACGTCGGCATCGGTCATAATAATAACTTTGTGATATCTGATTTTTTCTTCATCAAAATCTTCACCAATACCACAACCAAGTGCCGTAATCATATTTCTAATCTCATCAGATTTTAAAATTTTATCAAGTCTTGATTTTTCAACATTTAAAATCTTACCTTTTAGTGGTAAAATTGCTTGATAAACTCTATCTCTACCTTGTTTTGCTGATCCACCCGCTGAATCTCCCTCCACCAGATATAGTTCTCTTACTGCTGGGTCTTTACTTTGACACTCTGCAAGTTTCCCCGGAAGTGTTCCTACTGTCATAGCATCTTTTTTTCTAGTTAAATCTCTAGCTTTTTTAGCTGCTTCTCTACCACGTGCTGCCATTAAAGCTTTTTCCATGATAGCTTTAGCTTGTGTAGGATTTTCTTCAAAATATTTATCTAATTGTTCATTTGTAAGTTTTTGACAAATTGGTTTTACATAAGAGCTTCCTAGTTTACCTTTTGTTTGACCTTCAAATTGTGGTTCTGGAACTTTTACAGAAATAACTGCAATTAAACCTTCTCTTACATCATCACCAGTGATTTTTGTATCTTTTTCTCTTGCATTTGCGTTGTTATTTAGATATTTAACAATAGCTCTAGTAAGACCAGCTTTAAAACCTGCTTCGTGTGTACCACCATCTATTGTTCTAATATTATTTACAAACGATAAAGTTTTTTCTGTATATGTTTCGTTGTACATTAAAGCAATATCAACTTCTACATCTTCTACTCTGTCGTTAAATGAAACTGCATCACATACTGCATGATCTTTATTTAAATCGTTAACAAATTGTTGGATACCACCTTCAAAATGATAAACCTCTTTTGTTTTTTTAATTTCATCTTCAAGTGTAATTGAGATAAATGAGTTTAAATATGCAACCTCTCTAAATCTTTTTGCTAAAGTTGCAAAATCATATTGAGTAACCTCAAAAATAGAATCATCTGCTAAAAATTCAATTGTTGTACCAGTTTTTCTTGGACTATCACCTATTACTTCTAAAGGAGATTTAGGAATACCACAAGAGAACTCTTGATAGTGAATTTTTCCTTCTCTGTAAATAGTCATTTTAAGATCTTTTGATAGAGCATTTACAACTGAAACCCCAACCCCGTGTAAACCACCAGATACTTTATAAGTATCTTTATCAAATTTACCACCAGCATGTAGTACAGTAAGTACAACTGTAGCAGCTGAGATTTTTTCTGTTGGGTGTTCTGCTGTTGGAATACCCCTACCATCATCTTCAACTCTTATCCAATGATCTTTTGTCATTGTAATTTTAATATTTCTACAGTATCCAGCCATTGCCTCATCTATAGAGTTATCAACAACTTCATATACCATATGGTGAAGACCATTTACATTAGTATCACCAATATACATACCAGGTCTTTTTCTTACTGCTTCAAGACCTTTTAAGACTTTAATATTTCCTGCACCGTATTCTTGTTGGCTCATTAGCGATATCCTTTTTTTATTTTTCTAATACTATTGGCATTACAATTGTAAAGAATTTTTCATCTTCTAAATAGAATGGTAGATTTGATTCATTAAATCCAATAGTAATATTTTCATTATTAGTTTGACTTAGAAAATCTAATAAATATTTTGCATTTACAGCTAAATAAAACTCTGTATCAATATTTAATTCAACATCAATTTGAGTTTTTGATTCAGTATCTTCATCTAATGATTCAAAGATAATTGAGTTTGGTTTAAATGTAATTTTAATATTTGCAAATAGTGAAGTAACTAATTTAATAGATTCCACTAACATACTTTTTGGTATGCTTAAATTGTATTTTAAACTTTGAGGTATAATTCTTTCATAATCAGGGAATTTTCCATTGATTAGTTTAGTAAAAAATTTCATATTTGAATTTGATACTACTAAAGTATTTTCATCATAAGATAGATGAGCATCATCAATAAATAGTTTTTGTATCTCTATAATAGCTTTTTTAGGGATAATAATTTGAGCTTGTTCATTTGATATATTTTGTAAATGAGATATTGCAAGTCTTCTAGTATCAGTAGCAACAAAATTGATTTTAGAACTTTTGATATCTATTAAAGCACCATTTAATTCAAACTTAGGATTGTTATTATCAATTGCTGGTGTAATCTTTCTAATAGAATTGATTAAATTTATAGTTGAAATCTCTAAATTTTTTAAATTGTTATTTAGAATTAAAGATGGATATTCATCAGCATCATACATTGGTAATTTAAATGTAGACTTGTTTTGTTTTATAATTAGATTATTGTCAGTTGTTTCTATAATTATTTCTGTATCTTTTAATCTTTTAATTATACCAAGTAGATTAGATCCATTAACTGTTGCTTTTCCATATATAGCTTCACTAATAGAATCAATACTACACTCTAATCCTATTTCGTAATCTGTTGCTTTTAGAATAAGTTTTGAATCATTTACTTCTAAATATATATGAGAAGTGATTGAACTTGCATCTTTTTTTTCTAAAAATGGTTGCATAGATGACACAATGTTTTCGAAAATGCTCTTTGTAATTATGAACTTCATTTTTTTAGCTCCTATTTATTTATATTAATTAGTGGAAGTAGTAGACCATGTGAAAAGATGAAAATATTATCCAAAGTACAATTCATAGGGACTTTTGCCTGTGAATAAATTGGTTTTAATAGTTCACATCTTTTCACACTTTTGTCTTAAACTTTTTTTTCCACCCCTTAATGTATGATTTTATTTTTTAAATTTTGAATGATAAGTTTAAAGTTTTCATCACTCTCAATTAACTCATTTGTTTTTTGAATATTTTTAGAAATAGAACTATGATCTTTCATCCCTAAAAATTTAGCAATATCTGGCATAGAGTTATGTGTTAATTCTCTTGCTAGATAGATTACTATTCTTCTTGCATTTGCCACTGTTGCGGTTCTTTTCTTAGATTTAATATCACTTGGTTTGATATTTAATTCATTTGCAACAAGTGAGATAATATCAGGTAATTTGATATTCTCTTTTTTCTCTTTTATTTGTTCTTTTAAAAGATTTTTTGCAAACTCTAAATTAATCTCTTGATTAAGTAAAGAGGCACTGGCATTTATACGGATTAAAACACCCTCAATCTCTCTAATTGAGTTATCTAGGTTTGTTGCAATATAGTTTATAATCTCTCTACTTAGATTAATCCCATTTAATTCACTTTTTTTCTCAATAATTGCAATTTTTGTTTCAAGTCCAGGGATTTGGATATCTGCTGTAAGTCCCCACTCAAATCTTGATTTTAATCTATCAACAAGTCCAGCAATTTGTGATGGAAGCCTATCAGAGGTCATTACAATCTGTTTTTTAGCATTGTGAAGTTCATTGAAGGTGTGAAAAAACTCCTCTTGAGTTTGCTCTTTTCCACTTAAAAACTGAACATCATCGATTAGTAATACATCACATTTTCTATATTTATTTCTAAAATGTTCCATATTTTTGTTTTTGATTGAAAAGGTAAAATCGTTCATAAACTGTTCAATAGTCACATAAATAACAGTTCTGCCTTTTTCAATTGAATCATTACCAATAGCTTGTAAAAGGTGAGTTTTACCCAAACCAGTACCACCATATAAAAATAATGGATTGTATTGAACACCTGGTTTTTCAGCAACTGCTAATGAGGCGTTATAAGCCATTTGGTTGGAACTTCCTACAACAAACGAATCAAAAGTATATGAAGGATTTAGTGTTGTACTTTCGGCAGTTTCACTTTTTGCTTTTTCTGAGATAATCTCTTTTTTACTCTTCTTTTCACCTGCTATTTTAATCTCAATATCTGGTTTTGTACCATCATATATCTCAAAGCAGTGTTGAATTATAGGTGTATATTTACTTTTTATCCAAGAAGCTATATATTTGTTTGTTACTTCGAAAACAGCTAATTTCTCGTCAGAAGTGATTTTTTTATAGTTTAATTGTTTTAGATATTTTTTGTAATCAGCTGGATTTGCTTCTTTTTTAATAATAGTTAAAAACTCTTTGCTAGTCATTAAATACGCACTCTTTATATATAAATTGGTAAGATTATATCTAAATTAATATTAAAAAGTTTTTCACGTGTGAATGATTTTAAAATAGAGTGTGAAAAACTTTGTGTATTTAAGTGAATAATTATGATTGTATTACCATTTAATGGTATTTATTATATGTGAAATCTAAGAAAATAGGAAATGTGAAAAGTTGAAAATATTAGGAATTGACCCTGGGACTAGAAACTGTGGATATGCAGTTATTGAAAAAAATGGAAGGGATGTGAAACTCCTTGAAGCGGGTCTAATAAAAATAAAAACAAAAATACTACAAGAGCAGATTGTTGAGATGACAGAAGGCTTAGATATGATATTTAAAAAATTTCAATTAAACGAAGTAGCTATTGAAGATATGTTTTATGCGTATAACCCTAAAACAGTTATAAAACTAGCACAATTTAGAGGTGCAATTTCATTAAAAGTTTTACAAGAGTTTGGAAATTTTTCAGAGTATACACCTTTGCAGGTTAAACAAGCAGTTACAGGAAATGGAAAAGCAGCAAAAGAACAGGTTGCTTTTATGGTGAAAAGATTACTTGGGATTAAAAAAGAGATTAAACCTCTTGATATTACAGATGCTATTGCTATAGCTCTAACTCATGCTCAAAGGTTAAAATAAATTTTATATTAATTTCCATAAACAAGATTTTTGGTTTTTGGTAAATTAAAAAAAAATGGTTATAATTCGCCCCAACAAAAGCTTTAGGATATTTAATGAAAAGAATAGGGATATTATCTTCACATAATGGAAGTGGATTTGAAACTATACAAAAAGCATGTGAAGAGAAAAAACTGGATGCACAAGTAGTGTTAGTTATATCAAACAATAGTGATGCACTTGTTTTAAAAAAAGCAGATGATAAAAATATTCCAAATTTTATTATAAACTCTAAAAAATATCCAGATGAAGATTTAGATAAAAAAATAACAAAGCTTATGATTGATTTTAAAATAGATTATATTTTCCTTTCTGGATATATGAAAAAAATAGAAAAAAATCTAATATCAACTTTTGAAAATAAAATTATCAATTCACATCCAGCACTATTACCAAATTTTGGTGGAAAAGGGATGTTTGGAGACAATGTTCATAAAGCTGTTCTTGAAGCAAAACAAACTGTTTCAGGATGTACAATACATTTTGTAAACGAAAACTATGATGAGGGTGAATATATCTTACAAAAAACTCTTGAGATTAAAGATGATGAGTCAGTAATAAGTTTATCAAATAGAATTAAACATTTAGAATCAATAGCAATTGTAGAAGCTTTTCAAAAACTATTTGATAAATAAATTTATTTTTATATAATAATTTTGCTATACTAAAACTCATAAACTTACAAGGTTTGTTATGAATGATTTGAAAGAGTTGAAAAATTTAGCAGAAAATTTAACTGTTTTATATGTAGAAGACGATACTGATATTGCAAATACGATGATTAGTTATCTTTCAAAATTTTTTAAAGAGGTTGTTTATGCAGTAAATGGAGAAGATGGTCTAAATCTTTATAAACAATCAAATTTTGATTTAGTTATAACTGATATTAAGATGCCTAAACTAGATGGTTTAGAGATGATATCAGAGATAAAAATTATGAAAAATGAACAAAGTGTTATAATTGTTTCTGCATATTCTGAAATTGACAACTTTTTAACTTCTATTAAATTAGGTGTTGACGGATATATCATAAAACCTGTTAATTATGCCGATATGAATAATATTTTATACAAAATCTCAAAAAAAGTATCTATAGAAAAAGATATTGCAAAATACAGATTAAATCAAAAAGAATTAATATCTCAAGTAAAGAATAAAAATCATGAATTGGAACAATATATTGATGCAATAGGAAAAGTGGCAATAGTTTCAAAAACTGATTTAAATGGAAATATTACTTATGTTAACAAGTTTTTTTGTGAAGCTTCAGGTTATTCAAAAAGTGAATTAATAGGAAGAAATCACAATATTGTAAGACATCCTGACGTTTCAAAAGCAATATTTAAAAATCTTTGGGAAACAATCCAAAATGGAAAAGTTTGGGAAGGAAATATAAAAAATAAAAATAAAAGTGAAGAAGCATATTATCTTCATGTTACAGTGATTCCTTTATTTGAAAGTGATAAAAAAACTTTAAATGAATATATGTCTATAGGTTTTATTACAACAAAAGAGGAGATGGAAAAAAGAGAGTTTAAAAAAAGTGTAATTACAAATTATCAAGAGTTTAAAAAAGAAAACTTCAATGCTAATAGAAGAATCAAAGAGCTTGAAAATGAGTTAACTTCACTTAAAAACAATAGTGCTTTTTTAACAGATTCATCTCAAGGAAATAAACAAAAACTTCAACAATTACAATCTCAAGTATTTTTTTATGAAAAAGAGATCTCTAAAATGAAAATGAAACATGAAAAAATTATTGAGATGTTTAACTCAAATACAAGAAATTTGACGCAATTAAACAATAAGTATATGCAAAAAATTGAACAAATGAAAAAAGAGGTTGAACATTATCAAAAAGAGTATGAAGTAAGTAAAAAAGAGGTATTAAGAGTTGAAAATGAACTTCAACATCAAAGAAAAGTGATAGCAGATTTAAAAGATACTATTAAAAATATAGTTGAAGAGGAAGAGGAATTAAAAGAGGAGTTAAATCCAAAATCTAAATTGGATGTATTTAAAGACTTTCTAAAAAAAGATTAACTTATCGTTTGTGGAAGTATAATCTTAAAAGTAGCCCCTTCATTTGTATTATAAACAGATATTTTTCCTTTTAGGTGTTTTTCTATAATCATTTTTGACATATATAAACCTAGACCTGTGCCATTTTGTTGATCTTTTGTAGTAAAATAAGCTTCAAAGATTTTATCGATTATTTCATTTTTTATACCACCTGCATTATCAATGATTTCAATTGAAATTTTATCCTCATAAGTAACAATTTTAATCTCAATTTTTTTTACTTTTATATCTCTTTCTTGTAAAGCCTCTTTTGCATTTTTTATTATATTGATTAATACTTGTACTAATTCTCTTCTATAAGTAGAGATTTGAATAGTTTTGTCAAAATTTAATACAAAATCGATTCCATTATTTTTTAATGATGCTAGTATTATTGATGAGGTATCATTAAAAATTGTTTCTAAATCAACTGTTTCAACATCTTTATCTTGTTTAAAAAAGTTTCTAAAGTCTTCTATTGTATTAGATAAATATTGGGTTTGGGTAGAAACTTCATTTGCAAATTTTTTTGCTTCTTCATTGTTTAACATATCTAACTCAATATCAGCTAAGATATTATTTGCTGCCATAGATATTGTGGTAATTGGTTGTCTCCATTGATGTGCTATCATACTAATCATCTCACCCATTGCAGCATGTTTAGATTGGTTTAACATCAACTCCTCTTTCTCTTCAAGTTGTTTTTTTAAGAATATCTCTTTTGTTATCTCTCTTTTTATTCCCAAATAGTTTATAATCTCATTTTTTTCGTCCAAAATAGGGATAATAAGTGCTGTTTCCCAATACTCTTTTTTATCTTTTGTAATATTTTTAAAAATCCCTCCCCAAGTTTTTTTATTTGTTATAGTTAACCATAAATCTTTATATATTTCATCAGAAGTTTCAAGTGATTTTAAAACCCTTGGGTTTTTTCCTATAATCTCTTTTTTCTCATATCCCGAAGTGTGTGTAAAATGAGGGTTTACATAGATAATATCTCCATTTGGATTTGTTATTATTATGGAGATTGGAGAGTTATTTATTATTGTACTAAATAGGGTTAAATCATTTTCCAAATTTTTTAAATGGGTTATATCTTGAATAACACCTATATACATTCTATTTTCATTTTCGTTATTTGAAGGACGTATACAAGAGATATATTCATTTATATCAATATATTTGTTTGAATTTATTTTTTTTAGTTTATATTGTAGATTTATTCTTTCACAAGAGTTTAATGCTTCTTTATGTGTTTGAATAAAATTTTCTAAATCATTTGGATGGATTAAATCTTTAAAATCATCATAATTAAAGTTATTGTTTTGATCATCTAATCCTAATAATTTTTTCAGAGTATTAGAGATAAAAAATTCATCTTTTTTGAGATAATATTTCCAATGTCCCATATGAGCTATCTCTTGTGCAAAAGATAGGTTTTGTTCTCTTTCTAAAAGTTTAAGTTCTAACTCTTTTAATTGTGTAATATTTGTTTGGGAACCAATCATTCTTATTGGTTGATTATTTTCATCAAAATAAGTTTTACCTTTATCATATATCCAAACCCATTCACCATTTTTATGTTTTAATCTATGTATATTTATATAAGATTCAGTTTCCTTATTATGACTATCTTGTATATCTTTAATAGCTTTTTGTCTATCATCAGGATGGACTCTTACATCCCATTCTTCTAAACTATTTGATAATTCATCCTCTTCATAACCTAACATCCCTTTCCAATTTTTATCAAAAAAGACTTTGTTTGTTTTCAAATCCCAATCCCAAATTCCGATTTGACTGGCTTCAAGTGCAAACTTATACCTTTTTACTAAAGTTTCATTTTCATCTTTTAGTTGTTTTAGTTGGTTGAGATTTTGATATAGTAACTCTCTTTTATTGAAAAAGTTTAGGATTAAAAGTATGGTAACAATAAATAAAAATATAGAAAATACGATTATCAAATTTTTAAAATGACTATAATGAGATATTACTGAATGATATTTATTTTTATATTCTGAAGTTGGTAATTGTATACTTACTCCTCCAACTAAATCACCTATCTTATAGTTTTGTCTTGCATGGCATTGTAAACATGATTTATCTGCTTTTAAAGCACCAATAAGTTTAAAGTCAGCAAAGCCATCTGTGAATTCATAGTAAAATTTATTATCTTCATGTTGTTTTAAATATTCTAAGGCTTTTTTTTCAAATAAATTTGGAGCATTTTTAGGATTTACAGGTGTTAAACTTGTTATATTATAATTATGTCTATTGTTTTCATTGCTAATTTTTGAAATTTGTTTAGTCATCCAAGCTGGATTCACTTTTATCAATGTTTCACCATCTTTTGTTTGAATAGTATTATTTTCTAAATAGGGATTTGGTTTTAGTCCATCTTTTTGTTTGACGTATATTCCACCATGCATAGCATTCCAATGTCTAGTGGCAACTATATTTTCAAAAAGGGTGATAGCTTCATTTTTAAGCATATCTTTTAATAAATTGATTTGTTGAACTTCTACATTATTTAAGTGTTTAAAAATTATAATATTTGATATGCAAAATAAAATTAGAAATAATATTATAAAATAAAATTTTTGCTGTTTCATGTGATTCCTTGTTAACACCACAATTTTATTATATTATAATTATACTAAATAAAAAAGGTTTGAAGATGCAATTAAAGAATATAAAAGAAATTAGTGCATCCATGAGTGTTTTATATGTTGAAGATGATGAAGAAATATCTGAAATGTTCGTCAACTATTTAAAAAAACTATTTAAAAAAGTTGTACATAAAACAGATGGATTGCAAGGATTGAATTGCTACAAAGAACAATTCTTTGATTTAGTTATTACTGATGTACAGATGCCTGTTATGGATGGTCTAAAAATGTCTTTCATAATAAAGGAGATAAATAGTGAACAAAGTATTTTAATTTTATCAGCTTATTCAGATTTAGACAAATTTGAAAAATCAATCAAAATAGGAATAGATGGATATATTTTAAAACCGATAAATTATGATATTTTAAATGCAACTTTATATAAAGCATTATTAAACATAAAAAGATTTAATGACAATAAAGAATACGAAGAGAGATTAGAAAGCCTTATAAATAAAAAAAGTAAAGAGATAATAGCTTTACAAAATGAAAAAATAGAAAACTATCGAGAAACTTTAATAGGGATGGTTAACTTAATTGAAAGTAGAGATATTTATACGGGAAAACATAGTTTACGAGTGGCAAATTATTCTAAAAAAATTGCAATACAAATGGGTTATTCAGATAAGATATGTGAAGAGATATATAAATCAGGTATTTTACATGATATAGGAAAAGTTGCTATACCTGATACTTTATTGCTAAAGCCAACAAATCTAAATCAAGAAGAGTTTACTCTTATGAAATTGCATGTGGATATTGGTGTTAGTATACTTGAAAAAATACCTATGTATAAAACTATCTCACAATATATATCGCAACATCATGAAAGAGTTAATGGTACTGGCTATCCAAAAGGTTTAAAAAATGAAGAGATTTCAATTATGGGAAATATTCTTGCTTTTGCTGACTCGTTTGATGCTATAACTACAAATAGAATTTATAAAAATAGAAAAGATTTAGATGAGGCTTTGGAAGAATTAAAAGAATTAAAAGGGATTCATTTTAAAGAAGAGATTGTTGATGCAGCTGTAGTTGCTTTAAAAGATATAAAAATAGACTTATCAATAAGTCAATTACCTGTAACAGATTTAGAAAAAGAGAGATTTTCCTATTTTTATAAAGATGGATTAACAAATTTTTACAATGACAAATATTTAGATATTGTTTTAAATAAAAATGTTTATGAAAAAAAATTTAGATTTTTAAATCTTATATTTCTTAATGATTTTGGTAAATATAATAAAAAATTTGGTTGGACTCAAGGTGATGAACTTTTAAAAAATATCGCTCAAATACTTTCAACACATTTATCTATTGAGACACTTTATAGAATACATGGTGATGATTTTGTAATTTTAAGTTCTGATAAAAATTGTTTAAAAGAGGAAATGATAGGTTTAATATATGAGATTTTATTAAATACTGATGTAAGTTTGAGCATAAATAGTTTTGATATTTTTGAAAATGAAATTAACAATTTCAGAAAATTAGAAATTCTAATATAATAATTATATAATAATAAAATAAATTATTCTTTGAAACTTTATATTAAAAAAGGTATAATGATTAGAATTCAAATAAAAATGTAGGTAAACATATGAAATATTTGGTAGTAGATGATTCAAAAATGGCTAGAAGAATGTTATTGAAGGCACTTAAAGAGATTGTAGCACAAGAGGTTGAGTTTATAGAATGTTCAGATGGTAAACAAGCAGTTGAACAATATAAATCAAATTCAATTGATATATGTTTTATGGACTTAACAATGCCTATAATGGATGGTTTTGATGCTGTAAAATTGATTTGTGATTATGATAACAATGCAAAAATAATTGTGATTAGTGCTGATATTCAAGAATCTTCAATGAAAAAAGCTAAAGAAAATGGCGCATTGGGATTTATTAAAAAGCCTGTAAATGTTGGAAATTTAACTAATATGCTAAAAACTTTAGGATTGATATAATGCCTTTATCGTTGAATGAAGAACAAATAGATTGTTTACAAGAATTAATGAATATTGCATACGGTTCTGCAACAGCTTCATTAGCTGAAATAATAGGAAAAAGTGCAAAATTAGGAATACCAAATATTAAAACTTTCAATTCAGAAGAGTTTGAAGAGTATTGTGATAGAAAATTTGATACTCAAGGTTGTTGCTATTTAGTAAATCAAAGAATTGATGGACCTCTAAGTGGTGAGAATCTTTTTATTATGGATAAAAAATCAACTACAAATTTAGCCAGAGAGTTTGGTTTAGATGATGATGAGATTACAGAAGAAGAGTTAAGAGATATTGTTCTTGAAATCACAAATATTATCTCTTCAACTACATTAAGTAAATTAGCTAGTTTAATGGGTGCATCTATTATATTTTCTCCACCAAATATTAAAAATATTGATGTTATTCAAAATTTTAATGATAAGTATAAAACACAATATAAGTTTATAATCGTAATCTCAACAGAGATTATTTTTGAAGCACAAAATATATATGGTGAATTAATTATTATGTCAAAAGATGAATCTATTATTTTTATGAAAGATGCATTAGATAAATTATTGGATGAGTATTAATATGTTACCAATTAATAACGATATTATATTTAATACAATAGATAATGGAATAATTATTTTAGACGAAGAGTTAAATATTTTAGCTTGGAATAGATGGTTGGAGTTAAAAACTCATATTAAAAAAGATGATATTATCAATAAAAATATTTGTGAGCAGTTCCCTTATATTAAAAAAGATAAACTAAAAAGAAAAATTAAATCAGCTTTGGTTACAGCAAATCCATCATTTTATTCTGTAGATCCACATAAGTTTTTAATTAAAATTCAATCAAATAGTATTGTTGATAAAGTTTATAAGTTTATGAGACAAGATATAACTTTAGTAGCATATGATTTAGAGAAAAAATATGTATGTTTATATATATATGATAATACAAAATTTTATGAAACTAGTGCTAAATTAGAAGAGCTTAATGAAGAACTTCAAGAGTTATCAAATAGAGATCCTTTGACCCATTCATATAATAGAAGATATTTTTCAGATGTATCACAAAAGATGTTAAATCTTGCAAGTAGGGCAAATCATAGTTTAAGTGTAATAATACTTGATATTGATAACTTTAAAACTATAAATGATAACTACGGGCATTCTGTTGGGGATAATGTTATTATCACTTTGGCTAGAAGTCTTGAAGAATATGTTAGAACAAGTGATGTAATATCAAGATTTGGTGGAGAAGAGTTTGTAATTTTGCTTTATAATGTATCATTGAATAATGGGAAAAAAATAGCTGAAAAAATAAGAAAAAATATTGAAAATTTAAAGATTGAAACTAAACAAGGTGATGTAGAGTTTACTTTGAGTCTTGGAGTTGCACAATATGATAAAGAACAAGATTATAATAATCTTGAACACACCATAACAAGAGCTGATAAAGCTTTATATTTAGCAAAAAGTGGAGGGAAAAATCAAGTTATCATTAGTGAATAACTTGATTCCTCCCAGTTTGTTTTGCTTTGTATAAGGCATCATCTGCTCTTTGTATAAATGAATTTATAGTCTCTTTTTTATTATTTTCATATTGACTTAAGCCTATACTACAGGTAAGATTAATATTTTTAGTAAATTGATTTTTTTCAATACTTATTCTGATTTTTTCACTTACAATTTTTGCTTGATTAATATTTGTATCTATAAATAAGATGATAAACTCTTCTCCACCCCATCTGGCAAAAATATCTGTAGTTCTTAATTCATTTTTAATTGTAGATGAAAACTCTTTAAGTATTTCATCTCCTATATTATGTCCATAGGTGTCATTTACTTTTTTAAAAAGGTCAATATCTATCATAGCTAGAGATAGCGTCTCTTTTGTTCTTTTAACTCTTTGAATATTCTCTTTTAACTCTTCTATAAATTTATGTCTGTTATATATTTTTGTTAAATAATCAGTTGATGAAAGAATTGAAAGTTTTTCTACAGAAGTGGTTAGTTTTTCTAAATTTGATAGAGCACGATTATAGTTTAACACTAGGTTTGAGAACTCATTAGAACTATCAATATAGAGTTTTTTTGTAAGATTACCTTTTCCTAAATCTTTAAAGGCTTCAATTATCTCATCTAATGGTTTTGAAATAGCATTTGTAAACAAATATGTAGTTATTGTTAATATTAAAACTAATATAAATAAAATAAAAATTGCAATCTTTTTTAAATAATCTATTAATTTAAATGCTTCAGAGGTATCTATTTCTGAAAAGATATACCAATTTACCCCTTCAATATCTACAGGTGCAAAAGATGAAATCACTTTGACACCTCTATAATCATTTCTAATAGCTACTCCGCTACTTTTATTTTTGAAAATTTCTGTACATAAATCTTTGTCAATTTTTTGAAAAAGAATATTTGTGTTGTAGGTTTTTATGTTTTTAATAGTTTCCTTATCTGTACCATATTTTTCTATTTGAGAAAAATAATTATCAGTATCTTCTATAAAAAATCTAGAATTATTTCTTAATGTACAATCTTCTGCAACCAAATAACTTTCTCCTGATTTACCTAATCCTTCTTTGTTCCATCTTTTATTTCCAGTCATTAAATTATCAATTTTTTCAATAGATAATTGAATCATTAAGATGGCTAAGATATTTAAGTTTTCATCAAATATAGTTGTTGCATAAAAAGCAGCTGGTTCCCCTTTTGATAAGTGAAAAAAGTCGAAATCTACCACTTTAAAAAAACCTCTATCCATTATCATACTATAGTATAATTGTTGAAAGTTACTTTTTTCAAATACTTTGTCGTTTATATGTTGATTTCCATTAAAATTATCTCTCATACTATAAATTATATTATCAGTTTTTATGTCTATTAAAAAAACATTTCCAAAATCTTGATATTGGAAATATTTTTTAAATATTTTATGATATTTATCATATTGGGTTTGATATTCATTTGTGTTAAATGTAGATGATAATTTATTGGCTGATTCTAATATAAAAGGAAGAGATGAAATTGTTGATAATTGATTTTCTATATGGTCAAAATAATCTTCAATTTGGTGTTTTTTAATCTCTCTAATTGTTGTAAGATTTTTTTGAGTTGTATTTTTAATTTGTTCTTCAAAATAGTTTATTGAAGAGAAGAACATCATCATGGTAAATAAAATAATTATTGAGAAATGGATAACAATTTTTGTTTTAAAACTTGCTCTTTTAAAAAGAGTAATTACATCATTTTGCATTTCTTACCCTTTGTTAAATAAGTATCTAATAACTTGACTTAATAAAAGATTTAATGAAATAAGTAATTATAGTTTAGGTAGATGCCATTTTTTATAATATGCTAAAAGTCTTAGAGTAACTCCAAAGATAAAAAGTATAGTTAGATTTAGTATATTAACCTCTTTAAAAAGATTTAGAAAATAGGTAAATAAGCCTACGATAATGGCAACAGTTCCATAGAATTCTGATACTAAAATAGATGGAACTTTATTTATAAGAATATCTCTGATAGTTCCTCCTCCAACTGCTGTAATAAAAGCTAACATCAAAACACCAAGAAAGTTAAAGTTTACATTTATACCAACTAAAGCACCAGTTATTGCAAAAGAGACTAATCCTACTGCATCACTTATAATAAACCAAGTTTTTCCTTCTAAATCTGTTTTTTTGTGAAGATTAAATATAAAAGCTAATAATAAAGTGGTAAATACTAGGATAATTGGTAAATTATTATTAAAAATAAATGGAGTTTTATTTGCAATCACATCTCTAATAATACCTCCACCAAGAGCTGTTAAAAAAGATGATATAAAGATTCCTAGAATATCTAATTTAAAGTGAACTGCAATCAAAAAACCACTTAGGGCAAAAGAGATTATTCCAATTATATCAGCAATTTGAAGTGCAGTCATATTTAACACCTTGATTTTTTTGAATTATACAAAAATTGAACTAAATATTTAAATTGACAAATTATGAAAAAATATTCATATTTAGTTCACTTTTAATTCATACTAAAATATTAAAATAATAAAATATCTAAATTTAGTATTAAAAGAGAAATCATGGGAATCAAAAAATTAGTTAAAGCTAGTTTTTTTATAATTGTTGCACTTTTTATATTTGTAGGATTAGTAAATAATATCTCATTATATAAAATTAGAGAAAACAATATTTCCAAAAATAATATTTTCAAAATAGTTAGTATTCAAGAAAATATGAATCAATTGATGTTAGATGCAATTTTGGTTACTAATTTAGAACAGTTAAGTTTAATAGAAAAAAACTTTTCTTCCCAAGAGAAAAAATTTGAGAATATTAAAGATTTATTTTTTAAAAATGATAAAGATGATATTTTAGATAGACTATTAACAGATTTACACCACTATCCTGTGATAAAAAGAGATTTAAAAATCTTATTTAGCAATGAAAAAAGCATAGAAGATGCTTTTGAGCAAATAACCAAACTGCAAGAAGAAAAAATAAAATTAAATAAAAGTTTTGAAACTTTATATCCACTAGAAAATGATACTAGAAAACATTTACAATTACATATTTGGAATACAAATGATGTCTCAACAATCAAAAAGTTTTCTGATTTAAGATATTACAGTAAAGAAGCCTTATATCAACATAGGGATGAAAAAAGATTAAATCATTGGATTGAGATTGCAAAATATTTAAAAGATCATACAAAAAATAAAGATTATGAAGAGTATTTAAATGTTGTGTATCAACTAAAAGATAAGATTTTACAGATTAATAAAATTGAAGAAGAAGAGAATCAATTAATTAAAGTTATTCAAAATGTTTTATTAGTAAATAGAAAATTAAATAGTAGTATTGAAGTAAGTAGTGAAGATATTTTAAATAATTTTATATATACAGTTAATCTGTTTATGATTACTATTTCAGCAGTTATAATTTTATTTATATTATTTGTTTTTTATAAAGTAAATAAAAATGTTGGTTTATCTGTAGATGAGATTCAAAAAAGAATTGATGATGGTTTAAAAGAGATAAAGAATTTAAATAGTGAAATTGAACAAACTCAAAAAGAAGTAGTCTTCACAATGGGAGCTATAGGGGAGAGTAGAAGTAAAGAGACAGGGAACCATGTAAAAAGAGTGGCAGAATACTCAAAATTATTAGCACTATATTATGGTTTACCAGAGAAAGAAGCAGAGATGCTAAAACAAGCAAGCCCAATGCATGATATAGGAAAAGTAGCAATACCAGATGCCATACTAAATAAACCAGGAAGATTTGATGAGGCTGAAAGAGAGATAATGAATACACACTCTCAATTAGGATTTGATATGTTAAAACATTCAAATAGACCA
>QKDL01000058.1 GCA_003252105.1 Arcobacter sp.
AATTGGAGTTATTATGGATTATCAAACTATTTTAGAAGAGATACAATATGAGGTACAACCGCTGTTTAAGAAAGGAAAACTTCCAAATTATATACCTGCTCTTGAAAAAGCAAATGGTAATGATTTTGCAATGAGTTTAATAACTCTTGAAGGGGAAGAGTTTCATGTTGGTTACACACACAAAAAATTTTCAATACAAAGTATCTCCAAAATTTTTACTTTTACTCTTGCTTTATTAGCTTATGGAAAAGAGCTTTATAATCGTGTTGGACATGAACCGTCAGGAAATCCCTTTAACTCTTTAGTTCAATTAGAATATGAAAAAGGAATTCCTAGAAATCCCTTTATCAATGCAGGTGCAATTGTTACAACAGATTGTTTAGTATCAAAATATCAAGAAAATAGTTTTAAGCAAATATTTGAATTTATAAAAAAAGTTTCAAACACTTCTGATTTAGAGTTTGATGAAGAGATATTCAAATCAGAATTAGCTCATGGATTTAGAAACATGGCTTTGATAAACATGATGAAAAGTTTTAACAATATTGAAAATCAAATAGATTTAGTTATTGAAACCTATTTTAAACAATGTTCAATCATGATGAATACAAGACAACTTGCAAACTCTGTTTTATATCTAGCAAATCATGGGGTAAATCCCCTTAATAATGAAATAATAGTTACATCTCCTCAAGCAAAAAGAATCAACTCTTTGATGTTAACTTGTGGACATTATGATGCTTCGGGGGATTTTGCTTTCAAAGTAGGACTACCAGGCAAAAGTGGTGTTGGTGGAGGCATTGTAGCTATTGTTCCTAAAAAAATGGCACTTTGTGTTTATTCACCAAAACTAAATAAACAAGGTAATTCATTGATAGGAACAAAAGCCTTAGAGCTTTTTACTACAAAAACTGAACTTTCAATATTTTAGTTCTGATACACTCCTAAGAGAATGTATCAGAAAATAAGTTTCCAGACCATAAAAACATTTTACGGTAATTTGAAGAACTTGGACTTCCAGCAGCTGGATAAACTTGTGTATTTGCAGAAACCATAGTTTTTGTATTTGAATCATATTTATACACAGCTGTTAACCATGAAGCTTCATTTGATGATGTTGGACTATAACATGCAGAGTTTGTTTTTGGAGATGAATATGGTTGTAAGTTGTTAAACTCTCTTAATATTGCATCTGCACAAACTTTTGCTTCTGAATTACCAATATGTCCTGCTTTTGGTTGAGAACTTCCTTGTGAATCCCCTATGATATGGATATCTTTTTTTATATTTGACTCATAGTTAAGAACATTTATATCAGCCCAATTTCCACTATTTACCCCTGCTAAGAATACAGTTGATGCAGCTTTTTGATTTGGTATTACATTTAATACATCTGCTGCTAGAGTTATCGAATCTATTCCATTTTCCTCATAAACAACACTTTTTGCAGAATCATCAACATAAGTAACTACACTATTTGGTCTATAATCCACACCATTATTTGCAAAAACTGAACTAAAAGTATTCTCCTCAACAATAATTTTAGAGTTTTCATCTAAAACTATAACTTTACAATTTGAATACCCTTTTGTATTTTTTAGATAATCAGATACTACACAAGCTCTTTCATATGGTCCAGGGGGACATCTATATGGAGCTTTTGGTATAGTCATTACAAAAGTATCCCCATTTTTCATAGAATCAATTTGGTTTTTTAACAATGTAGTTTGCTCTCCTGCTTGCCATGCATGAGGGATTTTTGTTATATCATAATCGTTTGTTTTGATAAAATCAATCCCAGAAGCAATAACTAATTTATCATAAGAAAGAGTAGAGTTATCCCCTAAGGTCAATAGTTTACTATCACTATTTATACCAACTACCTCTTTATGAACCATATTGATTCCATATTTACTAGAATATGTAGTGTAATTAAATGTCAAATCATTTATTGTTTTGCTATTGTTTAATACCAGATTACTCAATATGGGAGATACATATAGTGAGTTTTTCTCTACAATAGTAACTTTAACACTAGAACCTCCCCACATTTTCAAATATTTTGCACATGTTGCACCTGAAAAACCACCTCCTATAACAACGACATGAGGTATAGTTGCTGCTTTTAAACTATCTTTTGTAAAAGTAAAAAAAGCTGCAATTGAAACAAATTTCAAAAACTCTCTTCTTGATAATATTGAACTCATAATCTCTCCTTTAGTCATTATTTCTAGAAAGTGTTTTAAGATAACTTCCTATTAAATTTAATTCTTGTGTAGTATAACCATGTGCTTGTGCATCCATAATTGCATCTTCACCAAATACTTCATCCATCTCATCCTCACCAGCAATACTATCCCAACTATTAGTTGAAACCCCATTTGTCCCATGACATTGAAAACATTGTGAAGCCAATAATCTTCCATCATTTTGTGAATAACTTGTTGGCAAAGTAAGAGTAGATGAGATATTTGAGTTGTTATTTGTATCGTCATCATCCTTTTCATTATCATTTTCTTCTTTATCATCATTATCATTTTGTGAATTATCTTGAGAATCATCTTTGTTATATATTCCATCATTATCGTCATCTTCATAACTATTTGGAACTCCATCATTATCATTGTCTAAAGGATCATTAAGATACTCTTTTAACTTCAAGTTTTTACTCTCACTAATATCAACAGTTAGTGTAGCTTGTATCCCTGAACCATTTGTTGAAAGTGGTATGTATCCTATATCTTGATAACCTTCTAAACTAAAGTAATTAGAAATAGTTCCTGAATCACTTAATTCAATAGGAGTTACAATCCTATTTGAAGCTATTGGATCATTTTCATTTGTAGTCATAACTAACCTACAATCTACATTTGTAGGTAAATTCAAAACAAATGGATGTTTTGTTGTTCCATCATTAATTGAATTGACTTTATAGTAACTACCATCAATACAAAATGCTTCAATCAATGTTCCAGGCACAGTCCCTGTTAAAATAGATACATTATTATCTTCTCCTGTTCCACCGCCATTGAATAACTTACAGACTTAATATTTTTTAATGTTAACTTTTCCATACTTCTTCTCCTAAATTAACTTGAGAAATTTTATAATGAATACATGAATATAATATGAATTTAAAATGAATTAAAAAACGTATAAATAGCTAAATATGAATTTTTTTTCATATTTCGTTCATAAAGCTTTCATAATCAACTACTAAAATTCTTAAATATAATATATATGAAGGATTTTTTTGATTTCAAATGCTTTAAAAGCTTTAAATGCTAATAAATTAAAAACAACACTTATTTATCTAAGTATCATTTTTTCTATCACTTCTATATTTTTAATTAGTTCTATTTCAAATGGAATAATTGGTATGTATTCTAATATGCTTAAAAGTGATGGGGATATTATTGTTACTCAAGCAAAAATTTCTGATACATTTTTTTCAAATGTCGATATAGAGTTATTAAAAAAAATAGATAAACTTTCTGGAGTTAATGAATCATCTGCAATTATTGTAGGAGCTTCTCCTGTAGAATCTTTACCTATTGTTGCAGTATATGGAGTAACACAAAACAGATATAAAAACTATAAGTTGATACAAGGTTCATACCCAGTTGAAAGTGGTGCTTTAGTTGGGAAAACCATCTTTAATCAATTAAAAAACAAAAATAAAATTGAGATTGCAAACAAAAGTTTTAAAATCTCTGGTGTATTTGAAAGCTCTATTGGTTTTGAAAATGGTGGAGTTGTTTTAAATATAAAAGATGCTGGAGAGATTTTTAATAAAAGTGCTTCGATGCTTATGGTAAATACAAAATTACAAAACAACATAGATAGTATAAAAGAGCAGATTTCAAAACTTAGTTCAAAAATTGAAGTAAAAACTACTGAAAATTTTGTAGATAACTACAATCAGTTTAAGATTATTCAAACCTCATCAAACACTATTTCGTTTATAGCTTTTTGTATGGGTTTATTATCTATCGTTAGCATTATGAGTATTACAATAAATCAAAGAAAAGATGAGTTTGGAATAAAAAGAGCTTTGGGAATACCTATGAGAAGAATCATTATGCAAATAGTTAGCGAAAGTTTTATTTTAGGTGTATTTAGTTTTATTAGTTCATTTTTTATTTCACATGTTATTTTATACTTTATAAAAAATGTTCCACATCTTCAAGGTTATGTAAATGGTGAGATTTCATCTAATCTGGCACTTTTAATATTTGTAACTTCAATTTTAATGTCTATTTTGGGTTCTATTATTCCTGCTTTAAATGCAGCGAAAACTGACCCTATTATACTTATTCAAGGTAATAGATTATGATTAAAATAAATAATATCTCACATAAATATGAAGAAGAGTTTGCTTTAGAAAATGTAAATATCAATATAAAAAAAGGTGAATTTGTTTGTTTAGTTGGAGAAAGTGGTAGTGGGAAATCAACTCTTTTATCAATAGTTTCTACACTTCTAACCCCTACTTCTGGAGATTTATATTTTGATAATAAAAACTATAAAGAGATAAAAGATATAGATATATTTAGGCAAAAAAACATAGGTTTTATTTTTCAGTTTCACTATCTAATCAACTATTTAACTGTAAAAGAAAATATACAAATTGCAAAAGAGGATTCAAGTGATTATGAGATAACAAAACTTTTAACTATGCTAAATATTGAAAACTTAAAAGACAAATATCCAAATGAAATTTCAGGTGGTCAAAGACAAAGAGTAGCTATTGCTAGAGCTCTTATAAACAACCCAAAAGTTATCTTTGCAGATGAGCCAACAGGTAATTTAGATTCAAAAAACTCTTCAAATGTATTTGAAATTTTTAGAAATCTATCACAAAATGGAGTAACAATTGTTGTTGCAACACACGATTTAAAATTAGCACATAGTGCTGATAAAATATATGAGGTAAAAGATGGAAGAGTTCAATAAATTTATTCAACAACATTTTTATATATCTTTAGTTTTTTTAGGATTAGGATTATTTTTTGGAATAATCTATTCAATCAATCTTTTAGGATTTGCAGTAGATTCACAAACACTGCTTCCTTCAAATATTAGAAGTTTACATATTTCACTTATGTTATATGGTTTTGTTCCTTTGATGTTGTCATATTTACCTTTTTTACTTATAAACAAAGAGGCAGGTTCTTCACAAAAAGGTTTATACTATCTAAATTTATACACTATCTTTTGGTATATCTTTTTGATTTTTATGATAAGTTCTTTAGTTTTTGGAAACACAAGAGGTTTAGCCTTTTATGATTTTCCTTATGAACTTAATTTTATCCTTGCTTTTGCAGGATTGTTTTATATCTTTGCGATTTATCATTTTATAAAAGAGTATGAAGTTTACCCTACATGGGTAAAGGTTTGTCTAAAAATAGTAATCATTGCACCAATAGCACTTTTAATTTTGATGAATCCAATTATTGGACAGGTTGAAAGCACTATAAGTGGTCCCCATGGTGACAATACTTTAGGGATGAGTTTGGCTTTGATTCCTATATATTATCTTATTATCAAACTACTATCAAATGAAAAATTCGAAGCTAAATGGAATCTTTTATGGATTATTCCAACATTTTTCTATTTTTCATCTGTTTTTTATAGAATATTTATAGGACATCTTTCTTACAACCAAGAGTGGTTTTGCCAATGGTTAACTTTCCTTTATGTACCACTTTTATTTAGATGGTACAAAGATGCGAACATAGAAAGATATGCTAAAAAATATCTTCTTATCTCTATTATGGCTTTCCTATTTGTTGATATCGAAGGAAATATTTTATTTATTCCAGAGCTTAGATGGGCATTTCATAGAAATGATTTGATAGTTGCTCATGCTCATGTTGCTATGGGTATTGGTGTATTTTTTATGGTAATTTCTATGTTTGCAAAATATATCAAACCTTTAAATGATTTTAGATTTTCAAGAGTTTATTTAATAGGACTAATTGGTATTTTTACTTTTCTTTCTATATCTGGTTTAACACAAGCTGGATTTGCATCAATTTCTACAAATACTATGTGGATATTAAGAACTATATTTGGTCTTGTTGCTTTTAGTAGTCTAATCTATTTTATAAAATTAAAAAAAGAGTTTACTTTAATAGAAAAATATAATCTATTTGGTGTATTAACAGATGGATTTGGTGGTTTGTTTTTACTCTTTTTTGCAAGCTTTATGTACCCTATATTAGGGTTTTCATTTGAGGGCAAATACGAATATGTCGTATTTAGTTTTGTTTGTTTAACTGGTGTATTTCATTTTTTAGCATTTTGTTACAAACAATATACACAAATTATTACAAATATAACTGTTATTACAAGAGTTTTTATTAGTTCTGTTTTTCTAAGCCTTTACCTTTCAAAAAGTTTAGGTATTGAAAGCTTACTAATAGCCTTATTTGACTTATCATTTGTGATTTTTTATCTTATTTTTATTTATCAAAAGGAGGCATTATGCAAAATACAAAATTAAACTCTATTGCACTAATTGCTTTTATAGCTTCAGAATTGTGTTATTACCTTTTAATAGCACAAACAGGTATTATTGAACATTTTTCATCAAATATTTATGTAATTGCACCTCTACCAATAGGGGGAGTTATTGGCTCTTTATTAACTTATTTTCTTAAAATAAAAAGTGAAAAAAAGATTTTTATCTTTTTATTTTTTCAACTTTTAATAAGTTTTTTCTATCCAAACTTCTCTGCAATTATGTTATTTATTTTAGGT
This sequence comes from Arcobacter sp., assembly GCA_003252105.1. GTDB lineage: Bacteria > Campylobacterota > Campylobacteria > Campylobacterales > Arcobacteraceae > Halarcobacter. The sequence continues at coordinate 6,766 of QKDL01000058.1, forward strand.
ATAAGTGTAGGTGGATTAGCACCTTTAATTATAAATGAATTAAAAAAAGCAACACCAGTTGAGATGGGGCTTGCTCTTGCTACTTCATATACAGTAGGTACAAGTTTGTTTAACACTGAACCATCAGGAAGAGTCCTAATAGCTATCATTTTGACAACAGTTACGTTGATAGCTTTATTTTTTCTTCCTAAAAAACAAAGTGAAATTAAAAATGGTTTATATGAATATAGTTTATTTAGTATGATTTTATGGATATATTTAGATTCTTCTTTATTTGAAACTTTATCAAGAGATGTAAATATTTCTATTTGGAGAGATGGTTACTCTTTAGAGATTGCATTATTTCATATAATTGGAGTTTTTACAGCTATTAGATGGCAGATGCAAAAAAATTACAAAGAGTTATTTATTATAATATTATTTGCTCTTAGTTATCTATTTTATTTTTTACAAGAATCATTTATTTTATCGCTTATTTATCCTTTTGTAATCTCATACTACAATGTAGTGATTTTACAAACTTTGATAAAAAAAGATTTAAAAACAATTGCACTATATATGATTTTTATAGGTTGGTTCGCTTCAGGTGCTGGTTTATTTACTGCATTAGAAAGCTTGACACTTTTTGTTCCAAGTATTTTCTTAATCAGTATTTTTAAAATCATCAATTCACAACAACAATACAACAAGGAGTTACATTATGCGTAATTTAATTTTTTTCTTACTTTTAAGTGGTTTTGCTTTAGCAAATAGTTTAGTTTTACAAGAGGGTGAAATTCAAGCCCATACAGAAGTATTTGGAGATAGTACAATAAACCCTTCTTCTACAAAAATAGATTCAAAACTTGATATGAAAGATAGTATTGAAAGCATTAAAGGTCTTATTACTATCAAATCATTATCTTTAGTAAGTGATAATAAAGATAGAGATACACATATGTATAAAGTTTTAAATGTGGAAGTTAATCCAAATATTTCATTTAATATCACTTCAATTTCAAAAGAGGGTGAACAATATAAAATTAGTGGTTTTTTAACATTAAATGGAGTAGCAAAAAAAGTTGAAACTTTAGCATCTATAAATGAAAATGGAAACCTAATCTCTTTAAATGGAGCTTTTTCTATTTTACTTACAGATTTTGGGATGGAACCACCAAGTATGTTTTTCCTAACAGTTAGAGACCAAATAGATATAAAATATATTTTGTCATACAATAAAGGTTAAAAGATGAAAATAGTTATCTTTTTTATACTTTTAATTACATCCTCATTTTCTCAAGATTTTGGGATAAATGGAAAAATTGAACACTTTAGTTTACCTGATCAATTCAATAAAATACATACTATAAATGGTGATATTAAAACCATAGTTGTATCTTTTGAAAAAGATACAGGAAAAATGGTAAATGAGTTTTTAGCTTCTAAAGCACCTGATTTTTTACAAAAACATCACGCTGCTTTTATAGCTAATATTTCAGGTATGCCATCTATTATTACAAAACTTTTTGCTTTGCCTAAAATGCAAGACTATAAACATACTATACTTTTAATTTATGATGAAAATGACAAAAGGTTTTTACAAAAAGATGAATTATCTACTGTTTATAAAATTGAAAATGGTGTTATAAAAAATATCGAATTTGTAGAAGATAAAAAAGGTTTGGAGAAAATATTTTAAATGAAACTTCCAAACCTATCTAAGCTTAAGGTAAATGTAAATCACGAACAGTTACAAGGTTTAAAAATCTTGCATCTTAGTGATTTACATATCAATAAAAAAACTTCTATGGAGTCTATTAAAAACTTAGTTAGCATACTAAAAAATCTGAAATATGATTTTTTGGTTATTACTGGGGATATAATAGACTGTAAAGCTGTTTTTATTAAAGATAAATTAAATGCTTTGAACTCTTTAGGAAAAGATAAAGAGGTGTTTTATATAAGTGGTAACCATGATTTATTTTATGGCTTAGAGGATTTAAAATATTATCTTGATAAATTTATTTTATTGGATAATACAAACCATCTAATTGATTATAATAACCAAAAAATAAATCTAGTTGGTATATCAGATAGGTTTTCAAAATTTTTTAAAATAAAAAGAGATGAGATAAAAGTTTCTCAACTTCTAAACTCATCTTATCCTACAATTTTTATAGCCCATCAACCAAAAGATTATAAGTTGGCTTTAAAATCAACAGTTAATCTTTTTTTGTGTGGTCATACCCATGGGGGACAAGTTTATCCATTTGGATATTTTGTTAGACTTTTCCAACCTTTTTTATCTGGGCTTCATTATATAAATAATACAGCTATTTATGTAAGTAAAGGTTTGGGAAACTGGGGTGTGAACTTTAGGTATAAAGCAGATGCTGAAATAACTTTACTAAAATTAACATCAAAGAGTGTAAAATAATCATATGAAGATATTAATTATAGAAGATGATGAAAAAATCATAAACTTTTTAAAAAAAGGCTTAGAAGAGGAATCATATAGTGTTGATTATTCTTTAAATGGCGATGAAGGTTTATACATGGCTAGTGTAAACGATTATGATTTGATTCTACTAGATATTATGCTTCCAATTCGTAATGGGATTGAAGTTTGCCAAAGTTTAAGAGGTTCAAATATAAGTACACCAATTATCATGCTTACAGCAAAAGATTCCATTGAGGATAAAATTAAAGGTTTAGATATAGGTGCAAATGATTACTTGGCAAAACCCTTTTCATTTGCTGAACTTCTTGCAAGAATTAGAGTACAGCTAAGAAGTCAAAATCAGATACAAACTACACTTAAATTAGCTGATTTAGAATTGGATTTATTATCAAAGAGTGCAAAAAGAGCTGGAGATACTATAAATCTTACAGCAAAAGAGTTCAATCTTTTAGAGTTTTTGATAAAAAATCAAAATAAAGTATTGTCTGAAACAATGATAAGTTCATCATTAAATAATTTTGAAGATGAAAATATAAGCAATATTGTAAATGTATATATTTATAGACTTAGAAATAAAATAGATAAACCATATGAAAAAAAACTTATTAAAACTGTAAGAGGTTTAGGATTTAAAATCAATGATGAGTAGATTCTCCATAAAAAGAAAACTTTTAATATACAACTTTTTAATACAATGTTTAGTTCTTTTAATATTTAGTTTATCACTATATAAAGCTTTAGAGATATCTACTTTAGATAAACTACAAAGCACTTTAAAGGTTATTATTCTTGATGTCGCAGATGATATTTTAGACCATGACCAAAAACTGCAGAATAAAGAGTTTGATGAAGAGAAAGAGTATAAGTTTGAACCTTTGTTTATCAGACTTTTCACAGTTAATACTAAATTAAATATAGTATCAGCACCAAAATTCCCAAATGAAATAAAAAGTGATTTTACAGAATTAAAAGAATTAAAGTTTGATACTATAGTTTTTGATTTACAAGAAAACTATATTATTGCAAGATTAAAATTTTTTATGGATGCAGAAGACTATGTTTTAGAGATTGCAACAAATAAACATAGACTAAATATTGCTTTAGAAAATCTACTTTATATCTTGTTTTTTATAGTTCCAATAATTCTTATCTTATCAACTATTGGTGGATACTTTTTAATATATAAATCTTTTTTACCTATTGAAAAAATTCTTTTTGAATTAAAAAATATAAATGCAAATCAATTATCTAAAAGGCTTACTAAAGAGGACTCAAATGATGAGATAACATACCTTTGTGAAGAGATAAACAATCTTTTACAAAGACTTGAAATCTCTTTTGAAAAAATCTCGCAATTTACCAGTGATGCTTCCCATGAACTAAAAACTCCTCTTACAATTATAAGGGGAGAAATAGAGATTGCGTTAAGAAAAGATCGTTCACAAGAGGAATATAAACAAAGTCTAAAAAGTTGTTTAGATGAAATTTTGGTTATTCAACAAACAGTAGATGATTTACTTTTTTTAGCAAAAATGGATACTTTACAAAAATTAGATGAAGAGTTAATTTATCTTGATGAAATTACATCAGAGTCTGCAAAAGAGTTAACAAACTTTGCAAATAGTAAAGAGATATCAATAGAAATGAATATCAGTGAAGCAATAGAACTTACAGGTTATTCAAGACTTCTTAAAATAGCCATAAAAAATATCATAAAAAATGGTATCACATTTAGTAATAAAAACTCTAAAATTATTGTTTCTAACTATATTAAAGATGGTAAAAAGATTATAAGTGTACAAGATTTTGGTATTGGTATTGCAAAAGATGAACAAGAAAAAATCTTTGAAAAATTTTATAGAACAGATAAAAGTCGAAGTAAAGAATCTGGTGGTACAGGTTTAGGATTATCTATTTGTAAAAAGATTATTGAGATGCATAAAGGTGATATTGATATCCAAAGCATTGAAAATCAAGGTACTACTGTAAAATTTATCTTTTAATTTGTCAAGAAAATGTAAAGACAATTCACAACACTAATTGAAACTATTCTTTTATACTTACAAAAAAGTATAAAAGGAAAGTTATGAAATTAATTCTATCAATTTTAATTTTGTTAAATATCTCTTATGGTTCTGTAGTACAAAACTATTTAGATGAGTTAAAGCAAGAGGCTAAAAAAGAGAATCCAAATTTTGTAGATTTTGATGTAACAAATGGAGAAAAAATTTTTACTTCAAAACATATTGGAAAAAAGGGTAAAGAGATTTCATGTACATCATGTCATGGAAATGATTTAAGAAAAAATGGACAAAACTTTTTTACAGGTAAATTTATTAAACCTTTATCTAGAAAAGTAAATCCTGAAAGATTTAGTAAAACTGCAACAATCAAAAAATGGTTAAAAAGAAATTTTAACGATGTTTACAATAGAGAAGGAACAGCTATAGAAAAAGGTGATGTAGTAAGTTACATCTTATCAAAGGAGTAAAAAATGAAAACAATAATCTTATTTTTAATGCTAATATCAACTATATTTGCAGATGAAGGTTGGTTTTTTGATAAAAAAAATCTTATAGACAATCAACTTTATATAGATGAATGTGCTTCATGTCATATGGGATATCAACCTCAGTTTTTACCAAAAAGATCTTGGAATAAATTGATGGACAATCTAAATGACCACTTTGGAGTTGATGCAACATTTGATAAAAATGATGAGAAATTAGTTAGAGAGTTTTTATTAAAAAACTCTAGTGATACATCAAATAGTTATGGATATTATTCTAAATTTGCTAGATCAATTGCAAAAGAGGACACACCTATAGCAATAAGTGAAATTCCAAAATTTAAAAAAGAGCATAGAGAGATTCCAAAAAAGTTTATAACTCAAAAAGAGGTAAAAACTATTGCAAATTGTATTGCTTGTCACAAAGATGCAAAAGAGGGATTATATAAAGAGAGAAATATTTTTATCCCAAATTATGGTAGATGGGATGATTAAAAGGAGTAAATTATGAATAAATCATATATTTGGAGTCTTCCAACAAGAGCATTTCATATTTTATTGATGGTTTTCATCTTAGCTGCTTTTTTAACAGGAGAGGAAGATGAACTTTTAAATTACCATGCCGTTTTAGGTTATGCAGTTTTGATTTTAATCTTATTTAGAGTTGTTTGGGGTATTATTGGACCTAAACACTCTAAATTTAAAGATTTTCCTCTATCGATTGCAAAAGCCAAAGAGTTTACAAAAAATATTTTTGATACAAAACAAAAATATATAGGACATAATCCAGCTGCTTCTTTTGTAATGGTTGCAATACTTATTACAATATTTTTAATTATAGTTACTGGTGCTTTAGCTTTTGGAATACAAGAAGGAAAAGGAATATTTTCATTTTTAAATGATAGTTTTTTTAGAAAAATGGAACTATTTGAAGAGATTCATGAAACCTTAACAGGTGTATTGATAGCTTTAATAGCTGCTCACTTATTAGGAGTATTGTCAGACAAGCTTTTACACCCAAAACATGGTACTTTAAACTCAATCTTTAGTGGTTATAAAAATACTGAAAATAATGAATCTATAAAATTAAATATATTTCAAAAAGCAATAGCTTTTATTTTTCTAGTTTTATTTTTTGCATTTTTGATTTTTAATTTGATTCAACCCAAAAATATATTAATTGCTTCAAAATATGAACCAATAGATTATATGACACAAAATGAACTTTTTGTAACTGAGTGTGCATCGTGCCACACTCTGTATCCCTCCAAATTTGTTGCCTAAACACTCTTGGGAAAAATTGATGGCAAATTTAGAGGATCATTTTGGAGATGATGCTTCACTAGATAAAGAGGATACAAAATCTATATTAGAATTTTTAGTTAAAAATAGTGCAGAAGCCTCAACAAAAGAGGCAAGTGTAAAATTTTTGAATTCAATAAAAAATGACGATATAATAGCAATGTCACAAACTACTTTTTGGAAAAATGAGCATAAAGATATTCCCAAGACTGTATTTGAACATGAGAAAATAAAAAGTAAGGCTAATTGTAAAGCCTGTCATAGTGACATAGAAAAAGGTTTAATAGAAGATGAAAAGATTAAAAATATTAATAATTTTATGTAGTTTAATTACATTTATCTTTGCAGATAGTAAACATTATGAATATAATGAAACTCATGTTTATAAAAATTTAGACTATTTAAAATTAGATAAAGAACAATATGAAAAAATAAAAAAAGTATTGATTGAGTATAAACATCATTTTAATAAATATTATGAAAAGAAAAAAAAGGAGCAGAAAAAGCTTCAAAAACTATTTGTGAATGAACAGTTTGATGTGGAAGAGTATGAAGAAATCTCAGAAGAGATATTTGAAAAAGCTATAGAGTTAGAAGCTCATACCTTGAAAAAAATTCATAAGATACTAACATCCACTCAAAGGGAAAAATTTTCACACTACTTAAAGGAATGGCAAGTTGAGTAAAGAGGTTTTATTAATAGAAGATGATAAACAGATGCAAAATTTGATTGTAGATTATCTAAAAGATTACAATTTTGTTTGTACTGCTTTTGACAATCCTAAAGAGGCTATAACATCTTTTGAAAATAAAAACTATTCAATAGTGATTTTAGATTTGATGCTTCCCCACATGGATGGACTAGATGTATTAAAAAAAATCAAATCCATAAAAGACATTCCAGTTATTATCTCCTCAGCTAGAGGAGATATTGGAAATAAAATTGCTGGTTTTGAGCTAGGAGCTGATGATTATTTGGCTAAACCATATGAACCAAGAGAATTAGTTTTAAGAATAGAACATATCTTAAAAAGATTTCACTCAAATGAAATTCATGTTGCAAACTTTATAATTGATTGTGATAACAAAAGTGTGATGCTTGATGATTATCCAATTGAGTTTACAAAAATAGAGTTTGAGATATTTTTATTTTTAATCCAAAATCTAAATAAAGTATCTTCAAGAGAGCAAATACTTCATGCTACATCACTTGACGAAAATACAAAAAACAGAACAATCGATATGCATATTTCAAATATAAGATATAAAATAGGCGATGATAGTAAAGAGCCTAAATATATCAAATCTGTTTGGGGTATTGGATATAAATTTATTGGTTGATTATGTCTATATTTAAAAAATTATCTATTTTATTTACATTAAGTTTAGTTGTAATGATAATAATTGGGGTTTGGATAGATGAAATAAACTCTAAAAGAATAGATGATTTAATCAAAGAAAAATATCTAAAAGTATCAAATGAAATCTTAGAAAATATTGATAACAAAGAGACTATCAATGATTTAGTAACAAACTACAAATTAAAAAAACTGACAGATTTTGATACTAAAAATAGTGAAATTTTATTTTTTAGAAAATTAACTTTTGGCTATATTAAAATTTTAAAAAACAGATTTGATGATGAGTTTATCATTGAACTTGAATATCTTGATGAGAAATTTATATTTAAAACTGCTGATGAAGAAAATATAAATGATAAAAATAGATTAAATGCCTTAGTATATTTGGATATATTTTTACTTATAATCATATTTTTGTATATATTAAAACTTCTTTCACCCCTAAAAAATATCACCATTCAAATAGAAAATTTTGCAAAAGGGGATTTAAACAGCCGAATAGATATTAAATCAAACGATGAGATAGGTGTATTAGCAAAAACTTTTAATCAAATGGCACAAAATCTTGAAGAGCTTATTAAAACAAGAGAGGAGCTTTTAAGAGATATTGGGCATGAATTAAGAACACCTATTGCAAAAGGGAAATTTGCTATTGAAAAGATAGAAGATTTTTCAAAAAAAGAGCTTCTACAAAAAATATTTTTTGATTTAGAGAGACTAACTAATGAGTTGATTCAGCTTGAAAAATTAAACTCATCAAAACTAGAGATTAGCTCTTTTAGCGCAGAAACTTTAATAGTTGAATCTTTAGAAAAACTTTATATAAATGATGAATCAAAAATAAACCTTGTTATAAAAGAAAATTTTAAAATAAAAGGGGATTTGGAGTATTTAAGTATTGCTTTAAAAAATCTTATCGACAATGCCATAAAATATTCAACGAAACTTCCTATTATAATTGAAGTTGAAAAAAATGAAATAAAAGTGATAAATGAAGGTAATCGTTTATCAAAACAATTAGAATATTATCTAAAACCTTTTACACAAGAGTTAAGTCAAAGAGATGGGTTTGGTTTAGGACTTAGTATAGTTGAAAAAATTGTAAATAAACATAACTTTAAACTACTTTATTCCTATGAAGAGGGGTCAAATATTTTTACACTTTATACATCTAATCCATGAAAAAAGTGGTTCATCGTATCCTCAACAATATTTGCAGTATCAAACTTTTTCAACATATAACTTTCAATGTATCCATCTGATAGTTTTTTAAAAAGAATAGTAAGATGCATCGCCTCTTGTGAACTTTTTTCTTTAAATATCTTCTCAAACTGTTTTGCTAAAAATTGATAAATTTTTCTAACTACATTATGATTCATAACATCTAATTTATGGAAAAAGAAAGGATCATCAATAATAGGATAGTTATCTTTTTTATCTATTTGTATAAAAATTTTATATTTTGCTGTTAAATACAGTTTTAAATTTTCTATAGGTTCATTTGTTTCATTTTGAATCAACTCTTTAAAAAAATTTTCAAATTTTAAAATCAAATACTCTAAATACAACTCCTCTTTAGAACCAAATAAATTATATAGTGTTCCTACTGATATCTCTAAAGTTTTTGCTAACTTAGAAATTTTTAGTTGTTTATACCCATTATTATCGATATAATCGACTATTGCATTAAAATATAACTCTTTTTTTATTCTACTTATTTTTTTATCTACGACTGCTTTCAAATTACTCCATTTTTATTTCTTCAAATTCTAACTATTTTAATATAAAAGCATAATAAATGAACAGTTTTTAATTTATTGAACTTAATTCATTATTAATTTTATTTAATATAAAATTTCATGCCAAGGGATTCAATGAAAATATTTAGAGATATAAAGACCGAAGCATTACTGGTCTATATAAAAACTTTATGCAATGATTATATAAAAAAAATTGAAAATGAAGACTATAAAATTGACTTGGGAAACCCTACATACAACGAAGAGATTACCCAAGCCATATATTTTTTAAGAAGCAATTTTTCAAGTTCTGTATTTGATGCTTATGAATTAAAACTATTTGTTGATTCATATTTAAAAGAGGCTCGTAAAAAAATACTGCCTCCACAATATAATGCCTTATTATATTTTTATAACAACATCGTATCAGAATTTGACAAAAGTTTTAAAGCTGGTGATATATGGATACCTGAACAAGTTATATTTTCTCTTTTAAGTGAATGGATTTATGAAGAGGAAAAATCTGTTAAAAGATACCCATATCTATTAGAAATAGATTATTTTAAACTCCTTGGTTATTTTGAAAATGCTAGAAATAATGAAACTCAAGATGATATGAGACAAAATATTAGGTTTATGTATGAAATCTCATCATCAGTGATAAAAAAATTGAAGCAGTTGAAATTAAACAAAACTACTAAATCCAAAACAAAAAGAAAAAAATGAAAACTTTTAAAACAAACCTTTTATCAGGAATTATCGTTGGTATTATTGCCCTACCTTTATCAATGGCCTTAGCGATTGCAGTTGGTGTTCCTCCCCAAAATGGTTTATACACTGCTATTATTGCTGGTATTGTAGCAGCTTCATTTGGTAGTAGTAAAATAAATATTTCAGGTCCAACAGCTGCTTTTGTAGTAATCTTGATACCTATTGTTCAAGATTTCGGATTAAAAGGATTACTTGTTTGTGGTTTACTTTCTGGATTTTTCCTTTTACTTATGGGTTTGTTTAAACTTGGGAATTTAATTGAACTAATCCCTTATCCAGTTACGGTTGGTTTTACCTCTGGAATTGCAGTAGTAATTGCTACTTTTCAAATAAAAGATTTTTTTGGTTTAACAATAGAAAATTTCACAGGACACTTTCATCAAAAAGTTATCTCTTTAATAAGCTCTTTTCATACTATAAATTTAAATGAATTTGCAGTAGGATTAACAACTTTACTTATACTAATTTTTTGGCCAAAAACAAAAAGTAAACTTCCTGCTGCACTAATTGCTTTAGGTAGTGTAACTGTTGCAGTAACTTTATTTAATAAATATTTTCCAAGCCTTGAGATTTCAACAATATATTCAAGTTTTCAATACCAAATAGGTGATATAAAAGGAAATGGTATCCCTCCAATTGCCTTACAATTTTCTTTTCCTTGGTCAGGATATACTATAGATGATTTAAATTTGGATATGTTTTATAAGTTACTTCCTCACAGTGTTGCTATAGCTATTTTAGGAGCTTTAGAATCATTACTTTGCGCTGTTATCTCTGATGGTATGACAGGAAATAGAACTAATCCAAATAAAGAGTTAATAGGTCAAGGTTTGGCAAATATTGCAGTACCTTTTTTTGGTGGTATTCCAGCAACAGCTGCAATTGCAAGAAGTGTTGCAAATATAAAATCTGGTGCTACTTCTAAAATCTCATCAATAGTTCATGCTATATTTATTTTATTGGCTATTTTGCTTTTTTCTTCTTATCTTTCTTACCTTCCAATGGCTTCTTTATCTGCTTTATTACTGATGGTTGCATGGAATATGTCAGAAGTAAAACATTTTACAAATATTATAAAGGTAGCTCCAAAACATGATGTTTATGTATTACTTACTTGTTTTATTTTAACTGTGCTTTTAGATATGCAAATAGCAGTTGGTGTAGGGATGGGATTAGCCTCTATTTTATTTATCAAAAGAACAATTGATTTATACTCTATAAAATTAGTAAATGATGAAAACTTTACTACAAATAAAGAGATTCCAGATGATGTATCAATCTATTCAATAAATGGTCCTATGTTCTTTGGAGCAGCTCAAAATGCACTTAAAGTATTACTTGATACAAAAGATGAGATAAAAACTGTAATTGTAAGTTTAGAGCACGTAAATATGATGGATATGACAGCTTTAGTTGCTTTTAAATCGATTGTTGATAATTTTAGTCAAAACAATAAAACCCTAATAATCACAGGGGTAAACAATAGAATACTTAAAAAATTGACAAAAATGGGAATAATATTTGATGAAAAAAATTTAATTTTGAAACATGATATCAATCTAGCCTTAAACACAATTTTCAAAGAATGATTCCATATTGTAATTAAATTTTTTCAAAATTATCGCATAATATACATATGAGTTTTTTATATATGTTTTTATCAGCTTTTTTTGAAAATTTTTTATATAAACAAATAAATAGATTAAAGAACAGAAATTTTCATTCATCTATTATGTTTTTTATATCAGCATTTATGTTATTTGTTTTATATAATATTTTTTACAACTTTAACCTAAATGATTTCAACTTTTTTTATGAATGGAAATTTTATCTTCTAATATGTTTAGAACTTCTTGTTTTTTACCTTTATAGAGAAAACTATTATCACAATGAAAACAATTATACTACTATTAATATGTTTGTTTTTTCAACCATCTATTTGATGCCTATTTTAGCTTTTTTTTACAACCTTATTTTTGAGTTTGATACAAAACTAAATATAAAATATGACTCATTTTCTGAAGCATTACTTTTTAGTTTTGTTTTATTTATATTAACTTTGGCATATTACATTTCTAAAATAAAAAATAAAGAGATAAAAAATCTAAAATTGTTGATTTTTCTTTTAGTTGCATTATTAAATACCATGTATTTTTCTGTTAAGATGGTTCAAACATATAATGGCTTTTTATTGTATTGTTTTATACAAATTTTTATATCTATATATTTCTTATACCTATCAAAAAATGAAGTTAAAACTATTGCTTTAAAAAATATAGCTTTATATTTTATGTTGCCATTTATCTATACTTTTTATTTCTTTGCTAGTTCTTTAATCTCTGTTGAGTTTATAACAATATTTAAAAGAGTATCACAAATTATCTCTGCAATGATTTTAGATAAAAAAACTATTGGCAGAGATAGTTTTTTGATTTTTTTAATTTTAATTATCACCTTCTTATTTTATTTATATAAGGTTTAAAATGAAAATATATCTTTTTACTGACACATTTTATGATAAAAATGGAACTTCAACCTTTATTGAAGATATTGCCCTTTTAAGTCTGAAAAAACATATTGATATAAAAATATTTTTTTCAAACAATAATACCCCTTCAGATATTTATAAAAATGTAAATAAAATGAAAAGATTATTGAAACTTCCTATGCCTTTTTATCCACAGTTTACCCTAGTTTTTCCAAATTATTTTAATATCAAAAGAATTTTAAAAGAGAATAAACCAGATATTATCCATATCTCAACTCCAGGACCTATTGGTATATGTGCAAAAAAAGCTGCAAAAAGATTAGCTATACCTATAGTAGGAACATACCATACAAATCACCCTTCTTATATATATGAAAATACAAACTCAATAATTTTAGAAACAATGGCAAAAAAATATTTAGAAAATTTCTACAAAGATTTTATATATATTTTTACAAGATCTAAGCAAAATAAAACAACAATGATAAATGATATAAAAATTGATGCAAAAAAGATTAAAAAGATTCCAATAGGTGTAAACTTAGATAAATTCAATTTAGACAAAAAATATGAAAATTTACTAAATAAATTCAATATTACAGAAAAAATAAAATTTTTATATGTTGGAAGATTAACTGATGATAAAAATGTAAAATTTTTAATTGATACTTGGAATGAGCTATTAAAAGAGAAAGATTTAGATGCAGCTTTAGTTTTTGTAGGCGAAGGTAAATATAAAAATACTCCTATAAAAAATGGTTACTATATTGGAGAAGTTCCAAAGGATGAATTAGTAAATATCTACTATGATTGTGATGTATTTCTTTTCCCTTCTATTACAGATACTTTGGGACAAGTTGTAATTGAAGCACAAATATGTGGTCTTAGTACAATTGTATCAAATATTGGTGGACCAAAAGAGATTATAAAAAAGATTCCTAAAAGTGGAATAGTAAAAGAGATAAATAAAAACAAATGGAAAAAAGCAATATTAAAACTATATGAAAAAGAGAATCTTAGAATCAAATATTCCCAAGCAGCAAAGAAAAAAGCTTCCTTTTATAACTTTTCAAAAAGCTTTAATTATTTTATAAAAATCCATAAAAAAGCAATCAAAATCAATAATTTTAAATATCTTTAAAATTATCTCTGATTTTCAAGAACTCATCTAAATGTTCAAAAAAGATATCAATAAGTTTTGGGTCAAAATGTTTTCCACGTTCCTCTTTAAATAGATTAAAGATTCTTTCATCATCCCATGCTTTTTTATAACATCTATCACTTCCTAAAGCATCAAATACA
>QKDL01000037.1 GCA_003252105.1 Arcobacter sp.
TATTTCATTTGCTAAATCAGTAGCAACTTCTTTACTATTTACATAGTTGATAAATATTCTATAACCTTCTTTTGCTAACTTTTTAGAAGTTGCAGCACCAATTCCTCTTGCCCCACCTGTTATAAGTGCATTTCTTTTTTCCATTTTTAATCCTTTATATAATTGATTTTAAAAATATACTTGTCAAATACAAGTATATTTTTTTGAAGCTTAAATACTTGTTAAAGACAAGTATTAGTTTATTTATGTTAAAATTACATATGGAAAAAAATCAATTTAATCTACAAGACTCTTTGGGGTATCATTTTAATGTTATATTTACACATATAAAAAAGTCAATGGAGGCTAAGTTAAAGCCTTATAACTTAACTCATTTACAGTTTAGTATTCTTATAAATCTTTATAAAAATAATGTAACAACACAAAAAGAGCTTCTAAAATATACTTATGGAGATGAAACAAGTATCACAAGACTTGTTGATAGACTTGAGTTAAAAGGATATCTTCAAAGAGTTCAATGCTCTACAGATAAAAGAAGAAAAAATCTTGTATTAACTTCCGAGGGAATAGCATTGACAGAAGAGGTGATTACCTGTGCCCAAGAGGTAAATAGTGAACTTATTAAAAACCTAACTGAAGAAGAAGCAACTCAACTTTTACAACTACTACAAAAAATAGATATCGAACTAGATGATTCAAATAATTAGATTTATAGGCAATTAGTTTAGACTATTGTTCTATCAAGATTAAATTTTTTTTTGTATACTAAATGTATATCAATAAAAGGTTATAAAAATGAAAAAAACGATACCTTTATCTGTATTAGATTTAGTTCCTATTAATGAAGGTTTTACTATTAGTGAAGCTATGCAAGATAGTGTAAAACTAGCTCAAAGTGTTGAAGAGTTTGGATTTAACCGTTTTTGGGTTGCTGAGCATCACAATTTTTGTAGTATTGCAAGTGCGGCAACCTCTGTCGTATTAAGCCATATTGGAGCAAAAACAAAAAAAATTAGAATAGGTTCAGGTGGAATTATGTTACCTAATCATCCACCATTAGTTATAGCTGAACAGTTTGGAACTTTAGAGTCTTTATATCCAAATAGGATAGATTTAGGATTAGGAAGGGCTCCTGGGACTGATCAAAGAACAGTTATGGCTTTAAGACGTGATAAAAATGATGGTTCAGATTTTCCAAATATGCTTGACCATTTACAATATTATCTATCAAATGAAGGTGGCCCAAAGGCCATAAAAGCTGTTCCTGGATATGGTTTAGATATACCAATTTGGCTTTTGGGTTCAAGTACTTTTAGTGCAAAACTAGCAGCTTTAAAAGGTTTGCCTTTTGCTTTTGCTTCACACTTTGCACCTGATGCTATGATGGATGCAATAAATATTTATAAAGCAAATTTTACCCCTTCAAAACAATTAGAAGAACCATATATAATTGTTTGTATAAATGCTATTTGTGCTCCTACACAAGAAGAAGCCCAATTTTTAGCAACAACAGAAAAACAAAAGTTTTTAAATATCCAAAGGGGAGATAATAAACTTATTCCTAAACCAACAGATGATATGGATAGTTTATGGGAAGATTGGGAAAAAAGAAGTATTGAACATAAACTTAGAGAATCAATATGGGGAACACCACAATTTGTAAAAGAGAAATTAGAAAATTTAGTAGAAAGAACAGGAGCAAATGAAATTATGATAAATTCATGGATTTATGATCCTAAACTTAAAATAAATTCATATAAACTTATTGCAAAAAGTTGGTTTTAGAGATAAAGAAAATGCCTAATTCTCTAAATCAAGCAATTGCTTCACTTCGTAAATAATCTGCATGAGCTTTTGGAGACATTCCAAACATTCTTGAGTATTCACGACTAAATTGTGAAGGGGATTCATATCCAACTGCAAAAGCAACTTCAGAAGCTTCAATATTTTGATTTAAAAGCATAAGTTTAGCCTCTTCAAGTCGTATTTTTTTTTGAAACTGTATAGGTGACATTGAAGTGATTGTTTTGAAGTTTTGATAAAGTGATGATTCACTCATATCTATCATTCTTGCTAACTCTTTAACATTTAGTTTTTCGTTAAAATTATCTTTTATCTCAGATATTGCTTTAACAATTTTATTTGATACAGTTCCTTCCATAGCAAATTTATTTAAGAAATATCCACTTTTATCATTTATTAAAATAAATAAAATCTCCTTGATAATAAGAGGAGATAGATAATCAATCTCCTCTTTTGATTGATTTAGTAGTTTTATAAGTCTAAAAACAGGATTATAAAGTTTCTCATTTAAATCATCAAAAAATAGCCCTTTTTCTGATTTTGTATTCATCACTAGTTTTTGAGAATTTATATTTTTGATAACATCATATATATCTTCTAAATCAAATTTTATACGAAATGAAGCATAAGGAACCTCTTTTGTTGCTTCAAGTATTCTAACTTTTGCAGGTACGTGAGTTGAAGAGAGTAGATACTCTTTTGGGCCATAACTATATAGCTCATCTCCAAAGCCAACTGCTTTTTTACCTTGTAGAATTATACATAATGATGGTTCATAAATGATGGCATTAAACTCTGTAGGTTCATTTGAAAAATAAAAGTCTAAATTTGGTATTTGTGTTTGAAGTCCACCATTTATATTAAGTGTATATTTGTTTTTTATAAATTCTAAGGTGTCGATTCTAAAACTTTCTATAATTTTTTCCATAATCTACTCCAATTCATAATAAATAGTTTATTTATTATATTGAGTTTTTTTGTAAATGGATATAAAAATTCTCTATCTTGATTGCCTAATTCTACATAATCATATTTTAATAGTAAATTAGCAGATTTAGAGAATTGTGCAATCAATTTATAAAATTGTGCTATTGGATAGATATATATTTATATATACTAAAAAATGGATATATCTATGATAATGGATTAAAATCTTTTATAACAAAGGAATTAAAATGAAATATATAACTAAAGATGAGTTTGAAAAAGTAAATATGTTTGGAACTGGTGTTCCAAACGATAATTATGCACAATATTTTATTGGTGATTCATTCCTTAATTTTTTGGTGAAACCTGGGGAAACACTAATTTTTATGGCAAATGTAACATTTGAACCAGCATGTCGTAATAATTGGCATATTCACCATGCTAAAACTGGTGGAGGACAAATTCTTATTTGCACTGCTGGTGAGGGTTGGTACCAAAAAGATGGTGAGGAACCTGTAAGTTTAAAAGAGGGATCAGTTGTATATATCCCACCTGGAGCAAAACATTGGCATGGTGCAAAAAAAGATAGTTGGTTTAGTCATATTTCGGTTGAAGTTCCTGGAACTGAAACTAGCAATGAGTGGTTAGAACCTGTATCAGATGAGTATTATAATACACTAAAATAAAAGGGAAAAAGATGAAATTAATCACACTAATAAGTTTAACCGCAGTAGTTATATTTACACAAGCACAAGCAGCTGAGGTAAAAAAAGATCAAACAGTTACAAAGATAGAAGATAGAAAATCGATTGATGTAAGTAAAACAGGATATAAAAAATATTTTACTGGTGGGGATGTTAGAATTGATCCTATATATCCAAAAAGTGATACAAAAACACACTCTGGTGCATATGTAACTTTTGAGCCGGGAGCTAGATCAAATTGGCATACACATCCAAGAGGTCAACATATTATTGTTGTTTCAGGGGTTGGATATACACAAACTTGGGATAATAAAAAAACAATAATCAAACCAGGTGATGTTGTTTGGTGCCCAGAAGATATAAAACACTGGCATGGGGCTTCAAAAGATATAGCGATGACACATTTAGTTATTACAGAAGCGGATGAAAATGGTAAAAATGTTGAATGGTTAGAACCAGTAACTGATGAACAGTACAATTCAAAATAAAAGGAAAAAATTATGAAAAAAATTTTATTTATTTTGTTGTGTAGTTGTTTTACAATTTTTAGTGGCTTAAATGCAAAAGGATTAGATTTGAAATTATTAGATAAGAAAGAGCAAAGTATTATAAAAATCTCTGCTTTTACAACAACAGGTGAGACTGAAAAATTAGCTTTTGCATTAAATGAAGGGTTAGATAATGGTCTTAGTGTAAATGAAATCAACGAAGTTTTAGTACAAATCTATGCTTATGCTGGATTTCCAAGAAGCTTAGGTGGAATCTTCACTTTTATGAAAGTTGTAGAAGATAGAAAATCTAAAGGTATTAAAGATGAGATGGGAAAAGAGGCTTCACCTCTTCCAAAAGATTTTAATAAAGATGAATATGGAGCAAAAGTAAGAGCTTCTTTAGCAGGACAAGATAAAATTCCTGAATCTAGCGGTTATCAACTTTTTTCTCCAACAATTGATGTTTTTCTAAAAGAGCATCTATTTGCAGATATTTTTGTAAGAGATATCTTAACACACAAACAAAGAGAACTTTCAACAATATCAGTTTTAGCAACTCTAGGGGGAGTTCAAGGTCCTTTAAAATTCCATCTTCAAGCTTCAATGAACACAGGTTGGACAAAAGATGAATTAGAAGAATTTGTTAAAGTGATATCTACTTGTTTAGATAAAGAAAAAACCCAAGAGCTTAAAACTGTTTTAAAATCAATCTAATTAATACTACAGGAGTAAAAATGAGCATGTTATTAATCAACAACAAAAAATTCGATGTAAAAGATGTACCTAATGATACCCCAATGTTATGGGTATTAAGAGATTATTTAAATCTAACTGGTACTAAATTTGGATGTGGTGTAGGTATGTGTGGAGCATGTACTATTATGTTAGATGGTAAGGCAGTTAGAGGTTGCCAAACTAAACTAAGTGAAGC
>QKDL01000014.1 GCA_003252105.1 Arcobacter sp.
TTTGATTTTAGAGTTGTCTAATTTTATATTGATATTACTCACTTTTAAATCTAATAATGATGATAAGTCTTTGAAATCGATATTTGAGTTAGTAATATTTATTTTATTTAAACTACCTTCAATATTTGTATTTTTGGTATCATTTTGTTCTTTTTTATTTTCTTGTGTAGATGTTTTTATTAAAGTTGTTAAATTAAGTTTTGAAGAGTTGTCAACAACAAGTTTTGTATATAGTTTATCAAAATTTATTGAATCAATTTTAAAATTATTTTGAGGATATGCGTAGTTAAAATCTGTGATATTGAATCTATCAAGAGTAATTAATTCATCATTTTCTTGAGTGATTTTTAAATTATTTAAATCAAGAAACAATTTGTTTAATTTCACTTTTAAATCTTTTTTAGTATCAACATTATATCCAAGTGATAAATTTATAAAACTATCTTTGTTTAAATCAAAATTTAGATTTTCATCTTTATATGGTAAAAATTGCGTTGGATAAAATTTGTTTATATCAACTTTACCATACATCTCAAAGGGAACAAGTCTTAAACCCCCATCTATTTTTAGAGTTGTTTTATTATTTATTTTTAAATTTAAACTATGTGATGCAAGTTGATTCTTATAAGTTCCTAAATCATATAGTGTATAGTTTAGAGGATTTATATCTATTATTAGGGGTTTTTTATTTTCAAATAGTTTTGTATATTTTATTTTGACATTATTTAAAGATGTTTTATATATTTGAAACTTTATATCATTTTTATTTGTATTTTCATCTTTTTTAGAAGTTTGTGTTGGTTTTAAAAGTTTTAATATATTAAAGGTGCCTTTTTTATCCTCAATGACATCCACAAAAAGATTGGTAATATCTACAGTTTTAAAACTAATATGTTTTTCATCTAAAGATTTTATTAGAAAAAAATCAACATATAAAGAATCAAAACTAACAGTTGTACTTTTTTGATTATATATCTTAAATCCTTCTAGTTCAAAACTTAGTAAAATTGGATTGAAGTTTATATTTTCAATTGATACTTTTTGAGTAAGATTTTCAGATAATATCTTTTCTAATTGATTTTTTGCAACCATAGGAATAATAATAAAACCAATTATGAGATATAAAGATATTATAGAAAATAGTATTGTTATTAATTTATTGTTTTTCATTTTAGACTCCTTATTAAAGTCTATACTATTATAACAAAATAAAATTAATCAATTGTAAGAATTATCATTAAGAATATTTTTTAATAATTTGTGTATTTATGAACTCGACTAAGGTTTTAAAAAGTAAACTTTGAACTTTCTTTTTATGGTATATTAGATTAAATTCCCTTTTTAATGAGATATTTATAAGTTTGATTTGGAAAAGCTCTTTATCTTCTAACTCTTTTTTCACCGCAACTTTTGATATGGCAGTTACTGTATCACAATTTTCAATAATAATCTTTTTTATCTCATCAAATTCATAAAGGTGCATAAATATATTTAAATCATCAGCAATAGAACCTATATGTTTAATAAAAGTATCTCTTGTACCAGAACCTATCTCTCTTAATATCCATTTTTTATCTATTGCATCTATATAGGTTTCTTTAGGGGTATTTTTATCACTTGTTACAACTATTAGTTCATCATCTAAAATCTTTTGTTTTATAATATTTGGATTATCACATGGAGCTTCAATAAGTGCTAAATCAAGTTCACCCTCTAAGATTTTTTCAATTATCAAAGATGAGTTCATAGAATAGATATCCAAGCTAACATCTTTGTATTTGCACATAAAATCAAAATATATATTTGGCATAATATAATTACCTATAGTTTTACTTGATGCAATTTTGATTTTTCCTGCTAGTTTGTTTTTTTGAAACAATGATTTATTATCATATATGGCTATAAAGTGTTCATATGTAACATCTTTAAAGTATCTTCCCCTTTCATTTAAGATTAGTTTTTTTCCAACCCTATCAAAGAGAGTTTCTCCAAGTTTATTTTCAAGTGATTTTATAGCTATAGATATGGCAGATTGACTTATATCTAACTCGTTTGCTACTTGACTTACTGTTGGGTTTTCACAAAGTTTATAAAAAAAATTCAACTCTTTAAGTGTCATATCTATTCCTTATAAATTTTTTTTATCATTATATTAAAAATAATATATTTTACAAATAAAATCCCAAGTGATATAGTTGCATTTAAACTTATAATGAAGGAAAAAGATGTTTAGTAAAGAAAATAGAATAGATACTATAAAGGGAGTTTTTTTTGTAAGTTTATTTGCTTTATCTGCAACATATTTAGCAGGATTTGCTTTTTTTAGAAACTTGGGAATTAGCCCTTTAATTATTGGGATTGTTTTAGGGATGATTTATGCAAATACTTTAAAAAACAAATTACCTAAACAATACCATAAAGGTATAGTTTTTTCTACAAAAACTATACTAAGAGTTGGTATAGTTTTATATGGATTTAGATTAACTTTTCAAAGTATCGAGGCTATTGGTATAAAAGGGGTTTTGGTTAGTTTTTTAATTGTATTTTTAACCTTTATTTTAGGATATATTGTAGGTATAAAAGTTTTTAAACTAGATAAAGAGATTACAATCTTAACAAGTGCAGGTAGTTCAATATGTGGAGCAGCAGCTGTTTTAGCTACAGAACCTGTTATAAATGCACCTGCTTATAAAAGTGCTATAGCTGTATCAACTGTCGTTTTATTTGGAACAATAGCTATGTTTTTATACCCTTTTTTGTATAAATTGGGATTATTCTCTTTTGATGAACAAACAATGGGGATATATATAGGGGCTACTATACATGAAGTTGCTCATGTAGTTGCTGCAGGAAATGCTATAGGGGTAGAAGCAAACACAAGTGCAATTGTTGTTAAAATGATAAGAGTTATGATGCTAGCACCATTTTTAATTGTGCTTTCTATTTGGTTATTGAAAAATATAAAACATAATAATAAAAATCAAAAAAGTAAAATCACAATTCCTTGGTTTGCAGTTATATTCATACTTGTTTGTGGTTTTAACTCTTTTGATATTTTACCAATAACTATGGTAGAGACTATAAATAGTTTTGATACTTTTGCTTTAACAATGGCAATGAGTGCTTTAGGTATGGAAACAAGTTTTGATAAATTTAAAGATGTGGGAGCAAAGCCCATATATCTGGCATTTGTACTATTTATATGGCTAATATTTGGAGGGTTTTATCTAGTAAAGTTAGTTTGTTTAATGTAGTGTATTAAAAGTATAAATTCGATAAAATAGTAATATATAAAGGATTATATATTATGAATGTTATTGAATTATTTCAAAAATTATTAAGATTTAAATCTATCACACCTGATGATGATGGAGCATGTGATTTTATTGAAGAGTATCTAGGTGATACTTGGTCTTGTATAAAAGTTGATTTAGAGGGTGTAAAAAATAGATTTTATTATAAAAAATTTGATGAGACTCCTCAACACTTGTGTTTTGCTGGTCATATAGATGTGGTTCCAGTTGGAGATAATTGGAGTGTTGACCCTTTTGCAGCAGATATTATAGATGGTGTTATCACTGCAAGGGGTACACAAGATATGAAAAGTGGAGATGCTGCTTTTTTATATGCTTGTAAACACGCACGTGATTTTAAAGGTACTCTATCTATTTTGATGACTTCTGATGAAGAGGGTGAAGGTACATATGGTACTATCAAAATGCTTGAACATCTAAAAGAGATAGATTTTATTCCAAACTATGCAGTTGTTGCAGAACCTACTTGTGAAGAGGTTTTTGGTGATGCTATAAAAGTTGGAAGACGTGGAAGTATAAATGGATATATTACTATAAAAGGTAAACAAGGTCATGCTGCATATCCTGAAAAATGTATAAATCCAGTTCATAATTTTGCTGATATCTTACCTAAAATAGCAGGTCATAATCTTGATAATGGGGATGAATATTTTTCTCCTAGTAAAATGGTTATAACTGATATAAGAGGTGGGATGCAAGTAACTAATGTAACACCAAATGAATTAAAACTTATGTTCAATGTAAGAAACTCAACAAATACAACAAAAGAAGATGTAGAAAATTTCATACATGCAAATTTAAAAGGTTTAGAATACGATTTTAGAACTACACAGGGTTCATTTCCATTTGTAACAAACAAAGAATCAAAAGTAGTAAAGGCTATGGAAAACTCTATAAAAGAGGTTTTAGGAATAATAACAAAACATTCAACAGCAGGTGGAACATCTGATGCTAGATATTTTGGAGCATTTGGAATTGAAGCTATTGAATTTGGTGTAATAAATGATACAATACACAGTGTAGGGGAAAGAACAACAGTGAAAGAGGTAGAAGACTTAACTGCTGTTTTTCAAGATTTGATTAGTAAATTTTAAATAATAGAAAAAGCGAGTTGATGAAAACCATTTTGTACAAAAAAAATTATCAAAAAAAAACTGACTATAAATTTAGTGATTTAGTAGATGTTGAAGACTTTAAAAAACTATTAGATAGTTATTATAAAGCTACAGGGATACCTAATGGTTTGGTTGATAACGATGGTACTATAATATCACAATCTGGTTGGATAGATGCTTGTACTAAGTTTCATCGAGGAAATCCCCAAACAAAACATTTTTGTCAAGAAAGTAATCTTTGTTTGATGGAAAAATTAAAAGATAATGAGGTTAGTGAAGAAAAATGTAAAAATGGTTTATTTGATTATGCAACACCAATTGAGATTGATGGAAAACGTTTAGCAACATTGTTTCTAGGACAAGTATTAAATGAAAAACCAGATATAAACTTTTTTACTCAACAAGCTAAAAAATATAATTATAATAAAACAGAATATTTAAAAGCTATAGATGAAGTTCAAATTGTATCAAAAGAGAAAATTGAGTCAATAATGGATAGTATGGTTTTAATGGCTCAAATGTTAGTAAAAATTGGCTTATCAAAATTAAATGAAAATAGATTAGAAGAGAAACTAAGTGAAACAAAAGAACAAAGTATCCAATTAAAAGATATATTAGATTTCTCTCCTGTAGGTATAGCTTGGTCTACAGCTGATGGAAAAGTAGAATATGTAAACCATCAATTTACTAAACTTTTTGGATACACAGTAGAAGATGTACCTGATCTTAAGACTTGGCATAAAAAAGCATATACAGATTTAAAATATAAAGAAGAGATACTATCTCCATGGTTGAACAAAGTTTCTAATGCACAAAAAAGTGGAGAGCAACTACCCTCAATAGAAGCAAATATAACTTGTAAAGATGGTACACAAAAAAGAGTTTATATAAGAGTGTCTTGGGTTGGAGAAAAAAGATTAGTAAGTTTTAATGATATAACTGAACATTGGAAAAGTGAGTTAAGAAATAGAGCACATGATACTATGCTTGAGATGGTTGCAAAAAACAATTCATTACACAAAATATTATATGAGATAGTTTTAACTATAGAAAAGGAAGATCCTAATTCAATTTGTAGTGTATTGTTATTGGATAAAGAGGGAAAACATCTTATGACAGGAGCTGCACCAAATCTACCAGAGTCTTATAATGAAGCAATAGATGGAGTTGAAATAGGTGATGGGGTTGGTTCTTGTGGAACAGCAGCATATTTAGCAAAAAGAATTATTGTTGAAGATATAAATACTCATGAGTATTGGAAACTCTATAAACATTTGGCTTTAGATGCTGGGTTACATGCATGTTGGTCTGAACCAATTTTATCTTCTGATGGGAAAGTATTAGGTACCTTTGCAATATATCATAAAGAACCAGCTACTCCTACTTCTGCTGATATAGAAAGAATCACTTTTGCAGCAAACTTAACATCAATTGCGATAGAAAATAGAAGTGGTCGTGATGAGTTAGAAAGAAGAGCTTATTATGATTATTTAACAAATATTCCAAATAGGCGTTATTTTATAGAACGAGCTGAGGATGAGTTAGAGAAAAATGGTGATAATTTATCATTGATAATGTTTGATATTGATTATTTTAAAAGAATCAATGATAGTTTTGGGCATAAAACAGGAGATATTGTTTTACAAAGAGTTGCACATTGTTCAAAAGATATATTAAGAAAAAATGATATTATTGGAAGAATTGGTGGGGAAGAGTTTGCAATTGTTTTACCTAATGCAAATATTCTAAAAGCCACAAAAATTGCTGAAAGACTCAGAGTTGCAATAAATCAATTAAATATAAAAGTAAACGATACAACTCTTCCTAAAATCTCTGCTTCATTTGGAGTTATAGAGAATAGAAATCAAGATATTGATGAGTTATTAATACAAGCTGATGCAGCCTTATATGAAGCAAAAAATAGTGGAAGAAATAAAGTTGTAAGTGCTTCATATAGTGAATATTGATTGATAGGTTTATAATTAACTAAAAAAGCTTATTTTATTAAACCATTTTGAGATAAAATATTTTTTATTTAATCAAAATGGGAGGATTAAATGTTGAAGTTTTTAGTTATGACTGTTTTACTTTTTTCAAATGTTGCATATGCAACTAATATAGAAGAACAAAATTTAGTTTTTACTTGGGTTGGTATGGCAACTTTAGGTATATTTATTATTGGATACTACATCATTGCCAATGAAGAGAAATATGATGTTGATAAATCTCTTCCTGCACTTTTTGTTGGGATATTTACTTTTTTACTAATAGCTTTTTATTTTGTTTTAAATGGATTAGATATAAAACTGGTTCATGAAGAAGCAGAAAATGTAATATTAGAGATTGCAGAGATATTTTTCTTTTTATTTGTGGCAATGACATATATTGAATCTTTGATTCATATGGGAGTATTTGATAGATTAAAATATAATCTTGTATCAAAAGGTTATAGTTATAGAAAACTATTTTGGCTTACAGGATTTTTGGCATTTTTCATCTCTCCAATAGCTGATAATCTTACTACAGCACTTATTTTATCAACTGTATTAATCACTATTGAAAAAGAAAAAAAGGATTTTTTAGTACCAGGAGCTATAAACATAGTAGTAGCAGCAAATGCAGGAGGAGCATGGAGTCCTTTTGGAGATATTACTACACTTATGGTATGGACATCAGGGAAGGGTGCTTTTATAGACTTTTTATATTTATTTCCAGCTTCAATTTTAGGTTATTTGGTAACAGCATTTTTACTCTCTTTGATTGTTCCAAAATCAAAACCAGATTTTGATGTAAATATTGAGGTTCCAGCTATGAAAGATGGCGCAAATACAATTATAGTATTGGGTGTTGTTACAATTGTTATGGCTGTTATTTCACATCAATTTTTAGATTTCCCTGCTATGTGGGGTATGATGTTTGGCTTAGTGTTATTGAAGTTTTATTCGTTTACATTGAAAAAAAGACATGGGCATGGACATTTTAATATTTTTGAATCTATGTCTAAAATAGAAAACAATACATTGATGTTTTTCTTTGGTATATTAGCTGCTGTTGGAGCATTGTATTTTATAGGTTGGTTGACATTGGCTTCAATTGTATATGAACCAAATTATCTAGGACCAACTTTATCAAATATTGCAGTTGGATTTTTATCTGCAATTGTAGATAATGTACCTGTTATGAGTGCGATTTTAAAAGCTAATCCAAATATGGATTTATCAAATTGGCTATTGGTTACTCTTACAGCAGGAATTGGAGGTTCACTAATCTCTTTTGGAAGTGCCGCAGGTGTTGGAGTTATGGGGAAACTAAAAGGTGTTTATACTTTTAATTCTCATATGAAATATGCTTGGATGATTCTAATAGGGTATTTTGTATCAATTGCGATTTGGTATTTGCAATTTGATATATTAAAAATTTATTAGTTAAAATATTATAAAATTTTAATTATAAAAATTTAGGAAGATATTATGCAACAAAATAAGATAAGTTCTACATTATTAGGTTTTTTTATATTTTTAGGTTTATTTTCAGTTGGATATTTTATACAAAGTTCAACTATAAAATTTAGACAATATGATAGAACAGTTACAGTAAAAGGCTTATCTGAAAAAGAGTATAAAGCTGATGTTGTAATTTGGCCTATACAGTTTTCTATTGCAGATAATAGTTTAGAAAGTTTGTATGATTCCATAGAAAAAAATACAATTAAAATCAAGTCATTTCTAATCAAAAATGGAATTGAACAAAAAGAAATAACTCTAGCTTCACCTTCAATATTTGATAAATCAGCACAAGAATATGGTAATAATAACAAACCAAATTTTAGATATACAGCAACTCAAATAGTAACTGTATATTCGACAAACGTTGATAAAGTAAGGGAATTAAAAAGCTCTTTATCTCAACTTGGAAAAGAGGGAATAGTTTTAATAAGTGATGATTATAGGGCTCAAACAGAGTATATTTTTACAAAATTAAATGATGTAAAACCTACTATGATAGAAGAAGCAACTAAAAATGCAAGAGTAGTAGCACAAAAATTTGCAAATGATTCAAATAGTAAATTAGGAAAAATCAAAAAAGCTTATCAAGGTCAATTTAGTATAAGTCAAAGGGACAAAAATAACCCACATATTAAGAAAATCAGGGTGGTTTGTACCGTTGAATATTATTTGTCTGATTAGAAAAAGATTTAAAAAGGTTTGAAAAGTGTTTTTTTCAAAAGAGGAAAAACAAAAGCTTTTAGAAGTAAAATATGTGGGTGAAACAGTGATAAAGAGGTTTGAGCAAATAGGTATTGATTCTTTGGAAAAATTATCTTGTAGTAGTGTTGAAGAGATTACTGATATTGTTTCAGATATCTTGGGAAGTAGTTGTTGGAAAAATTCTGTTCAATCTAAAAAAGCAGTTCAAAATGCCATTGATTATGCTAAGTCAATTAAATAAACATAAAAGGAAAAAACAATGAATACTTTACTCTAATTCAAGGGTAAAATTTAACTTATCCTTGATACTAAATATAGATATATCAAGGAATTTATATGCAATATCTACAAATAAATAATCTTACTTTTAAATACACAAATTATGAGATTTTTTCAAATCTTAGCTTAAGTTTTGAGAATGGTTGGAGCTGTTTAGTTGGCTCAAATGGTTCAGGGAAAACTACACTTTTAAAACTGATTGCAAAAATATTAAAACCACAAGTGGGCAATATAGTTGGCAATGATTTGGTCTATTATTGTGAACAAACTTTAGAAGAAAAACCAAAAGGTTTTGATGAGTTTATTTTTACCTACAACACTAAAACATTTAAATTAAAAGAGTTACTTTGTATTGAAGATGACTGGTTTTATAGATGGGATAGTTTAAGTTACGGAGAGAAAAAACGGATTCAAATAGCTATTGCCCTTTTTATGGAACCAGATCTATTATTATTGGATGAGCCTACTAATCATTTGGATATCAAATCAAAAGAGATATTAATAAATAGTTTAAAAAATTTTAGAGGTATAGGTATTTTAATAAGTCATGACAGAGATGTATTAAACTCTTTGTGCCATAACACAGTTATTATAAAAAATAAAAAATTTTATAGTTATAAAACAAACTATGACAAAGCATTAAGGGAGTTAAATCAATATTTAAACTTCTTACAAAAAGAGAATGAAAATATAAATATACAGATAAAAAAACTAGAAAAAAATATACAATCTCAAAAAGAGAAAGTATCTCAATCAAAAAGTAGATTATCCAAAAAAAACATAAATACAAAAAATAAAAGTTTAAAAGAAAAAATAAACTTAGCAAAACTAACAGGAAAAGATAAACATGATTCAAAACTAGTGACAAACTTTACTAAAAAAGCTCAAGAGTTGTCCTCTAAAAGAAATGAAATAGAAAAAAGTTTTGGCAAAGGAATAAAAATAAAAGATGAAAAAAGTAAAAAAGAGAAATTTTCTTTCTTTTTGCAAAAAGGTGAATTGCTTTTAGGTGAAGAAAAGGTTTTAAAGTATGAAAGTCTAACTATAAACCAAGGTGATAAAATAGCCATAATTGGAGAAAATGGAAGTGGAAAAAGTAGTTTTTTAAAACTACTTATTTCAAAAATTGAACCTTTAAAAAGTTATTTGTATCTTCCCCAAGAGATAGATAAAAAAGAAATAGTTAAACTTTTTGAATCTATAAATAGTTTGGAGAATGAAAAAAAAGGGGAGCTTTTTACCCTTGTTCAAAGGTTATCTTCAAATCCTAAAAATCTTTTAGACAATGACAAGTTAAGTCCTGGAGAACTTAGAAAACTTTTTATTGCAAAGGCTTTATTGGATAATATACAACTTATAGTTTTAGATGAACCAACTAATCATATGGATATAGATTCAATACAATCTTTAGAAGAAGCCTTAAAAGAGTATCGAAATACTTTAATAGTAGTAAGCCATGATAAAACTTTTATTAAAAATATTCAGCTTAAAATTTACACTATTACAAAGGGTTTAAACAGTATTTATGAGTTAAAGGAAGCAGATGCAAATAATAAAATATGAAGAAAAATACAAAAAAGAGATACCCGAACTGTTTACTAATACTATTCATAAAACATGCAACAAAGATTATACAAATGAACAATTAAAAGCTTGGGCAAATTTGGATATTGATTATAAAACATGGGAAGATAGATTAAATAAAACAAAACCATATTTAGCAATTATAGATAAAAAACTTGTAGGCTTTGTAGAGTTTTATGATGGTTATATTGATTGTTTTTATGTACATTTTGAATATCAAGGAAAAGGTATAGGTAAAATGCTTTTAAATTATATTTTTAAATTAGCAAAACAAAATAAAATCAAAAAATTAAGAGTTGATGCAAGTATTACTGCAAAGCCTTTTTTTGAGAAGTTTGGTTTTAAAGAAGTTAAAAAAAATAGAGTAAAAAGAGCAGGTTTTGAGTTGATAAATTTTAGTATGCAAAGAGTTGAAAATGAAAAATAAATTATATTTTATGTGTGGAAAAATGGCAGCAGGGAAATCTACATTTTCCAAATTACTTGCAAAAGAAAAAAATGCAATATTGTTAAGTGAAGATGAAATTTTAAAAAAGTTATACCCCTATGAAATACAAACAATAAAAGATTATGTAAATTATTCTTCAAGAATAAAAACAATGTTAAAAGACCATCTTATAGAACTTTTAAAAAAAGGCAATAGTGTAGTTTTAGATTTTCCTGCAAATACAATTACTCAAAGAGAATGGTTCAAAGAGATTATAAAAGAATCTAAAATAGACCATGAGATGTATTATATAAAAAGAAGTGATGAGATATGTAAAGAACAATTAAAAAAAAGAAACAAAAATTTACCAAAAGATACTCCTTTGATAGATGAAGAGACTTTTGACACAATAACAAAATATTTTCAAGAGCCAAGTGAAGATGAAAATTTTAATATAAAATACGAGTAAATAAATGAAATCTGAAAATAGAACATCCTTTGAAAAAGATAGTAATAGTGAACTTGCAGAACTATTTTTACAAGTTAGGGATTATATAAAAGTATGTATAGGAAATGATGTAAAAGAGAAACATAATAAAAATACTACCTCTTTTTTTACAAAAGAGGGTGGATATTGTTCTATTAGGGTAAAAGATGATTATATATGTATTATTTGGTTTAGGGGTAGTTTTTTAGATGATAAATATAAAATTTTAATTGGAAAAGGTAAATATGCAAGAAATCAAAAGGTTTATAATCTAAACTCTAAAACTAGGGAGAGTATTAGATATTATATTCAAGAAACTTTTGTAAAGTTAATTGAATATAATGAGTTAGCAAAGATAAAAAACTCTATTTTTTCTTAAGCTTGATAGTCTTCTATTTTAAAGCTGTTAAAAAGTATGTCTGTTGCATACATTCTAGCACCGTGATTTAAAGCATCTAAGATATCTTTGTCACTCCAGTTTTGTTCTTTTAGGTTATTTATAGTGTTTTCATTAACAGCATGTGGATTTTTTATAGAATCTATTACAAATCTTAAAAGTATATTTTCCTCTTTGGTTAATTTATCACTAAAAATATCTTTTTTTAGATTTTCCACATCTTCTATACTCCATTTTGCATAGTTTACAAGCATAGCCGTATTAAAATCAATACAATAATTACATTTTTCTTGGTTTGATACGCATATTCTTATGCAAGCAAGTAAAGGCATAGATAAGGTTTCATGTGTAGAGTAATATTTTATAAAATCAAGTTGTTGACAAAGTAGCTCAGGACTTGAACTAAATAGTTTTGCATTGTTTCCTATATCACCTCTTATTTTTATTATCTCTTCATAAATTTTCAATAATTCGCCAGTTGCTTCATCTTTCTCATATGTTTTAATTAGTGGCATAATCTCTCCTTTTTATTAGTTGACCTATAGGTCAAACAAAATAATACTTAAACTTGACCAATTTGTCAAGTCCAAAGTGCTATAATACTAAATGGAAAAAAATACAAGAAATAATTTAATAGATTCAGCTTTTAAAGAGATATATGAAAAAGGGTATCAAGGTGCTTCTATGACAACTATTTTAAATAATGCAAAAGTACATAAAGGATCAATGTATCACTTCTTTGCAAATAAAAAAGAGTTGGCTTTGATATCTATAAAAGAAAAAATCTATGGACGATTTGATGAAAGATATAACATAATATTACAACAAGAATCAAATTATATAGAGGCTTTTATCAAAAGTATAAAAGATGTTACTCAAAGGGATTTTATCAGAGGTTGTCCCATTGCAAATATAGTACAAGAGATGTCAAATATTGATAATGACTTTAAAGTTTTGATGGAAGAGATTTATTACAATTTTAGAAAAAATATAAAAGAGATTTTAGATAAAGCTATAGAAAAAAAAGAGATGAAAGAGTGTGATACAAGAAAACTTGCACTTTATATTGCTTCTACATTAGAAGGTGCAATACTTTCTGCAAAAGCAACAGGAGATGTACAAGATTATGTTGATGTGATAGATATTTTATCTTCATATATTCTTTCTTTTGGAACAAAAAAAGTTAATTTTGACATAAATTAAAAAAATTATCAAAAAAAATGTTACTTAAATTAACAATTTTTTTGAAAATATTAAAATTTTATTAAAATTTCATAAAGAGTAATAATAGTAAAAAATAATTTTAAATACAATTCTTTTATTTTGACAAGCCTTTATATACCATAATTTCGAACACTTTGTAAATTTAATCCCTACTAATTTAGTATAGTATTATAACTCAATTTTATACGAATAATAACCCTTAGTAATCAATGCTATTTTATTGCTGTCTTAGTGCTATTTTATTGCTATTTATAAAATATAATTATAATAAACATTAGATAGTTATAATTTTTACTTAAGTTTTCAAGGAGTATCATTTCCTCATAGGGCGCGTTAGTTTTGGGAAATTAATAAGCTAAATTATTAGCAAAATTAAACTATAGGAAGGGGATTATGATGAATAGAAGAGATATGTTGAAACTAGCAGGGATTGCAACTGCCTCAACAGTAATAACAGGATGTACAGCAAGTACAAATAGTGCCGAACCTACAAAAATGGCAACAAAAGGTGGAATTTTGGGTTCAGAGGCACCCCTTCCAAAAAATGGAACTAAACAAAGGGTTGTAGTAGTTGGTGGTGGATGGTCAGGACTATCTGTTGCTAAAAGATTAAAAAAGTTTATTCCAGATTTGGATGTAGTATTAATAGAACAAAGAGCGCATTTTGTATCTTGTCCAATTAGTAACTTATGGTTAGTTGGTGCAGTTGATTTAGAGTTTTTAACTCACAGCTATTTAGATGCAGCAGTAAATAATGGTTATACTTTTTTCAATGCTACAGTACACAATGTAGATAAAAAAGCAAAAATTGTTTATACAAATGAAGGTACTGTAAATTATGATTATTTAGTTTTAGCTCCAGGTATTGATTATGATTATGAAGCTTGGACAAAAGGTGATACACAATTAGAGTATGAACTTAGAACTAAATATCCAGCAGGATTTAAATCACATAGTGAACACCAAACTATTAAAGAAAAAGTTGAAAACTTTGAAAGTGGTAATTTCATAGTAACAGTTCCTGGTGGAAACTATAGATGTTTACCTGGACCATATGAAAGAGCTTGTTTAATTGCAGGATATTTTAAAGAAAATGGTATAGAAGGGAAAGTAATCATTCTTGATGAAAACCCAGGAATTACTATTAAGAAAAAAGGTTTTAGTACAGCATTTAATGAGTTATATAAAGATTATATTGTTTATGTACCAAATGCAAAAATAGAAAGTTTTGATTTAAAAAATAAAAAAGTTGAAACAGAATTTGATGAATATAAATTTGCAGATGCTTCATTCTATCCTAGAATTAGAGCAAATAAACTTATTGAAGCAATTGGTGTAGCTAAAGATGCAATCAATAAAGGTGAAGCAAATATTGATCCATTTACTTACCAAGTAAAAGGTGAGCCATATATTTTCTGTTCAGGGGATGTAAGACCAATGGCATTTAGTAAATCAGGTAATACATCAAATTCAGAAGGTCATGTAGTTGCAAGAGTTATTGCAAATAGAATTTTAGGTAAAAAAGATGAGTGGGTATCTCCACATACAACTTGTTATTCAGCAGTTGCTGTTACACCAAAAATTAGTGCAATCTCTGTTAATGCTGATTATGCATGGAATAAAACTAATCATGCATTTGGATTTGCAAATGCTTCTACAATGGAAGAGTGGCATGGTAAATCAGGTATCAATGGAGGAAAAGGTCTAATTGAGTGGGCAAATGGTATGTATAGAGATATGTTTATGTAATTATAGGAAGTAAGTATATGAATAGAAGAGGATTTTTAAAGGTTATGGGTGCAGCTACAGTAGTAGCTGTTAGCCCATCATCTATAACACAAACTTTATATGCTGATGATGGAACACTTTACAAAACTTACGAAAAAGTAAAACTTGTAGATGATAGTGGAAATCCAATCAAAGCTTCAAAACTGAAAAAAGAGAAAAACTATATATTTATGTATCCATATATGGGTACTCCATGTCTTCTTGTAGATATAGGTGAGCCAACAAATAAAAATGTAAAACTTAAGTCTGAGGATGGAGTTGAATACATATTTAGTGGTGGAGCAGGGAAAAATAACTCAATAGTTGCTGTTTCTGCTATTTGTCAGCATCAATTAACCCATCCAAAACCTAGTGATAGTTTTCTAAATTATGTTGCTAAGAGTAAAAAAACTATGGCTCAAAAAAAGTCTGGGGTTTTTGTTTGTTCATCACATCTTAGTGCTTATGATCCAAAAGATGGAGCAAAAGTAACAGCTGGACCAGCAACTCAAGCTTTAGCAAATATTGTTTTAGAAGTTGATTCAAATGATGAGATTTGGGCAGTTGGAGTTTTAGGAGCTGATAAGTTCCATGACTATTTTAAATCATTTAAACCAGAGTTTAAATTGATATACGGAAATTGGAGAAAAGCTAAAAAAATAGTAAAAGTTAATACTCCTACAATAGCTCTTAGTGAATACACTAAAGATATTATTATTTATTAAGGAACAACAATGAAAAAAACTATTTTACTTATCTCTATTTTACTTTGTGGTTCTCTTTTTGCTAAAAAATATGACCAAATAGATAGAATCTCTGATATGCAAAAAATGGAAGAAGGATTATCTTATATTCAAAAAGGATTTTTATATCGTTGCGAAACCGGGGCATGTTTTGTAAAAGGTGGAAATATGATTTTAGAAGTTGCTAAAACACTTGAAACTCAAGAGATGGAATATTTCCTTCCTGAACAACAAAAATATGCATATAAGTTTGGAGAAAAATCTGCAAAAATGATAGATTTATATGTAAAAGACTTAATCGGTTCTGCACAAGCAGGGCATATTGAAGATGCTTTAGAGGATTATAATCAGATTCTTAGACAATGCAACTCTTGTCATATGAGACTTCGAAAATAATTTACAGTAGATTTCTACTGTAAATTTTATAGATGGTATTGAAAATATGATAAAATATCATCATGAAAGTTATAATACCCGATTTATTAAAACAAGAAAAAATATTAAAAACTACTGATTTATTCTCTTATGCCAGATATATAAATTATAAACCTATTACTAAAAGTTCAGTCAAATTAAATAGTAATGGAATCATTTATGTAAAACAAGGGAAAAAAATATTACATTTTGCAAACGGTGATAAGACTATAAAAACAGATGATATTTTTTTTATAAAAAGTGGACATTATGTTATGAGTGAAGTTTTAGATGAATATTATGAAGCTTTATTATTTTTTTATAGTGATGATCTTTTAAATGATTTTATAAACAAGTATGAAATAGATTTAAAAAATGAAAAAGAGTCTTACAAAGAAAACTTTTATCTCTCTTCAAGTAGTTTACTTAAAAATGGCTTGTTATCTATTTTACCTTATTTTGAAGAAGAAACAAAAAATGAACATTTGATAAATATAAAACTAGAAGAGATATTTTTAAATTTATTAAATAGTAGTGAAGAATTTAAATCTTTTTTAAAACAAATTTATAGTGATAATAGTTTTAAAAACAAAGTTATTTCAACATATGAAGAGTATGATACTATTTTTGATTTAGCTAATAGTTTTAAAATGAGTGAATTAAACTTTAGAAAAAAGTTTAAAGAAAAATTTGATACAACACCTAAAAAGTGGATTCTTTCTCAAAAACTAAATAAAGCAAAACTGATGCTGGAACAAAGTGAATTAAATG
This sequence comes from Arcobacter sp., assembly GCA_003252105.1. Lineage (GTDB taxonomy): Bacteria > Campylobacterota > Campylobacteria > Campylobacterales > Arcobacteraceae > Halarcobacter. The sequence continues at coordinate 16,731 of QKDL01000014.1, forward strand.
TAAGTGAAGTTTGCAATATAGTTGGTTTTGATAATATCTCTTGGTTTATTCAAAGTTTTAAAAAAGAGTTTGGCTTTACTCCCAAAAAAACAAAAACTAATATAAATTGAATGAATACTGATAGAAAATAGTTTTTTTCTTATATATAATACAAAGAAAAAAAGGAGATTATACGATGAAGTATACAAGTAGAAAAATATTTTTAACATTGGCATTGTCTGTATCAACACTATTTGCCGAAGGTTTTACACTTAAAAGTGATGATATCTCAGGTCAATTATCAAATGACCAAGTTTTTAATGGTTTTGGTTGTAGTGGAAAAAACATTTCACCTAAACTTACTTGGGAAAATGCTCCAAAAGAAACAAAATCTTTTGCACTAATGGTTTATGATCCAGATGCTCCAACAGGAAGTGGCTGGTGGCACTGGGTGGTTTTTGATATTCCAAAAGATAAAACAACCTTAGAAAAAGGTTTTGGTAACAATGAACAAAAAGATGTAGTACAAAGTATTACAGATTTTGGAAAATCTGGTTTTGGTGGAGCATGCCCTCCTATAGGAGACAAACCACATAGATATATATTTACAATACATGCTTTAGATGTGGATAAGCTTGGATTAGATAAAAATGCAAATGCTGCACTTGTAGGTTTTTATTTAAATTCACATACAATAGCTAAATCATCAGTTATGGCATATTATGGAAGATAATTTAAAACTTGTGGTCGAAATTTTCGACCACAAAATTTAAAAGGAGATTTAAAATCAATACAAAACTCAAAACATTTAACAACAACTTTTGAATTACTCTTTCAAATACTTAAAGTTTCAATAAAAAGTAATATAGAGCATATTAAAAAACTTATTTATAATATTTCAAATAAT
>QKDL01000050.1 GCA_003252105.1 Arcobacter sp.
CTGTGCATTTTTATTTGTTAATAAATATGTTGCAGCAGCTCCTATTAATGCTCCTTTTATAAAATCAGCATTATTAAAACCATTTTGTGTATTTTGTGCTGGCTGTTGATTTACATTTAGTGGTTGATTTATATATGGGTTTTGTCCTACATTCATGTTTTGTGTAGCATTTAATCTAGTGCTTTCAATATTTGTATCATAAATTGGTGTTTGAGGAGTATTATTGTTTTGATTATTCATCTACTTTCTCCTCAAAATTTTCTATTTTTTCTTTTTGACAACAACTTGATAAAGAATATTTTTCTTCAAGTTTATCATCTAACATCTCAATAGCATAAATACCAGCCATACCAACAGATAATGTTGTCATTGCTTTTAAAAAGCCACCTTTTTGAGTTAGATAGTTTGCTGTTTGAACTGCTGCTGCTGTTGCAATAGCACCTTGTGAAGATCTTTTTACAGTCTCTTTAACTGCTTGTGTTGCTGTAATCTCTTTATTTTTTACTTTTCTATAATTTACTGTACTTGCTGCAACTGCTGATGCTACAGCACCAGTTATCACACTTCTTAGGATAGGATTATCTGTATTTTTTGTAGCTATAGTATTTATCATTTTTTCTCCTCAGTTTCCAATTTTGTTTGGGCTTCCTCTTTTTTCTTTTTTATACATTCTGCTGTTGCATTGATAGTATCTTTTACTTCCTCAACTGTTTCTTTACCTTTTTCCAAAGATGTATTTGCTACCTCTTTAGATTTATTAAAAAGGGAATCAACTTTTTGTTTGATTTTGTCTGATTTGTTATAAGCTAATACTGCACCAGCTCCTACTACTAATCCTGCTATAAATGGAAGTGCCATAATTTACTCCTCTTCTTTATTTGTATAATTATTTAAAAGTGCAATTGCAGCAGCTCCAAGTGCTGCACCACCAAGCATAGATATATTAAGTTTAGAAAACATTTGAGTAAGTTTTCCTTGGTCCATATTTCCACTTAACATATCATCTAATATCATTTGGTATTCACCAATTTTTTCCATTATTTGGTCTTGATTAAAACCTTGCATAGTATTTGCCACATTGTAGTGGTCAATCACGCAGTTTCTAAAGGCAGGTAAATGATTATTATATGAAGCAGCTTGAAGTCTATAAAAAACATCTTTTATATCTGGTTCTATCACATATGTTAAAAGATGGTCATACATAGCTATATTTTTAATCTCACTAGCAACTCCTAATTCACAACACTCAATAAAAGTATCAGGAACTTGAAGGTTTACAGGCCAGCTGTTAAAAGGTATCTCAACCCCATATTTTTGAAAAAGTGGTACTAAAGCAGCATAATGTCTTGCTTCTGCTTCTTTTATATGAACAAAAGGTTGAACCATCCCAAACTTTTCAATTATCTTTACATATGCCTCATATGCTTTCATCTCATCATACATTGCTATTCTTAGTAATTGAGATATTATTGGTTGAGGATCATTTTCATCTACTTTTTGTGAAACAAGTATAAGTTCATCGTTATTTATCACCTATATAACCTCCTTTGCCAAGTTGTTTATGAGTTTACTTATCTCATTTATATTTTCACCCTTGATTAAATCTTCCCACAAAGAGGGTGCAAAAACAGTCGGTTCATAAAGGATAGTTACAGAAGCAATTATTTTGTTGATTTTTATGTTTTTAATACCTGCAATTTTTGATGGAAGTGATTGAATATCATCAATTGATATATTGTCACTTTCATTTTGAATCTTTGGATTAACTCTTACTCTTATTCTTCCTGGGGCATGTGCAATTATTGTAAAATAACTTGCAATCTTTATTATTTGTTCCTCTGTAATCAAAAAAATCCTTTATTAATCAAATTGTTTCTTTATCTGACTTAACTCAAACTTATTTTAAAATCGTTGTCATTATCAGTTTTATGGTTATTTATTTTGACAATCTTCACATAATCCATAAATTGACATAACATGATCTTTTAATATAAAGCCGTTTTTTTCTGCTATTTTTATCTGTTTTAATTCTATTAAATCATCAGAAAACTCGATAATTTTATGGCATGAGGTACAAATTAGATGGTCATGGTGATGTTCTAGATTTAATTCAAATCTTCTAGTACCATCTCCCACATCTAATGCTTCAACGATTTTCATCTCTTCAAAGAAATTTATACTTCTATATACTGTTGCTATTCCAATATCTAAGTTAAACTCTTTTTGAACTTCCAAAGCAATCTCTTCTGCACTTAAATGATCTTTGCTATAAAATAAGATTTTTAGAATATAATCTTTTTGAATAGAGTTTTTAAATCCTAGTTTAGAAATATGAGATTTAAAATTTTTAAGGAATAATTCAAATCTTTTTTCTTGATTCGTTGACATTAATTACTCCCTACATAAGCCACAATGATAGATATAACAAGTGTTATACCATATACTATTGGTAAACTTTTATTTATTTGCATATTTTTTTTGAAAAAAATTGATGAGTCAAAGTCTGTAGACTCTTTTTTCACTTTCATTTTTATTCCTTAATATTAATTATCAGTATTATACATTTAGAAAACTTAACATATTTTTAATGATAATTATTATTGATTTAATAATTAAATAAGTTTAAGTATATTATAGTTATGATAATTGATATCAATAAAAGGATAGAAGATATGTTATTAGCTATTGGCGAAACTACTGGTAAAATTGTATTTAATACTTTATTAACTAAAGCAATACATAACTTTTTAGAATCAAAAAATAAAAAGAAAAAAGAAGAGAAAAACTATTTAATCAATTACAAAGTAAAACTATTGATTAAACTATATGAAAAGATTATACTATTGGATAACTCAAATTTATATGAAACTAGCAATATAATAAAATCAATATCAAATAAAGTTATTGTGGTATCTGATGATAAAAAATTTAATCAAACATTAGAAAATTACAACTATTTATTAAATGAAATAGAAACAAACAATGATGAAATAAATTTAGCAGTTATAAATGATGAGATGAAGCAAGTTATAAAAGAGGCAATTAAAAGAGTTCAATAAAATTGAACTCTTAAATTATAAAAGTGTATGTTCAATTAGTATTTTAAGTCCAATACCTATTAAAACAACACCACCTATTTTTTCAGCTTTATCTTCTAAAAATGAACCACCTTTTGTACCTAAATATACTCCGATATAACTAAATATAAAAGTTATGATTCCTATTAATATCATAGATACAAATGGATTTAAATCCATTAAAGTAAGAGTAAATCCTGCAGCCATGGCATCAATACTTGTTGCTATTGCTAAAACTAAAAGTACTTTATTTGTAACTTGAGTAATCTCTTCTTCTGTATTTTCTTGAAAACTTTCATAAAGCATTTTTCCACCAATTAAAGCGAGTAGAAAAAATGCAACCCAATGGTCAATAGATTCTATTAAACCACCTATACCTACACTTGCAAAATAACCAAAAAGTGGCATAAGTGCTTGGAAGAAACCAAAAAATAAAGCTACTTTAAAAGCTAAAAACTTATCAAAAGTTTTTGTTTTTACACCTATTCCTGTTGAAACAGCAAAGGCATCCATACTAAGTGCAAGTGCAAGAATAATCACTTCTATCAAATTAAACTCCTTCAAAAATGAAATAATATCATAGGATGTTTGGGAAAATAATTAATTTTAAAATTGCTGAGACGTTTATGAGACAATTTATAGATATAATATTTCAATTTATTTATAAAGGTTTATTATGCAAACAGCTGTCATTTCTGTTTATCTTCTTTTGGTTTTATTTGTTGGTTTAAAGGCTGGTCAAAATATAAAAGGGATGAAAGAGTATGCAGTAGCAGGTAAATCATTTGGAACTTTAGCCATTTTTGCTACTTTGTCAGCTTCATTTATTGGTGGTGGTTTTTCCATGGGTAATGCTGAAAAAGTTTTTTTAGTGGGAGTTTCAAATATTGTTGCTTTGTGGGGTTTTAGTTTAAAAGAGATTTTAGTTGCAAAATTTATAGCGCCAAATATGAAACACTATCCCCATGCAATATCTGTTGGAGATATAATGGAACCAGCTTATGGAGTGGAAGCTAGAATCTTTAGTGGAATTTTTGGGTTTATATTGTGTGCAGGGATATTAGGTGCTCAGATTGGTGCTATAGGGTATATTTTTAATCTTTTTCTAGGTTTAGATAGAGTTTTTGGGATTTTAATTGGTATGGGAATTGTAATAGCATATGCTACTGTTGGTGGTATGAGAGCAGTTGTTTGGACTGATATTATGCAATTTGTTGTTTTGGTTATTGGAATCCCTTTGGTTTTATTTTTTGGATTACAACAACTTGGAGGTTGGAGTGTAGTTCAAAGTAGTGTTCCTGCAACTCATTTATCTTTGCCAACTGATACAAAATCGATTATAGCTTTAATATCTTTGTTTCTAACATTTTTATTAGGGGAGACTTTAGTACCACCTTATTTACAAAGATTATTGATAGGCAAAGAGGTAAAATCTGTTTCAAAAGGTACACTTATAAGTGGATTATTTTCTATTCCATTTTTTGCAATGACTGGTTTGGTTGGATTAATTGCTTTAGCTATGAATCCAACATTAGATGCAAATTTAGCGATGCCATATGTGATAAAAGAGTCTTTACCTCCATTTCTACAAGGTGTAGTAATTGCTGCAATTATCTCTATTATTATGTCATCTGCTGATTCTTTTTTAAACTCTGCTGCTATAGCTTTTAGTAATGATGTATTAAAACCTTTGAAAAAAACAAATTATAAAATTGAGCATGAACTAAAAACAGCGAGATATACAACACTACTTGTTGGTGTATTAGCAGTTGTTTTTGCTTTATCAATAGATAGTGTTCTTGATATTTTAATCTATTCTTATAATTTTTGGGCTCCAACAGTATTAGTACCTCTTGCAGCTGCACTTTTAGGCTTGAAAGTTAGTAGAAAAAGATTTATTTTTGGTTCTACATCAGGTATTTTAGGTGTATTAATATGGAGTTTTATTTTAAATAATCCATTTCAAATAGATGGATTAGTAATAGGAACTTTATGCAATTTTATAGTTTTTTTTAGTATTGATAAAACAGCACAAAAAAATCAAAGATAGATTTTGTGCTGTTTTGAGTACAAAATATTAATTAAAAGCGGACATTACAATACCACCATCAACTCGTAGCATTGCTCCATTTGTTGTACTTGATAAACCACTTGCTGCATATACAATCATATTTGCAGTTTCTTCTGGTTGGGCAAATCTTTTTATAAGTGAAGTTGGTCTATGAACTTCAAAAAACTCTTTTTCAATTGTTTCAAAACTTTTATTTTCTTTTTTTGCTAATTCATCAAAGAATTTTATAACTCCTTCTGTTTTTGATGGTCCTACTATTATTGAGTTTGATGTTACTTCAGTACCTTTAGTAAGTTCTGCAATACCACGTGCAACTGAAACTTGTGCAGTTTTTGTCATACCATAATGTATCATCTCTTTTGGAATATTAAGAGCTGATTCACTTGAGATAAAAATAATTCTTCCCCAGTTTTGTTCTACCATTTTTGATAGATAATGTTGTGAAAGTCTTACTCCACTCATAACATTTACATTAAACATATGTAACCATTCTTGTTCTGTGATATCTTCAAAGTTTTTTGGTTCAAAGATTCCTAGATTATTGATAAGGATATCTATTTTTGGAATTTGCGAAATTAAATAGTTACATCCATGGATATCTTTTAAATCTGCTACAATTCCACTTATTTTAGCTTCGGGCATCTCTTTTTTTATACTTAGTATCGCTTTTTGTAATTTTTCCTCATTTCTTCCGTTTATAATTACAATAGCTTTTTCAGCACATAATTTTTTTGCTGTAGCTAATCCAATACCTTGTGTTGCACCTGTTATTAAAGCAATTTTATTTTCTATTTTTAAATCCATAGTTACTCCTTGAAAAAATAATTATAATTTAAAAAAATCGTTAAATTATCGCAAATTAATAAAGGGAACGATTATTGAATCTATAGGAATATTAAAATAAAAAAAGAGATTATGATGAAAAAAGATTTGATAATTATTGGTGCAGGATTAAGTGGTCTTTATGCAGCATATTTATTACAAAACAAATTTAATATTACTATTTTAGAAGCTAGAGACAGAATAGGTGGAAGAGTTTTAACAATAAATGGAAATGATTTAGGACCATCTTGGGTTTGGGATGATCAAATAAATATAAACAAATTAATTGAAGAGTTTGGTTTAAAAAAATTTCCCCAATATACAAAAGGTGATGCAGTTTATGAAACAAAAGAGGGTATTCAAAAATTTGTTCCTGATGGTTTGATTGATTCTTATAGAATTGAAGGTGGAATAATTAGTTTGATAAAAAGTTTATCTTTAAGATTAAATGTAAATATAAAGTTACAAGAAGAGGTGAAAAAAGTAAGTTATCAAAATAATCATTTTAAAATAGAAACTTCTAATAATATATTTGAATCAGCATATGTTATCTCTACACTTCCTCCAAGATTGGTTACACAAAGCTTAGAGTTTAATCCACCATTAGATTCAAATATCAAAAAACAATTTGATTCAATACATACTTGGATGGCTCATAGTGCTAAATGTATTGTAGAGTTTGAACAAGCATTTTGGAAAGATAGAAATCTAAGTGGTTTTGTATTTTCAAATTATGGTCCATTAGGTGAGATACAAGATGCCTCTACAAAAAATAGTTCAGCATTAGTTGGCTTCTTTCATGAAAAAGCTATTATTACAGAAGATGAGGTAAAAAAACAGCTAATAAAGATTTTTGGTGAAGTTGCAAAAAATGTTAAAAAGATATATATCTTAGATTGGAGAGAAGAAAGATATACCTCAACAAAAAAAGATAGAAAAATGGTGAATCATCCAGAGTATGGGATATGCGAAACATTATATGATGATAAGTTTTATTTTATAGGAACTGAAACATCTTTTATCGATGGTGGGTATTTAGAGGGAGCTGTCATGAGTGCTTTATATATAAAGACTCAATTAGCTTAATTTTAAATAATCTCTATTTTATACCCAGTATTGTTTTGAGTTGTAATCAAGTCTTTATGAAGTTTATTTCTCAGCCTAAATAATACAGACCTAAAAGCAGCATATCCAGCTGGTTCATCTTGCCAGATTGCATATTCGATTTGCTCTTGAGATACATTGTATCCTGCACTATTGCAAAGTATTTTAATAATTTGGGTCTCTTTTTTTGTAAGTTTAACTGGTTCATCTCCGTAATATAAAACTTCTGTTTCTTTATCAAATAAATATCCATATTTTAGTTTCACTGTTCTTGATTTTTGTTCTCTTACAAGATCTAATTGATGACTTAGAGTTTTATTTATATTTTCTGCTGCATTTAGTTCATGATTTCGTTTATTATCATCTTTTGATTTTTCTAAAGCAACCTCAATAGCTGCATGAAGATGACTTTTTTTGTACGGTTTTAAAATATATCCATATGCTAAAGTTTCAGAAGCTTTTTTGATTGTAGATATTTCTGAATTTGCTGTTAAAAATACTACTGGTGTTTTGGGTAATATAGTTTTTAACTCTTTTGCAAGCTCTATCCCTGTAGTAGGACCTTTTAGGTAAATATCCATCAAAATTAAATCTGGCTTGATACCACTTTCAAGAAGTTTTAGAGTTCGACATTTATTTGGTGCTACACCACAAGGTTCATACCCTAACTCTATTAATGTTTCTTTTAAGTTCATTGCAATAATTGATTCATCTTCAACTATTAAAATTTTTACTTTTTCCATTAATCCTCCTTCAGTGGGAAAAAGATATTACACTCTAACCCTCTATTATTTCTAAACTCTATTGTTCCATCTAATTGATCTTCAACTATAGAATGTATAAGTTGCATACCTATAGAATCTGTTTTATATAAACAATCAATATTTTCTAATCCACTACCATTATCTCTGATTTTCAAATGGATATTATCTTTTGATTTTTTTATATGGATACATAATAAATTATCTCTATTTTCTTTAAAGGCATATTTCAATGCATTTACACAAAGCTCATGCAATACCATACCAACTTGAATACATCTATTTGTTGAAAAAATAAGTTCATCTATATTTAAATCAACATTTAGATGTGTGTTATTTGATATATAAAGTTCTTTTATATCTTCTACTAAACGTTTTATATAATCTTCTAAATTAATATAAGCTAAATTCTCACCAAGATATAAAAATTCATGAACTAAAGCCATTGTATTGATTCTACTTCGGCTTTGTTTTAATATATATTTAACCTCATCATCTTGTACTCTTCTATATTGCATAGTAAGTAAAGATGAGATGATTTCCATATTGTTTTTAACTCTATGATGAATCTCTTTTAATAAAATCTCTTTTTCATCAACAGATTTTTGTAACTCTTGGTTCATATTTGTTATTTTATTTCTATATACAAGTTTTGGAGTGATATCTCTACCAAAAGCACAAATATAATCTTGACCTCCATATATAAATCCATGACCTGAAACCTCAATATTTATGATACTACCATCTTTTTTTCTTTGGGTTGTCTCAAGTGTCCAGTTTTTTGTATTTTTAATCTCTATCATACACTCTTGGGCACTGTTTCTATCAAAATTTGGATCCATCTCTTCTAAAAACATATCAAGCATCTCATCTTTTGTATAACCTAGCATATTACAAGCTGCATTGTTGATATATACAATTCTAGCATCAAGTGTAAACCAATATATTGCATCAACAGAGTTATCAAGAGCAAACTCATATGGAGCTAATCTATCTTTATCTTTTCTTTTTAGTTCATTGTAAGCTCTATCTATGTTTTTTATAACCTTTTGCATATGGTTAATCATAAGATATAAAATAATACCTGTAGATATTACAAATAGTATTGCAAAGGTTAGTGGACCTTGTTGAGAAATACTATTATGCTCAAAAAATATAGTTATTAGTTTATCAAAAAATACAGCTCCTAATACCCCAATAGCTATATATGTGATAGAAAATCTTTTTGCTAATTTATTTTTGTTTAGCAAGGTGTTTTTTAAATTGTTTATTGTCTTTATCATCTCTTACCTTTTGAAAGATTATATCAAAAATTTTTAGTATAAAAAAAAAGTGCGATATTTTAGCGATATTATTTTTTTAAAGTGTCACTATTCAAAGATGAATTGCATTTTATGTGACTTATCTGAATATAAAAAAAAGGTTGTGTTATGGGTGCATGTACTTTACAAACCAAACTGGATAAGTTTGTACATATAACAAATCAAACTACTAAAGGTTTAATTGAGTTTGATTTTTCAGTTGGTAATCCAACTTTATATGTAGAACTTGCATTGCCAGTTAAACAGTTTGAGGAGTTTTGTAGAAAAAATCAAGTTAAGTTTTTGACAAAACAACAGTTAATAGATGTGGAAAACGATAAACACAAATGGAAATATGGTGTAGTTGGTACATCAGAAGAAAATTAAGCAAGGAGAAGAACAATGACTTTAGATATAAAAAGTGTCGAGATAAAACCAATAAGACAAACGTATGGGCATGTTGCTAGAAGAATCGGAGAAGATAAAGCTGCAACAAGATATGAAGAGGCAACATACGATTTACAAGCTGTAACAAATTTTCATTATCTTCCAACATATAATTCAAAATATGAGCTATATGATGAAAGAAAAACAGCAATAAAAATGTCTGACTGGTATAAGTTTTTAGATCCAAGACAATATTACTATTCAAATTATGTTATGACAAGAGCAAAACAACAAGAGGTTGCTGAACAAAATTTCAATTTCATTGAAAAAAGAGATTTATTGTTTACTATGCCTATTGAAATAAAAGAGCAAATTTTAAACTCTGTTTTACCTCTTAGACATTATGAATGGGGTGCAAATATGAACAATCTACAACTTGTTTCAGAAAGTTATGGTTCTGCGCTTGCTAATGCTGCAACATTTCATGCAGAGGATAGATTAGGTAATGCACAATATATTACTAGAATAGGGTTATTACTAGGTGAAAATGAAGGTTCTGTTTTAGATGATGCAAAAGAGATTTGGCTAGAAGATAGCTCTTGGCAACCACTTAGAAAATTGGTTGAAGATTCATTTGTAGTAGAGGATTGGTTTGAACTATTTACTTTACAAAATCTTGTAATGGATGGATTCATTCACCCACTATTTTTTGACCTTTATGAGCAAGAGATTAGTACAAAAGGTGGAAATATTCAAAGTATGATGACTGAATTTATCTCTACATGGTTTGAAGAATCAAATAAATGGGTTGATAAAACAATAAGTGTTGCAGTTAGTGAATCAGAGGAAAATAAACAAATAATTACTGATTGGGTAAATAAATATATCCCATTAGTAGAAGAAGCTACTTTAGCATTAGCAGGAAACTTAGTAAGCAACCCTTCTGAAACTGTATCAACAATCAAAGAAAACTTAATAGCTCGTTTAAATAAAAACGGTTTAAATTTATAGGAGAAGTTATGAACGGAAATAATGTACTTTTAGTTCTTCAAGCAGTTGAAGAAGCAAAACCAATGGTTGAAGCAATTAAAAAAGATAATCCAGGTGTGATTATACAAAATGAACCAGCAATGATAAAAATAACTTGTCCTAGTAAACTTACAGTTAAAGCTGAGACTATGGAAGAGCTTATTGGTAGAGAGTGGGATCCTCAAGAGTTACAACTATGTTTAGTAACACTTGCAGGAAATGTTGATGAAGATTATGATCATTTTACAATTTATTGGGATAACTAGGAGCTTATTATGACTATGAACACTAAGAACAGAAAAAAAAGACTAAGTATGAAGGACAAATACAAGTTTATGACTAGACTTGGATGGGAAACTACTTATCAAGATATGGACAAGGTTTTTCCATATGATAAATATGAGGGTATCAAAATTCATGATTGGGAAGCTTGGGAAGATCCATTTAGAATGACTATGGATGCATACTGGAAATATCAAGGTGAAAAAGATAAAAAGCTTTATGCAATCATTGATGCTTTTGCACAAAATCATGGACAAAAAAACATCAGTGATGCAAGATATGTTTCTGCATTAAAACTATTTTTACAAGGTGTAACACCACTTGAATATCAAGCAAATAGAGGTTTTGCTCATGTTGCTAGAAACTTTAGAGGTGATGGTCCAAGAATCGCTTGTCAGATGCAGTCAATTGATGAGTTAAGACATGCACAGACACAAATTCATACATTAAGCCATTATAATAAATACTTCAATGGTTTTTCTGAGTTCTCACACTGGCACGATAGAGTTTGGTATCTATCTGTTCCTAAGTCATTTTTTGATGATGCAAGAACTGCAGGACCTTTTGAGTTTATGATTGCTATTGGTTTTTCATTTGAGTATGTATTAACAAATCTTTTATTTGTACCATTTATGAGTGGTGCAGCTTATAATGGAGATATGGCAACAGTTACATTTGGTTTTTCTGCTCAAAGTGATGAAGCTAGACATATGACACTTGGTCTTCAAGCTATTAAATTTATGTTAGAACAAGACCCTGATAATGTTCCTATTGTTCAAAAGTGGATTGATAAATGGACTTGGAGAGGATATAGAGTTTTAGCATTAGTTGCAGCAATGATGGATTATATGTTACCTGAATCTCCACAATCTTGGAAAGAAGCATGGGAGTTATATTTTGAAGAAAATACAGTTGCTTTATTTAAAGATTTAGAAAGATATGGGATTACTATTCCAAAATGTGCTGGAACTGTTGCTGCTGAAAAAGAACACTTATCTCATCAAGTATGGTTAACACTATATACTCATGCTGCACCAGCTGCTATGCATACTTGGATTCCAGATGAAGATAAGATGAATTGGTTAAGTCAAAAATATCCAAATACTTTTGACAAATATTATAGACCAATATATGAGCACTGGAAAAAAAGAGAAGAGGAGGGTAATAGATATTATTCTGAGATGTTACCTCAACTTTGTCAAGTTTGTCAGATTCCTATGTTGTTTACAGAGGTTGAAAAAGATGACCCAATGCAATATGTACATAAACAAGGTATCTACAAAGGTGAAAGATTCCATTTCTGTTCTGATCATTGTAAAGAGATATTTGAAAATGAACCTGAAAAATATGTATATTCTTGGTTACCTGTTCATCAAATTTTCCAAGGAAACTGTGGAGGTCCAACACTTCCAGATGTATTAGATTGGTATAAAATCAAATTTGGTCAAGATAACTGTGATTTTATTGGTTCACAAGATGAAGCATCGTTTAAATCATGGCATAATCAAGCATAAGAAGGAGAAAAAATGGCAACAAAATTTATTGGAAAATATGAACCAGAATCAAAAGATAGAATTGAAAATTTTCATGGAAATATAGTGGTATATGTTGGATGGGATAGACATAGAATGATTAATTCAGCTATGGCATTTCCACTTCCTCCTGCTATGCCTTTTGGTGCATTGTTGAATGATGTTTTACCATCTTGTTATAAAGATCATCCAGATTTTGAAAAACTTGATTGGAATGAAACTGAGATTAATTGGCAGTTAAATGGGAAACCATTTACTCCAAATATAGAAAAATCCTTAGAAGAGAATGGTATTGACCATAAATCTTTAATTCAATTTGAAACACCAACTCTTAGAGGATTAAACGGTTTAGGAATGTAAGATGAGTTATACAGTTGAAATAGAACCAACAGGTGATGTTATTGAGGTACAAGAGGATCAAACAATCCTTGATGCAGCATTAAGACAAGGGGTATATTTACCCCATGCCTGCAATCATGGATTATGTGGTACTTGTAAAGTTGAACTTCTAGAAGGAGAGGTTGATCATGGAGATGCTTCTCCATTTGCTTTGATGGATATGGAAAGAGATGAAGGTAAATGTTTAGCTTGTACAGCAAAACCTAAAAGTGATTGTGCAATCGAAGCAGATATTGATGAGGATGAAGATGCTAGAACTATTCCTGTAAAAGATTTCGAAGCAACTGTTATTGAAGTAAAAGATTTAACCCCTAGAATAAAAGGGATAGTTTTAGAACTAAATGAGCCTATGGATTTTCAAGCTGGACAATATGTGCAATACCATGTACCAGGATTTAAAGAAGCCAGAGCTTTTTCAATTGCAAGTTCACCCATCAATGGTAAAATTATAGAGTTAAATATCTCTTTAGTTCCTGATGGAAAAGCTACTCCTTGGATACATGAAAATACAAAAGTTGGAGATAAAACTATAATCTCTGGTCCTTTTGGAAGATTTTTTGTAAAAGAATCAGCAAAAAAACCTATGTTGTTTTTTGCAGGAGGTTCAGGATTGTCAAGTCCAAAATCTATGATTGAAGATCTGCTTGAAAGAGGTTGTGAAGAATCAATCACACTTTTTCATGGAGCAAGAAACCAAGAAGAACTTTATTATGCAAATAAGTTTATGGAGTATGAAAAAGAGTATAAAAACTTTAGATATGTTCCTGTTTTATCTGATAAAGAGGCAACAAATTGGGATGGAGAGATTGGATATCTAAATGATATAGCAATAAAAACATACGATAATAACTTCACTGGACATAAAGCATATCTATGTGGACCGCCTGCGATGCTTGATGTGTGTATAACTGCACTTATGAGAGGAAGATTATATGAAAGAGATATTCATATAGAAAAATTCTTTTCAAAAGCAGATTTAGATGCACAAAATCAAAAAAGCCCACTTTTTAAATCTTTATAAATAAAAAGATACAGTATAAATATTGTATCTTTTTTATATCTATTACTTTCTTCAAAAAATAACTACACAATAAATCATTAAAGATTGAGTTTTAAATTGTCATTTAAAAAGAGATTCTAGAAAGAGTTCCTAATTTTAGATTTCAATTGTAGAAACTCATGACTAAGTAATATTAGATTTTCTAATCTAAGGTATAGTTTGTTAAAAAGTTTATTATGTATTCAGTATTATCTATAGGATAAGCTTTTAAAATTGCTAAAGATTTGTTAATATGGTCTGATAAAGTTAATGAATCTATAGTTTCAATAAGCATTATATTTTCAATAGATTCAATTTCAAAAGAGCATTTATCAAATGTTAAGACTATTGTAGTATCTCGAAATTCAATATAATCAAATTTTACATTAGTAGCTGTAAATTCATTGATACTTGATTTTATTTTTATTTTAATTTTTGATTTTAGTGCAAGTAATTGAATAATTGTTAAAAGTGAATAATGAGCTTCTGATTCTATCTTTAATGAAATTAAAATTTTTGATAATGTAGTTTGGATCTCTTCTTTATCTGGTGTTGAAAAAAAGTTTGAATTAAGAATATTAATACACTCAATTATATCAGCATAGTCATCTTTTACCTCATAGGTATCATTTATCATCTCTTTACCCTCATGCATAAGGATAATTTTTTTAGATAAATCTTTAAATACACTAGTGTAATTATCTGTATTTATTTTTATAGTATTAGGAAGTTTATATTTTTCATAATGGGTCAAATTTTCATTTTGTAATTGTAAAAGACCTCTTTTTAATAGATATTCAAATCCTTCAGCTATTTTTGCATTTATATCATAATTTGCAAATTCTTTTGTATATACAACATTTTTAAAATCTTTTTGTGAAAATGCATTTTCTTTATTTTTTATGGCGTAGGTTAATATATTTATAATCAATTCAAAAGTACAACTTTTCATTTTTCCTCCTTATATAAAGTAAGAATATTTTATATGAAAAGTGCTTAAATGGTTGTTACATTATCCATAATCACACTAGGAAAATTAATCAACTTAATACAAATATGTCTATTTAAGAATATAATACACTTTTAAAGATAAAATTTATATTTATGTAGTATAATCTGAAAAATAACATTTAAGAAAAGTAAGGAAATTTTATGGAAATAGTCAAAAAAAGAGTTATTATTATTGGTGGGGGATATGCTGGAATATCACTTATTCACAAATTAAAAAATTATAATAATTTAGAAATACTATTAATAGACAAATCTCAACAACACCTATTACAAACCCATATACATAAGTATTTATCAGGTCATTATAGTGAAAGTGATATCACATTTAATCATGAAAAATATTGTACGCAAAATGGCGTGAAGTTTATTTGTGGAGAGGTTGTAAGTATCAACTATGATAACAACTATTTAATTACAAGAAATGGCCAATTACACAATTATGATTATGTAATTGTAGCAACAGGCTCAATATCTATTTTCCCTAAGCAAATAGAAAATATTGTTGAATATACAAAAGATATTAAAGATATCAATAACCTTAATTACTATAGAAATAAATTTTTAAAAATACTAGAATCAGAACCTTTAAATAAATCACTTGTAGTTGTTGGTGGAGGGGTTTCAGGACTTCAAATAGCTTGTGAATATGCTTATACTGTGCAGAAAAGGGGCTTTTGTAAAGATAATATTCAAATTACAATTATTGAGGGAATGGATACATTACTTCCAGGAATGGATGAGTTTTTGATAAATAAAGCACATGAAAGATGTAAAGAATTAGATATAAATGTAATTACAAAACTTTTTGCTTCAAAAATATTAGAGGATAAAATTTTATTATCTAATGGTGATGAGGTTAGATATGATATGCTCATATTTGTGATTGGAGCTATGGGAAACTCTATTCTTAATGTAGATAAGAAAGTACAACAAAATCAAAGAAATCAAATCATTGTAGATGAATATTATAGAATAAGTCCTTATAAAAATGCCTTTGCTATAGGTGATATAGTTCAAGCAAATGATGTAAAATCTAAGTTGCATCAAGCTCCTACTGCACAAGGGGCAAGAATGCAAGCTGAGTTTATAGCTGACAATATAATCAATGAGATAAAACATAAGCCATTGGCTAAAAATAATATATCAAATAAGGGTATTCTTATTGATTTAGGTGGTCCAAATTGTGCTGTGGGGAGATTATTTAATTTTAATATCTCTGGAAAACTTGCACTTTGGTTTAAAAAATTAATATACTCATTACATTCAAAAAAATTCAATTAAATTACAATATAAATAATAGCATAGAAACCCCTTAAATTCTATGCTATTTTAATGCTATTTTACTAAAAATCATAATATATACTACATAAAACTATTTTTTTACTATTTTTCTGTCATATTTATCGTTTTTTGTTTATTATGTATTACTTTTTTATGTAGTTTTTAAGTTTTAGTGTAATAGAATTTTTCATTACGGGATGAAATTTATTTGATCCTAAATAAAACAAAAGGGGTAAGATTATGAGAAGAGTTTTAAAATTGGCAACAGGTTTAATAGGTTTATTTTTAATTTGTTCTACGGCAAATGCAAAAGATACTATTAAGATTGGTGCATTGGTTGCTGCAACTGGTCCAGCATCATTTTTAGGTGATCCTGAATTAAAAACACTTGAGTTGTATGTTGATAAAATAAATAAGGCTGGTGGAGTTTTAGGTAAAGAACTAAAGCTTATCTCTTACGATACTGGTGCTAATCCTAAAAATGCAACAACTTTTATCAAAAGACTTATAAAACAAGATGAAGTAGTTGCTGTTATAGGAGGATCAGCATCAGGAGAAACAATGGCTATTATTCCATTTATTGAAAAAGCAAGAATTCCTTTAGTTTCTATGGCTGGTTCAATTGAGATTGTACAACCAACAAAAAAATATGTATTTAAAACTCCAGCTACTGATAGAATGGCATGTCAAAAAATCTTTAAGTATTTAAAATCAAAAGCAAAAACAAATGTTGCTTTGATTTCTGGAAATGGTGGATTTGGTAAATCAATGAGAACGCAATGTAAAGAAGTAGCGAGTGACTATGGAATTAATATTGTTGCAGATGAAACATATGGACCAAAAGATACAGATATGACAGCTCAATTAACAAAGATAAAATCTTTAGATAATGTACAAGCTGTTGTTAATCCAGGTTTTGGGCAAGGACCGGGTATTGTTACTAAAAACTTCAAACAATTAGGTATGACTCAAACATTAGTACAATCACATGGTGTTGCTTCTAAAAAATTTATTGAGTTGACAGGAGATTCTAGTGAGGGTGTTATTGTAGCTTCTCCACCAGTTGTTGTTGCTTCTTTATTGGAGGATGCAAATCCTATTAAAAAAATTGCACTAGATTATATCAAAGAGTATGAAGGTAAATACAATACTTCTGTTTCTACATTTGGTGGATATGCTTATGATGCACTAAATTTAATAATTGATGCAATAAAAAAATCAAATTCTGATAAACCAAAAGATATTAGAGATGCAATTGAGCAAACTACAGGTTACCCAGGTTTAAATGGTATATTTAACATTAATAAAAATGATCACTTAGGATTAGATATTGATTCAAGTATTAAAATGTTAGTTATAAAAAATGGTGATTGGGCATTAGCAGAGTAAGAAAATGGTTGAATTATTACAATACTCATTTGGAGGTTTAACAGTTGGATTTATTTATGCCTTAGTTGGTTTGGGATTCACTGTTATATATAACTCTAGTAAAATTATAAACTTCTCGCAAGGGGAGTTTGTAATGGTAGGGGGAATGTCAGCAGTATTTTTATCATACGCTAAATTCCCATTTGTTTTAGCATTTCCTTTTGCAATTATTATATCTGCACTTATAGGGTATATGCTTTTTAAATTGATATCTATGTCTAGTAACTCTTCAGTTACATCGTTAATTATTTTAACACTAGGTTATTCTATTTTTGTAAGAGGGGCTTCTCAGGTAGTATTTGATAAACAAATGCATACTTTACCATCATTTATAAGTGATACACCAATTTCTATATTTGGTGCAACTATAACTCCTCAAGCAATTCTAGTAATTGTTGTTTCACTTTGTATTGTTGTTGGATTATATTATTTATTTAACAAGACAAAAATAGGGAAAGCAATGTTGGCAACTGCTGATAATAAAGATGCAGCAAAATTTGTTGGTATCTCTGTTAAGAAAATATTGATTATAAATTTTATGATTAGTGCATCAATTGCAGCAATAGGTGGAATAGTGCTAACACCAATTACATCAACAAATTATGAAATTGGAGTTATGTTAGGTCTTAAGGGATTTTGTGCAGCTATTATTGGTGGTATAGGTAATCCTTTTGGTGCAGTATTTGGAGGAGTTCTACTTGGAATTTTAGAATCTTTCGTTGCTGGTTATTTAAGTAGTGAATATAAAGATGCAGTAGCATTTATAGTATTACTTTTAATTTTATTCTTTTTCCCAGGTGGTATTTTTGGGGCTAAGAAATCAACAAGAGTGTAGGTATTATCATGGGAAATAAAGGTGTATTTTTAGATCGAGGGATAGTTACCACTATAATAATTTTGTGTGTAATACCTTTTTTATTACAAAACTCATTTCATTATGAGATAGCAATTATGTGTATGTTAAATGCAGTTATATGTATTGGACTAAATATGTTAGTTGGTTATACTGGTCAAATCTCTTTAGGTCATGGGGCATTTGCTGGACTTGGAGCTTATGTGGCAGTAATATTATCGACTACATTTGAATTTGATCCAGTTTTAAGCATCATAATTTCAGTTGTTGTTTTAGCTGTATTAGCATTTTTAATATCAAAACCTGTATTAAAGTTAGAAGGTCATTATCTTGCTATGGCAACACTAGCTGTGGGTATTATTATCTCACTTGTATTAAGAAATGAAGATCAATTAACTGGTGGACCAGATGGTATGAGTGTTAGTCAATTTCATATTTTAGGTTATGTATTTGAAAATGATATGCAATGGTATGTGTTATCAGCAATATTTTTAGTATTTTCTATTTGGGCATTACAAAATGTGGTGAATTCACCTTTTGGAAGAATCTTAAGATGTATTAGAGATTCTGAAACTGCTGCTAAAGCTATTGGTGCAGATGTACCATATTATAAAACTTATGTTTTTGTGATATCTGTTGTAATTGCAACCATTGCTGGTTCTTTATACTCATACTATACAGGATTTATATCTCCAGAAGAATCAGGATTTATGAGATCTATTCAGCTTGTAGTTATGATTGTATTTGGTGGACTTGGAAGAATTTATGGGGCTGTATTTGGTGCAATTATTATCACAGCACTTCCTCAGTTCTTGACATTTTTACACGATTATGAACAAATGGTTTTTGGTGCAATTATTATTTTTGTAATGATTTTTATGCCAAAAGGGATAGTTTCAATCTTTGATACTTTAAAAGTGGATAAAACTGAATTGAAAAAAAAGGATAATGCATGAGTTTATTAAAAATTAATGGAATATCTAAAAGTTTTGGTGGATTAAAAGCAGTTGATGATATCTCTTTTGAAGTTCAAGAAGGGACAATTCATGCTTTGATTGGTCCCAATGGAGCGGGGAAAACAACTTTGGTAAATATGATATCTGGAATCTATACAGTTGATAGTGGAGATATATATTTCAATGATGAAAATATTACAAATGTTCCTACATATAAACTTGTAAATAAACATATTATGAGAACATTTCAAAATCTTGAGATTTGTGAAAATATGACTGTTATGGAAAATGTTCTTTTAGGTTTCAATATTAATATGAATAAAAGTCTTTTAAAGTGTTCTTTTCAGTTTGAATCAATTATTGATGATGAAGATAAGTTTACACATATTGCCTTATCTCACCTAAAAAGAGTTGGTTTAGAAAATGTAGCTTATAAAATGTGTAGTGATTTATCTTATGGTGTTTTGAAAAAAGTTGAAATTGTAAGAGCTTTAGCTATTAATCCAAAACTTTTACTTTTAGATGAACCTGTTGCAGGTTTAAATGGTACAGAAACAGCAGAGATTTCAAAGATTATAAAAGAGATTGCAAAAGAGGGTGTAACAGTTCTTTTAATTGAGCATGATATGAAAATGATAATGGGTATCTCAGATAAAATCACTGTTGTTAATTTTGGAGTAAAACTTGCAGAGGGTACTCCTGCTGAAATCTCATCTAATCCAGATGTAATTAAAGCATATTTAGGTGAAGGATCATTGCATGAATAAAGAGGGTTTAGTTTTAAATATAGAAAAATTAGATTGTCATTATGGACATATCCATGTTCTTCAAGATATCAATCTAAAAGTACATAGGGGTGAAATAGTTGCTTTAATTGGTGCAAATGGAGCAGGTAAAACAACTCTTATGAGAACTATTTCAGGATTGAAAGAACAAAATAAAGGTGAAATTATATTTAAAGAAAATATTGATATCACAGATACATCTCCTGAAAAAAGAGTAAAACTTGGAATTGCACAAGTACCAGAGGGAAGAGAACTATTTAAATCATTAACTGTAGAAGATAATTTAATGCTTGGGGCATTTACTAGAAATAATAAAGATGAAATAAAAAAAGATTTAGATTTTGTATATGAAAAGTTTCCTATATTATATGAAAAAAGAGGTTTGATATCAGGAAATCTATCTGGTGGTCAACAACAAATGCTTGCAATTGGAAGAGCTTTGATGAGTAAACCAGATTTATTATTGATGGATGAACCATCAATGGGTTTAGCTCCTGTAATAGTAGAAGAGATTTTTGCATTTATTGAAGAGCTTAAAAAACTTCATATGACAGTATTTTTAGTTGAACAAAATTCATATTTTGCTTTAACAATCTCTAATAGAGCATATGTTTTAGAAAATGGTGAAATTGTTTTAAGTGGTAATTCTGAAGATTTATTAAAAGATCCAAGAGTTAAAGAAGCATATTTAGGAATGTAAATGAACAATAAATATATATTAGTAGAAAAACTAGAAAATGGTGTAGGTGTGATTACCCTAAATAGACCAGAAGTTTATAATGCATTATGTACCCAATTATTAAATGAAGTATCAGCAGCAATAAAAGATTTTGACAATGATACAAATATTGGTGCTATTGTATTAACAGGTGGAAATAAAGTCTTTGCAGCAGGTGCAGATATAAAAGAGATGGCTAATCTTGATTTTGCAAGTGCATATAATAATGAGTTTGTAAAAAAAGAGTGGCAAACTCTCGAAAAACATACAAAACCTATAGTTGCAGCTGTAGCAGGATTTGCACTAGGTGGTGGTTGTGAAATGTCAATGCTATGTGATATTGTTGTTTGTGATACAACTGCAAAATTTGGTCAACCAGAAGTCAAAATAGGAACAATGCCTGGAGCTGGTGGTACACAAAGACTAACTAAAGCAGTTGGAAAAGCAAAAGCAATGTATATGTGTTTAACTGGTGATATGATTGATTCCAAAGAGGCAAAAGATTATGGATTGGTTGCATCTGTCTTTGAAGAAGGTACAGTAGTTGAAGAGGCAATCAAAATTGCATCTAAGATTGCATCAATGAGTCAACCTGTTGTAAGACTAATAAAAGAATCAATAAATAACTCTTATGAATCATCTTTACAAGCTGGACTTGAAGCTGAACGAAAATCTTTTTATACAACATTAGCATTAGATGATAGAACAGAAGGAATGAATGCTTTTGTAGAAAAAAGAAAAGCAAAATTCTCAAATAAATAAAATATCTGTAATATACTACAAAAATATAAGTTATACACAAAAAGTGTATAACTTATTCTCAATATAATACTTATAATAAACTCTAAATCCCTATTTATTACCTATAGTATAAGAATTTATGGGCTTTTTATTAATAATTAATATATTACAAAAAAATAAATATATTCAAAAAAAATGAATCATATAATTAAAATTTAAGGAAGCATTAATAATTATATGATACAATTATTTTAGATATAGTTCAAAAAGTGAAGTATATTAAAAAACTAAAAATTTAGAAATTTAAAAGGAGTTGAGATGGCAGGTTCAAAAGAAAAGCTAGCTGGAACTATGGAGTTCCCACCAGCAACACCACAGCCAAATGTTTATCCATTAAGTTGGGAAAATGTAACTACAAAATTACAAGAAGTTTGGGAATCATCACAAAAAGAGTATTGGGATCCTGAAAAACTACCTTGGGATACATTTGATGTTACAAAATACACATGGGAGCAAAGAGAGTCTATAGCATATTGGTGGACTATTCTTTCAGTATTTGATGCATCTGCACCACCCGTATTTGCTTCTGCATTTATTAAAACATATGAATTACATGAGGAAGATGTTGTTAGAAGATGTTTCTTTTCTGTTACAAGAGATGAGCAAAACCATGAACAAATGTGTGGTTTAGTTATAACTAAAATGTTAGAACATCCAGATCCTTTAACTTATGAGCCTAAAACTGATATTGGTAGAAGATTACAAAAAAATGCTAAATGGTTATATTACAATGGTGGAAGATATTGGGATGGATTTAAAAATGCAGTTCCTAAATATTCTTTAGCTGTATTATTCTCTTCTTTCCTAATGGGTGAAATTGCAGCAGCAACAATTTTTCATCAAATGGCAGCAGGATGTACTGAATTAGTATTTAAAGAAGGGTTCTCAAAAATTGGTAAAGATGAAGGTAGACATATGGCTATCGTTTTAACATTGATGGAAAGAGATTATCCTAAATTAGCTCAAGAAGATAAAGAGATTATTACTAAACAAATTAGAGCAGGGTATCTATTCTTATCTGCTGTATTATTTGAGCCACCAACAGAGTTCTGGGATATTCCTGAAGATTTTATTGAGAATCAAAGAGAAGGTGAAAGATTAGCTAGAGAAGCTGGTTTCTTTATTCCAGATTATGAAACAAAAAAAGAGAACTGGAGAAAAGCTATGCTTAACTTAAAAGGTGTATTAGATAAATATGATACAGAATTCCCAGCAATTCCTGAAGTTGGAATTACAGGAAGAGAAATAAGTGATATTGATATGGAAGATATTATACCAGTATTCTAATATCACCAAGTAAAAAATTATAACCAGGAATTTAAGATATGAAAAAGATTATTATACAACCATCAGGAAAAGAGATAGCATGCCCTTCGGGGGAAACAGTATTATCTGTTCTTGAAAAACAAGGTTATGCCTTACCAAATAACTGTAGAGCTGGAGCCTGTGGTGAATGTAAAATAAAAGTTTTAAGTGGAGAATTTGACCAAGGTTTTATTATGGATATGGCTTTATCTCAAGAAGACAGAGATTTGGGATATGGCTTGATGTGTATGGCTAAACCTATTTCAGATGTATTGGAAATAGAGTTTGGTACAGCAGATGCGCAACCTAAACTGTTCCCACCTATTGAGAATTCTTGGCATATTGTAACTGATAAGATTCAAAGAACGCCTAATTTGATTGAACTTAAATTATCTCCATTGGGACAAAGTATTAAATATTGGCCTGGACAATATGCAATGATAGGGGATGAGGCATCTGGACATCCTCTTAGACCTTATTCTATTGCAAATCCTCCTCGTTCTGATGGAGAGTTGTCTTTTATTATAACAAAAGAACCAAATGGTAAAACCAGCCCTTGGATACATGATGAGGTAAATATTGGTGATAATATCAAGATTAATGGTCCTTATGGTACATTTTTAGGTGATCCATCTGTTGATACACCAATTTTATGTTTAGCTTCTGGATCTGGCTTAGCTCCAATCTTGTCATTGTTGAATGCTTATTTAAGTAGAGGAAATAAAAACCCTGTAACTTTACTTTTTTCAGCTAAAACAAAAGCTGATTTATTACATCATGGTAAATTAAAATATTTAGAATCTAGATATGTAAACTTTAAATATAAATACACTTTAACCCAAGAGAGTAACAAAGATGGTGGTTTAGAGGGTAGAATCGATAAAGTATTACCTTTATTAATACCTGAATTGTCTAATTACTCAGTTTATATAGCTGGTGGTGTATCATTTGTAGGTTCGTGTAAAAATATTGTTAGAGAACTTGGTGCAAAAGATGAATTAGTCCATATGGAAGAATACTTTGCACAACAAGTATAAATTTAAAATATAAGATAGTTATGTACTCCCTTGAAAAACCATCTTATATTGATATTTAATTTTGAAGAATAAAATAAAACTTTCCCTTTATTTTAATCCTCCAAATCTATTATAATAAAACTTATCTAACTTAGGAGTATTACCTCCTACAGTTAGTAAATTCTCTTGTACATAAGCTTTTCCTTGATTATGAATTGCTACATAAAGAGATTCAACAAGTGAAGCAGCTGATTTACCTAACCAATCACTAGAGATAAATTGATTTCCAAGTTTTGGATCATATAAAACAGCTCTTCTATATTCATGAATCAATAGAATACTAATTATAAAACATTGTCTAGGTGTAAACTCTTCAATTGGAGTTTTAAGAGAATATATTCTTCTAAATATAGTAATAAAATCTCTATATCTATTTTCAACATCTTTTAAATCCCAAAATTTATTTACCATCTCTTTTGTGATCTCTTTATTCATTGGCATATGAAGAGGACCTTTTATAAGAATCACTTTATTTTGAAGCTCATTTTTGATTAAAATATCTTGTATATATTCCATTTTGTAGTGTGGGTGCATATATGTATATTTTGATGGGTTAGCAAATCCCTCTTTTTTTAGAGTTTTACTAAGTTCAAACTCTTCATCTTGTTCAAGGCTTGAAGTAAATAAAACAATCCAGTCGTTATCATTTTCTTGTTCATCATAAGCATATACACGATAATGAGCTTTAATAAACTTATCTACAGCCATATCACTTATAGTATAATAACTTTCACGACCAAATTTTTGAGAAGTTAGCCATCCCTCTTTTGTAAGTCTGAAAATTGAAGTTCTTGTAAGTTTTTCACTTACTTCAAACTCTTCCATAAACTTAACAAGAGAACCTAACCAAATTGTTCCACCAAAAGGAAAAACTGTATCACCAAAAAAAGTTATGATTAAAGATTTTGCTTTTGGAGAGGTTTCTTCTAATAATGATTTTATATAAATATCTACTTCGTTTTCATTTACATCGTTATTCAAGAACATTCCTTTTAGTTTTTTTTATTATAACAAATTTTATATAAAGCTTGATATATAGGTAGTAAAGTTGGTATAATAATAAAAAAAAAGGCAAATTATGAAAAGCCATTTAATAGAAGATTTATCCAATTTATTAGATAAAAATCTGATTCCTTATATGGAGATATCAGAAACAAAATTTTTAAAAAATGATGCTACAATAAAAGTATATTTTCCTAAAATTATGTTAAATATTTGTAAACTTTTTGATAGAAAATATGTTTTAAAAGATAAAAAAAATATTTTTATATCAAAAGATAAAGATGGTTATAGTTTTGTAGATTTACTACTTTTAATAGATGAAAAAGTAGTAAAAATAAGAATATGTGCTATTTTAAAAAATACTTGGGGAATTGCAGAATTTTAGTAAAATTATTTTATTAATAATTTATAGTTTTACTAAAATGGATATATTCATTAATATTTCCCACTAGAGTTTTAAGAGTCTTTACCCCTTCTTTTTTATCCCAAACACAGTTTTGTGTGATAAATTCTAGTTCAGGTTCTTCATATCTTTTTGTATAGTTTGATAAATTTAGTAGTATCTCATTTACACTAGTTGATTTTGTAAGAACATTTACCTCTCCTAGTCTAAAGATATTATGGTACTTCAAACAATATTCAAAGGTATCAATATTTTCATAAATTAATGCAGTATCCCAAAAATACAATTCATCTTCATATATTTTTAACACAATATATCCATGGGTCAAAATATGGTTATCAAGTTTGTCTATTTTAAAAGCCAAATCTTTTAATTCTTCAAAAGAGAAATTTTTTATAAAACCATAACCATCTGTTGATTTGTTATAAGTAAATCCTAAATCCAGTAATTTTTTATGTTCAAAGTTCTTGGGATATTTTTGTGTCCCAAGACTTTGTTGAGAACTAATTACATTAGAAATAAAATCATTTGTATTAAGTTCATCTTTTATTTGTGTTTCATATTTTACTTCTAAATAGTTCATTTAATCTCCTAACTTAAAATTGCTTTTTTAAATTTTGATGCTAACTCTTCAAGTTTTTCATCACTTAAATTTTGCATAGCTCTATATGTATAAAAAGGTTCAAGAACTTTCATTCCACAAAATTTTGATGTATAAATATAAGGAGTTAAACACTCATCAACACTTTTAAAATCTCCAGAATAAGCATCTTCATGACCACCCATAGATACAGCAAGCATAAACTCTTTTTTATTTAATTCTTTTCTTTCATATCCATCTTTTGAAATATCAAAAGCAAATCCAAGTGTATAAACCTTATCCATCCATTCTTTTAATATTGATGGGGCATTAAACCAAAACATTGGGAATTGGAATACAATTTTGTCTGCTTTTTTTATAGCTTCTTGCTCAGCTTGTATATCAATTTTATAATCAGGATATAAAGCTTTTATATCTCTTATTTCAACATTATCAAGAGTTTCAATCTCTTTTGAAAATCTTTTATTTACTCTTGATTTTTTCATATCGTCATGGGCTTGAATTACCAATATATTTTTAGACATTTTTTATCCTAGTTTTTTCTTTTATCAACTACTCTTTGAGCTTTTCCTTGGCTTCTTGGAACTTCACCATGTTTTTTAACATTTACTTTTACAGATACTCCAATACCTGATTTTATTTTATGAACTAGAGTTTTTATAGCTTCACCTATTTCTCTTTCACTTGCAGTTAGTTCTGGTTCTATATCTATAGCTAAATCGTCCATATTACCAGTTCTTGAAATTACAATTTGATAATAAGGAGAGAACGCTTCAATTTTCATCAATATCTCTTCAATTTGTGATGGGAATACATTTACCCCTCTAATAATCATCATATCATCTGTTCTAGCGTGAATTCTTTTCATTTTACGCATATTTAAAAGATCACCTTTATATAGTGTAGATAAATCTTTTGTTCTATATCTAATGATTGGTAAAGCTTCTTTTGTCAAAGTTGTTAAAACTAATTCGCCTTCTTGCTCATCAGGGATAGGATTAAAGGTATCTCTATCAACAATTTCAGGATAAAAGTGATCTTCCCAAACATATAAATCTCCTCTATCTTCTAACACTTCACAAGCAACACCTGGACCCATCATTTCAGATAAACCATAAATATCAAGTGCATCAATTCCAACTTTCTCTTCAATAGTTCTTTTCATCTCCATAGACCAAGGTTCAGCTCCAAAAATACCAACTTTAAGTGCAGTTTCTTTTGGATCTATTCCTCTGTTTTCCATCTCTTCAATGATATTTAACATATATGATGGTGTAACCATTATTACAGTTGCTTTGAAGTCATTTATTAAAGTAACTTGTTTATCTGTAAAACCACCAGAAGCAGGAACTACTGTACATCCAAGTTTTTCTGCACCATAATGAGCACCTAATCCACCTGTAAATAAACCATATCCATAAGAGACATGAACTATATCCCCTTTTCCTCCACCTGCAAGTCTTAGTGATCTTGCAACTAAATCAGACCAAGTATCAACATCTTGTCTTGTATATCCTACAACTGTTGGTTTACCAGTTGTTCCACTTGATGCATGAAGTCTTACAATATCACTCATTGGATTTGCAAACATCCCAAATGGATAGTTTAATCTTAAATCCTCTTTTGTAGTAAAAGGGAACTTATTGATATCTTCTAAAAAAGTAAAATCATCAGGATGAACACCATGTTCATCCCACTTCTTTTTATAATAGGGAACAAATGAATAAGCTCTTAACAATGTGTGTTTCATTCTTCTTGTTTGTAAAGCAATAAGTTCATCTTTGGATATAAGAACTTTTGGATAATAACTTACAGTTTTTCTTTTGTTTTCCATTTTATCTCCCTAGTCTCTATTTAAATTTTCTATTATCATAGATATACCTTGTCCTACACCAATACACATAGTACAAAGTCCATATCTTCCTTTTGTTTGTTCTAAATGGTTCAGTGCTGTCATAACAAGTCTAGTTCCACTCATCCCTAATGGATGACCTAAAGAGATAGCCCCACCATTTGGGTTAACTTTTGGATCATCATCTTTTAATCCTAAACCTCTAATTGTTGCTAAACCTTGTGAAGCAAAAGCTTCATTTAGTTCAATTACATCCATATCATCTATACTCATACCCGTTTTTTCTAAAATCTTTTTAGATGAGTAAAGTGGTCCTATTCCCATGATTTTTGGAGGAACACCAGCTACAGCCATCATTACAATTTTTGCTTTTGGTTTTAGATTATATTTCTCAACAGCATTTTTTGAGGCAATTATCATTGCTCCTGCACCATCATTAACCCCTGAGGCATTACCAGCTGTTACTGTTCCTCCCTCTTTTTTAAAAGGGGTATTTAGTGTTGAAAGTTTTTCTAATGTTGTATTTGGTTTAGGGTATTCATCTTTATCCACTATTAAATCATCTTGTTTTCTTCTTTTTACAACAACAGGTGTTATCTCTTTTTTGAAAAAACCTTTTTCCATAGCTACTTTGCATTTTTGTTGTGAATTAAATGCAAACTTATCCTGATCTTCTCTTGTAACTTTGAATTCTTCAGCTACATTTTCTCCAGTTTCAGGCATCGAGTCTGTTCCAAACATCTCCTTCATTTTAGGATTTACAAATCTCCAACCAATAGTTGTATCAAATACACTATTTGCTCTTGTAAATGCAGTATCAGCTTTAGGCATTACAAAAGGTGCTCTAGACATTGATTCAACACCACCTGCAATAATTAAATCACATTCACCAGCTTTTATTGCTCGTGCTGCTATACCAATTGCATCCATTCCTGACCCACAAAGTCTATTGATTGTAGTACCACCACTTTGATAAGGAAGACCAGCTAATAGTGCAGACATTTTTGCAACATTTCTATTATCTTCACCAGCTTGATTTGCACATCCAAAAATTACATCATCAAGCTCTTCCCAGTTTATAGAAGGATTATTTTTCATTAAATAGTTAAGTGGAATAGCACCCATATCATCAGGTCTAATAGAAGATAATGAACCTCCATAAGAACCAATAGGTGTTCTAATATAATCTATAATATATGCTTCATTCATTGTACTTCCTTTTCTTCTAATATAGTGCCTTTTACAGCTTTTGATTTACCAGTGAAAAATGCGACTGATTCAAATTTTTGATTTACAACTAAGATGTCGTATATTCCATTTCTACCTTTTAAATATTTTTCTGTAGCAGTTGCATATAGTGTGTCTCCTAATAGAGCAGGTTTTACAAAACTTATATCACAAGCAGCAGCTACTGTTGCAATATTTCTTGAGTTACAAGCAATAGCAAAAGCTGCGTCAGCAAAAGAAAAAATTGCACCACCTTGACAAGTTCCATGACCATTTAGCATCTTTTGGGTAACTTCCATCTCCATTTTTGAATAGCCTTCTTCAACTTCTAACAATTTCATACCTAGGGTATGTTCAAATTTTGTATCAGCCATCATTTTTTCTGCAACTTTATAACAAAGTTTTGTCTCATTCATAATATTTCCCACCTATTATTGATTTTTCGATAATACCTCTATCTGCTCTGTATCTAGTATCTTTGTAAAATGATTCTAAATTGTTTAATGTTTCTAATACGAAATCAATACCTAATTTATCTGCCCATTTAAATGGACCTATAGGATAATTTACACCATTTTCCATAGCAATATCAACACTAAATTCATCACAAACACCATTTGTCACTGTTGAACTTGCTTCATTTACTAACATACAGACAGTTCTTGACATAACCATTGCTGGTGAATCTTTTATTATTAGAGTTTTTTTACCAATTTGTGCAAAAAGTGCTGCAATATTTTTTTCAACATGTTTTTGTGCAATCAGTGAAGTTGCGATAGTTATAGAGTCAGTTAGAGCATAATCTATACTGATATCAAATTGGGCTATATTTTTTTCATTTAATTCTTTTGAAATTTGGCTAGCCATTTTACCTTTTGTTAAAAATAATTTTATGTCATTAAACTCAATATATCCATCACCTTCAACTTCGATTACATTAATCTCAGCTTTTTTAAATAAAGGTATTAGTTCATTTGCTACTCCTAAAGAACCATATACAGTAATAGTTGATATTTTATTGTTTGAGGGAACTACTTGCGTATATTCATCTCTACTTAATTGTTTTCCCTCTTCATATTTATAAAAACCAATACCTGATTTTCTTCCAAGTAATCCTGCTTGAGCAAACTCTTGTTGCGTCAATGATGGATTAAATCTTGAATCTTGATAGTATGAGTTAAAAGTTGATTCAGTAACTGAATAGTTTGTATCGTTTCCAATTAAATCCATTAGTTCAAATGGACCCATTCTGAATCTACCTGATGATCTTACTATTTCATCAATTGTTGCAAAAGTTGAAACTCCCTCTTCATATAATCTTAGTGCTTCAGCATAAAACGGTCTAGCAATTCTATTTACTATAAAACCTGGACTAGATTTTACAAAAACTGCTTTTTTACCCCATGAGTTAGCTAGATTATAAACATCTTCTACAAGTTGTTTGTCACTTTGTAATCCAGAGATTACTTCAACTAATTTCATAATAGGTGCTGGATTAAAAAAATGCATACCTACCATTCTATCAGGTCTTTTAAGACCATTTGCCAAAGCAGAAATAGAAATAGATGAAGTATTTGATGCAATACAAACATCACCACAAATATCTTCAAGTTGTTTAAATATCTCTTGTTTTATCTCTTTGTTTTCAATGATAGCTTCAATTATCAAATCACAAGGAGCTAAATCTTCTATTTTCATAGTAGGATTCAATAAAGATATAGTTTTATCTTTTAGCTCTTGAGTCATTTTCCCTTTTTCAACAAGTTTCGATAACTCTTTTTCATTGATAGTCATTGCATTGTCAACTGCACCATCCCAATTATCATATAGTATTACTTTATGACCTGCTTTTGCTGCAACTTGAGCAATACCTCTACCCATAATACCTGCACCAACTATTCCTATAATTGAATTTGAATCTATTCTCATATTAGTTTCCTTTAAAATTAGGAGTTCTTTTTTCTAAAAATGCTGAAACTCCTTCTTTATAATCATTTGAGTGACCAGCTGCTCTTTGTAGATTTTTTTCTAATTCTAATTGTTCATCTAATGAGTTTTCAACAGATTGATTTAATGCTTTTTTTATTAAAGACAATCCATATGTTGGTGCAGTAGAAAAATGAATAGCTAGTTTTTGAACCTCTTCATCAATAGTTTCTATTGGATATACCCTAGAAATTAGTCCATATTCTAATGCAGTTTGTGCAGAAAGTTTATCACCTAACATACATAACTCTTTTGCTCTTGCCATTCCTACAAGTTGTGGTAAGAAGAAAGAGTTTCCACTATCAGGCACTAATCCAATTTTACAAAAGGCTTGTATAAATGAGACTTTTTCATTTGCAATTACAAAGTCACAAGCTAATGCAATCCCAACTCCAGCACCTGCTGCTACACCATTTACTTTACAAATAACTGGTATCTCTAAGTTATATATTGTTTTAATTAGTGGATTATATTTTCTTTCAATTGATTCACCTAAATCAAGTTTTTCATCACTATTATTAACTGATCTATCGTTTAAATCTTGTCCAGCACAAAAAGCTTTTCCTTCTCCTGTGATGATTAATACTCTAATAGTGCTATCTTTTTTTATATTGTTAAAAGCATTCTTTAATTCAGCATGCATTTGTTCATTTAATGAATTAAATACTTCTGGTCTATTTAATGTTAAAGTTGCTATACCGTTATTGTTTTCATATTTTATTGTTTCATATAACATTATTATTGTCCTTTAAAATTTGGTTTTCTTTTTTCTTTGAAGGCACTAATTCCCTCTTTTTTATCACTACTAGATAATATTCCAGAAAAAATTGTCTTTTCATATTTAAGTGATGCACTTAAGCCTGTTTCATAAGAAGCAAGAACAGAACTTTTTATTGCATTTACTGCCAAAGGAGATTTTTTGGCAATTTTGTTAGCTATTTCAATTGATCTTATGATTGTAGTTTGAACAGGTACAACCTCTGATACTAAATTCATTTTTTTTGCAGTTTTTGCATCAATAAAATCTCCAGTTAAAAGCATCAGCATTGCATTTGATTTTCCCATAGCTTTTACTGTTCTTTGTGTGCCTCCAGCTCCTGGCATTATTCCTAAATTGATTTCAGGTTGCCCAAACTGTGCATTGTCACCAGCGATAATAATGTCACAATGCATTGCAAGTTCACAACCTCCACCTAAACAAAACCCATTTACACTTGCAATGATAGGTTTTTTAAAATCTTTAATTGTTTCCCAGTAAGATGTTCTTACATCATTTATTGATTCAAATGTATTTTTTATTTCAAGTTCATTTATATCTGCACCAGCTGCAAACACTTTTTCTCCCCCTGTTAAGATTACACATCTTATCTCATCAGAAGAAGATGATAAAACCTCTGCAATCTCTTTTAAAGTATTTGTTCTTAATGCATTAAAAACCGATTCTCTATTAATTGTAATTATTAATATATGTTGGTTTTCAGTCTCAACTTTAATATCTTTAAAGCTCATTTTATTACTCCAATATTTTATCTATTTCAAAAAAACTGAAAAAATTCTAACAAATGTAATATTTATTAGAGCTTAAAAAATAATGCTATTTTATTGCTATTTATTTTTAAAAGTACTATTTTATGGGATTAAGTTTTTTTATTTAATATTCATTTAATTTAAATTATATTAATATTTTTCAAATTATATTACATAAAGGATAGATATGGAACTTTTTGAGAAGCATAAAAAAATATTAGATAGAGCATTAGAAGAAATTAATAATAGAGGATTTTGGTCTCCTTATTTTGAAATACCAAGTTCAAAAGTTTATGGGGAGGGTAAAAAAGAAGAATCTATAAAATCTTTTAAAGCACAACTTAATAATAGATATGAAATCAAAGGTTTTGATACAGATAAATATTTAGGTGAAGAGATATCTCCTTATGGGTTCAATTTAGGTATAACATATCCTTCAATAGACTCCGAAAAACTTGTATCAGATTCAAAAACTGCTATGAAACAATGGAAAAATTGTGACTTAGATTTTAGAGCAGGAATCTGTTTAGAGATTCTTGATAGAATTAATAAAAGATCTTTTGAAATGGCAAATGCTGTTATGCATACAACAGGTCAACCATATATGATGGCATTTCAAGCAGGTGGTCCCCATGCACAAGATAGAGGCTTAGAAGCTTTGGCTTATGCATATAAACAATTATCAGTTATACCTAGTGAATCAGTATTTGAAAAACCTACTGGAAAAGATAATCCTCCAATAGTTGTAAATAAAAAGTTTAAACTTGCACCAAGAGGGATATCATTAATTATAACTTGTTCAACTTTCCCTACATGGAACTCATATTCTGCACTTTTTGCATCTTTAGTTACTGGAAATTCAGTTATTTATAAACCACATAGAAATGGTATCTTACCAATTGCCTTAACAGTTGATATTGTAAGAGAAGTATTAGAAGAAAATGGTATTAATCCTGATTTAGTATCTATGATTATAAGTGATGATAGAACACAAACTCAAAACCTTGTTAAAAATAAAAATGTAAAAATTATTGATTTTACAGGTAGCACTTCATTTGGTGATTGGTTAGAAAATAATGCTCCTCAAGCAAATGTCTATACTGAAAAAGCAGGTGTGAATTGTTTAATCATAGATAACTTTGATAACTTAAAAGGTATGGCAAGAAATCTATCTATGGCATTATCTTTATATTCATCACAAATGTGTACAGCTCCTCAAAATATATTTATTCCAAAAGATGGAATCGTATCAAATGGAGAAAAAGTTAGTTTTGATGAAGTTGCATCAATGATAGCTAGTAGTGTAGAAAAACTTCTTTCTGTTGATGAAAGAGCCGTAGAGATTTTAGGGGCAATTCAAAATAGTGATATTTGTAACAGAGTTGAAAATGCAAAAGATATTGGTGAAATAGTTTTAGCATCAAAAGATATAAAGCATCCTATGTTTGAAAATGCTACAATTAAAACACCTGTAATTGTTAAAATATCTGCAAAAGATAAAGAAAAATTTCATAATGAACACTTTGGACCTATTATTTTACTTATAGAGACTGAATCTAGAGAAGATAGTTTAAAAGTGTGGCAAGAAACTATCGAGTTACATGGTGCAATCACAGCTGGTGTATATAGTTCTGATGAGAAATATTTAGAACAAGTAGAAGAGATAGCTATTGATGAAAAAGTTAATTTATCTGTAAATTTAACTGGACATGTGTTGATGAATCATTCAGCTGCATTTACTGATTTTCATGCAACAGGAGATAATAAAGCTGCAAATTGTGCTTTATCAAATGATAATTTTATTTCAGGAAGATACTCTATTGTTACAATAAAAAAGGATGCTTAATGCAAATATATGAGTTAGATGGATTGATACCTGTTATTAGTCCACAAGCGTTTGTCCATGAAACAGCTGTCATTATAGGAGATGTTTTTATAGATGAGGGTGCTTACATAGGACCAAATTCTTGCCTTAGAGGAGATTTTGGTCGAATAATTATAAAAAAAGATGCAAATATACAAGATTGTTGTGTTTGTCACTCTTTTCCAAATATAGATGTTATTGTTGAAGAGAAAGGACATATTGGACATAGTGCAATTTTACATGGTTGTCATATAAAATATAATGCTATGGTTGGTATGGGATCAGTTATTATGGATGAGGCAGTTATTGGAGAAAATTCAATAATAGGTGCTTCCTCTTTAGTACCAGCAAAAACAGTTATTCCAGATAATCATTTAGCTTTTGGAAATCCAGTAAAAGTAAAAAGAGAATTAAAAGATGAAGAGATATCTTGGAAGAAAAAAGGGAGTGAAGAGTATACAAATCTTGCATACAATTGCTTAAAAAATCTAAAAAAATGTACTCCCCTAAAAGAATCAAATAAACAAAGAGATGCACTTAGAACAAAGATGCAATACACTCAAAAAAACTCTTAAGATATAAGGAATTTTTCCTTATTCTTAAAAAAGGAATGTTATGTTTAAAGAAACTATAAGACCTAGGTTTAATGAAACGGATGGTTTAGGACATATAAATAACAATGTATATACTATCTGGTTTGATTTATGTAGATTACCTGCATTAAAACTTTTTGAAGAAAGACTTGAACCAAAAAATATGCCATTTGTTTTAGCTCATACAAGTACAGATTTTTTGAAAGAAGTTTTTTATAGTGATGAGGTGATAGTTCATACAAGATTAAAAAA
This sequence comes from Arcobacter sp., assembly GCA_003252105.1. Taxonomy (GTDB): domain Bacteria; phylum Campylobacterota; class Campylobacteria; order Campylobacterales; family Arcobacteraceae; genus Halarcobacter. The sequence goes on from QKDL01000050.1 coordinate 35,326, forward strand.
AATTGGAAATTCATCAATGCACTTTGTTCATAATTTATATCAAAATGGTAAGTTATGTACAATAGGAAAAGCAGTTATGATTCATTTTAATCATAAAACAAAAGAATCAATGCCAATACCTTCAAATATTAGAATTGAATTAGAAAAACATATTTAATTTCTTATATAAATCAATTGAACCAATAATTCCAGAATATATTACAAAAAAAATACTCATTACTATATAGTAGTTATATTAATTAATCCTTAATATACTTATTATCAATAATATTATCAATATAACACTAAAATGAGTATTTTTGAAACAAACATAGCATTAAAATAGCATTCTTAATATGATACAAATTAGTTGTATAAATTATAAACTTTGTAATATTTTATATAAATTTTAAGATTAAATTAAAAAACTATAATGTAAACTAATTTGGTAGTGTTATAGATACTTTATAAATTGCGCGACAATCTATTTTCACTATTAATTTCGGAATTTTAGGAGAATGTATGAAAAATATTTTGAAGATCTCTTTAGTTACTGCTTGTGCAGTTGCTACAGTTCAAACAAGTTCATTTGCAAGTGATAGCCTAGCTGATGCCTTTGCAAATGGTAAAATAAAAGGGCAACTTAAATCTTATTATTTTGCAAAAGATTATAATAATAATGCAGCAAAAGATGCAAGTATTTGGGTAAATGGATTAGTTTTAGGGTATAAAACTGGTAATTTTAATGGCTTCTCTTTAGGAACAACTGCTCAATTCTCTTCTGTTACATCAGTAGATGATGATAGTAATAAATATGTAGCAACAATGAATGCTTCAGGTGCAGTTATGTCTGAAATGTATTTACAATATGATATTGATAAAACATCAATGAAAGCTGGTAGACAATTTTTCTGGACTCCTGTTGTTGGTGGATCAGGTTCTAGATTTATTAGACAATCATATGAAGGTTATACTGTAACAAATACAAATATCCCTAATACTAAAATAATTGCTGCTTATCTTACAAAATTTGCAGATAGAACTGATAGAACTTCTACAGCTACAAGTAAGGGTGAGCCTGGTGAATTTGGTAGAGGAGTAGTTGGACAAGATGGGGCATGGACTATTTATGTTAAAAACAATTCAGTTGATAACTTAACACTTCAAGCTCAATATGCTTCAGCATCTGAATCTACAAATGGTGCTGATAATGGGCATGATATTTTATATTTTGATGGTACATATAACTTTCCTGGAGATATGAAGCCATATATTGCTGCGCAATATTTAAATACATCTTATGACGCAAGTGGTGTTAAAGATGGAAATGCATATGGTGCTAAAATTGGTGCTACATTAGCTGGTGTTTCATTGTATGCTGCTTATACATCAGTAGGTGATAGTAGTGTAAAACAAGGTATTGGTTCAGGTGCAATTCCATTATATACAAATGGTCCACAAGTTGATGCATGGTCAGCAACTTTTTCTGATACAGATGCCATAAGAGTTGGTGCAGCTTATACAATTGGTAAAGTATCTTTAGCTACAGATCATTCAAGATTTAGTAGAACTGGTAAACCTAAAGTTACTGAAACAAACTTTACAATTACATATAAAATGACAAAAAATCTTATGGCTCAAATTCAATATTCTATGTTAGATAACGAATATGCTGCAGAAGCAAATATAGATACGGATTTAAGAACAAGGTTAATTTACTCATTCTAAACCTAACATTGCGAAATTTGTTCTAAACACAGTGAAAATTTACTGTACCTATTTTCGATGTATTTTGCTAGTTTGATGACTTTTGCGGAGGAATCAAGCTAGCAACATATCTAATTTATATTCAGAATAATTCTATTGGAGAAAAAATGAAAATCACCTTAAAAATAATCATATCTTTGCTAATAACAGTATCATTTATGTTTGCTGATGCAAAAACAGATGTTAAACAACTAGTTGAAGATGGTGTTCAACTTTGCAAAACAAAAGGGATAGAGGTGTGTTTAAAAACATTTAATGACACAAATGGTGCTTTTGTAAAAGGGTCATTATATGTTTTTGCTATAGATTATAATGGTTTAACTCTTGCCCATGGTGGAAATAACAAGATTGTTGGTAAAAATCTTTATAAAATTAAAGACCCAAATGGAACAATGTTATTTCAAGAATTTATTAAAATTGCAAAAACTAAAGGTGAAGGTTGGTTAGATTATAAATGGTCACATCCTTCAACAAAACTACCAACTGCAAAAAGCTCTTTTATAAAAGCTGTTGATGATAATATCCTTATTGGTTCAGGATATTATAAATAAAAATTAAACTAGGTAGATTTTTTACCTAGTTTAAAATCAAGTCAATTTACAGACTTTTCTACAACAATATCTTTTTTCTTTACATGCCTTTTTGTAGCAAAAAGATGGAAGTTATTAAAGCGGGTTTTAATAAGTCCCCAAATACCTTGTGGTGCTTTTATCATAATAACTATTGTAAATAATCCAAGTATAATCAAATACCAAGTACCAAAGTCATTTAGTGTTTCTCTCATGGTTATATAGATTAAAGTTCCAATAATAGGTCCTTCAATTGTACCAATTCCACCAATAACAACTATAAAAAACATAATTGCTGTCCAGTCTATAGAAAAGGCTGCTTCTGGAGATACTCTAAGTTTTGTTATAAAAATTAAAGCTCCAGCCATACCACAACCAAAAGCTGAGATTAGATATACCATCAGTTTTACTTTTTTTACTTTTATCCCTAAACTTTCACTTGCTACTTCACTATCTCTTACAGCTGTAAGAGAGATTCCATATTTTGACCTTAATAGATAACTTACAAGTAAAACAGAACCAATGCCTAAAAATATTGCAAACCAAAGGGTTAAAGACTCTCTCCACCAAGTAGGAATTCCTCTCATTGTACTTGTTATTGATAATCCTGAACCACCACCAAGCCAAGATACATTTGAAAAAAGTAATCTAAAAGTTTCTGCTAATACCCAAGTTCCTACTGCAAAATAGGCCCCTTTTAATCTAAAGGCTACTTTTGAAACCATTAGAGCAACTAATACAGAAACTAAACCAGCAAGTGGGATTACCATAAATGGATCCATACCTAATTTATAAGCAAAGATTACTAAACAATAAGCTCCAATTCCAATGAAAAGTTGTTGACCAACTGATAATAAACCACCATATCCAGCAAGTAAATTCCACATTTGTGCTAAAGATAAGATATATAAAAACTCGGTAATTTTTCTAATATCAGCACGACCTAACCACCAAGGAGTAGATATTAAAAATATTATAAAAAATATTGTAAAGATTCCAAAACCTTTGGTAACTTTATTACCTCGTGTAATCTCATATTTATCTGAAGTATTCATTATCTCTCCCTTGTTTTTGGAAATAATCCATTTGGCTTAACCATTAAAATAATGATAAAAACAATATGACCAGCTAAGATTCCCCAACCTGGATCTAAATTTGAGCCAATAGTTTGAGCAATACCTAAAATAATTCCACCAACTAAAGTACCCCAAAATGAACCTAATCCACCAATAATTACAACTTCAAAAGCGTATAAAAGTTGAAGAGGCCCAGCTGCTGGGTCAAAATTTGTTCTAATAGCTAGTAATACTCCAGCAATAGCAGTAACACCTAAAGCTAAGCCCATAGCCATACCATAAATATGTTTTGTTTTTATACCCATAAGTTGTGCAATTTCATGGTCATCAGAGGTTGCTCTAAAACATCTTCCAAGATTTGTTTTGTAAAAGATATATTGTAAAGTTACAATTACTGCAATAGCTATAATAATAGTTATCAAAGGAAAAACTCCAATGGCAATATTGTTTCCTAAACCTATACTTGCAACTTCAACTTCACCTGCATTTAATCCTCTAAAATCAGCAGAGAAAATCTCTAAAAGTAAATTTTGGATGATAATAGACATACCAAAAGTTACAAGTAAAGCAGGCATGATATCAGTACCCAAAGTTTTGTTTAAAACCAATCTTTGTAGGGCATACCCTAAAACAGCCATAAGAGGTACAACTAATAATATGGTATAAAATGGGTTGATTTGTAAAGGTTGAACAATAGCAAAAGCTAAATATGCTCCAACAATTATAAAATCTCCATGAGCCATATTGATTATTCTCATAACACCAAAAGATAATGAAAGCCCAGTTGCAAAAAGTGCATAAAGCCCACCAAGTAGTATACCTTGAATAATTACATTAATCCACTCTATCATAACTATACTCCAAAATAGGCTTTTGAAATTTCATCATGGGTAAGTTCATTTGGTTTTCCTTGTAGTGATACACGTCCCTCTTGAAAACAATAAACTCTATTAGAAACTTTCATCGCTTGATTTATATCTTGTTCAACAATAACAATCGAAATACCCTGTTTTTTTATTTGTGGAAAGATTGCATAAATATCTTTTACAATAACAGGTGCAAGCCCTAAAGATATCTCATCACAAAGTAAAACTTTTGGATTTGACATCAAAGCACGACCAATTGCCACCATTTGTTGTTGACCTCCTGATAATGCTGTACCTGGAGATAAACGTCGCTCTTTTAAAATAGGAAATATCTCGTAAACTTTTTCTAAATTCCATTCCCCATCTCTTTTTGATTCTTTTCCAATCAAAAGATTCTCTTCAACACTTAAACTAGGAAATAATCTTCTTCCCTCTGGAACCATAGCAATACCTAGTTTTGCTATATCATCAGCACTAAAACCACCAATATTTTTATCATTTAGTGAAATTGAATCATTTTCTACACTAACAAGTCCTGTAAGTGACTTTAGAAATGTTGATTTACCTGCTCCATTTGAGCCTATAATACAAACAGTTTCACCCTCATCTAAATAAAAATCGATTCCATATAGTGCTTGAAAATCCCCATATCTTGCTATTAAATTTTTACACTCTAAAATACTCATTCTATTTCAATCCCCATATAAACCTCTTTTACTTCAGGACTATTCATAACAGCTTGTGGTTCACCTTGAACTAGCATTTGTCCGAAATTTATTGCAATGATTCTATCTACAACTGATAATAAAGCATGAACAATATGTTCAATCCAAATAATAGAGACTCCCTCTTTTCTTATATCTTGAATTAGTTCTATTAACTCATGTACTTCATGTTCAGTTAAACCACCTGCAATCTCATCAAGAAGTAAAATTTTTGGTTGTGTAGATAAAGCTTTTGCTAATTCAAGTCTTTTTCTTTCAAGTAAAGATAAAGAACCAGCTAGTTTTTCAGCTTTGTCTATTAGTCCTGTTTGTTCTAACACAAAAAGAGCCAACTCTTGTGCCTCTTTTTCTGAATAGTTATTTCCATAAACTGCCCCAACTAAAACATTTTCAAATACACTCATCCCTACAAATGGATGTGGTATTTGATATGTTCTTCCAAACCCCTCTAAACATCTATCCGATGGGCTTAAAGATAAAATACTTTTATCATTAAATAAAATATCTCCACTATCAGGTTTTAAATCTCCAGAGATGAGGTTAAAAAGTGTTGTTTTACCTGCACCATTGGGTCCTAAAACACCTAAAGCTTCCCCTTTTTTCAATTCAAAAGATATATCATCTGTAACTTTTAATGAACCAAAATTTTTGGAAACATTTTCTACTTTTAATAAACTCAAATAAACTCCTATTAATAATTTGAAGTCCACAATATATATTTATATTATGGACAATTTGTTTTGTTTTTTAATTAATAGGTTCTAATTTACCTTGAACTTTTATAGCTTGTGCTTGAGAGTTTTCAACAATAACTAAATCTAAACCTTTATCACTTTTTCTCCATTGACCAGATACAAGTGGTGTTTTACTTATATTTGGAACAGGTCCAGTTTTAAAGTTAACAGGTCCAACAATTGAAGCATAATCAGTATTTGCAATTGCATCTTTGATTGCATCTGGATTACCAGGACCTTTTGATCTTTTTAATACATCTATGGCTACTTCAAATAGTGCATGTTTAAATCCTAAAGGCATAGTCCATTGTTTGTTTGTAGCTTTTGAATAAGCAGTTGCAAGTTGTTCTGATGTTTGTCCAGTAAGTCCAGAAGTGTATGGATGCGTTGGAGACCACCATACTTCAACACTTAAGTTATTTGCTCTTTTACCAAATGGTTCAATAGCAATAGGGAACTCACTAGCTTTTGCAACTGTTACGATTTTTGGATTAAAACCTTGTTGACCAGCTTGATTCCAAAAGTTAGCAAAATCTGGTGGTGGAATTACACCTGCAACTATCTCTACACCTTGTTTTTTAAACTCATAAATATATGAAGAGAAGTCACTTGATGGAGATTGGTATCTTCCTAAATCAACAATTTTATAACCTTTTTGTTTTAATACAGGTGGGAAACCTAACTTATCATCTCCCCAAGCATTTCCATCTGAGTCATTAGGGAAAAGAACACCAATAACTTTATTTGTTGGGATTTGTTCCCAAAGGTTTGTATATGAACCAATAACATCCTCTAATCCCCAGAAAAAGTGGTATGTCCACTCAAAGCCCTCTTTAGGGTTTCCACCACGTCCAAAAAAGTGTGGTTGCCAAGGTGTATCAGTTGTAATACAAGGTACGCCATTTAGTTCACATTGGTCAGCAACAGGATTAGTAGTAGCAGGAGTACTAGCAGCTATTACTAAATCAACTTCATCATTTAATATAAGTTGTGAAGCTACCTCAGAAGCTCTGTTTGAGTTTGATTGACTATCTTTATAGATTATCTCAACTGGGTGTGTTGTTCCATCTATTGTGATACCATCTTTTACAGCTTCTTTTACTTGTGCCAATGTAAAAGCATCTGGTTCTGCAAAAATTGCCAGTGGTCCAGTTTGAGGACTTACATAACCAATTTTAAAAGCTTTACCTTTTTTAGTTGATGCGGCAAATGCAGTTGTACTATTTAATATAGTCATACCTCCAACAGCAGCAGTTCCTAAACGTTTTAATGCTTCACGACGAGTTAAAGTATTGTTATTCATCTTTTTCCCTTTAAAATAGTTTTGTCGTCCTTCAAGGCAATTATTACTTAAAGAAATCGCTTCTTAATCGCGAATTAATAAAAAAATTAATTTATTAAACTATATAAAATTTAAAATATTGTGTTTAGCGATAATTTCGCGAAAGGTTTTGGTAATAATTTTGGATACAAAATTTTATATTTTGTTCTATTTCAAAACAAAAGGAGAAGAGATGTTTAGAAAAATTGTTTTCTTTACTGTGTTTTTAATCTTGTTGCCATTTATGGCTTTTGCAGATGAGTATAAGGTATCTTTGGCTCAATTACCAGTTTATGCAGAGAGTTCTGACAAAGGTGTTTTAGTTGATTTGGTAAAAGCTATAGAAAAAGAGAGTGGAAATAAAATCTCATTAAAGGTGATGCCTTTTGCAAGTTCTGTTTATATGGCTCAAAAGGGTAAAACAGATTTTCATATGCCTTTAATAAAAAACGATATTTTAGATGAAGAAAAATTGCCATTTTCTTATTCAAATGAAACAATATTTCATGTAAATTTTGTTTTATACACAAAAAAAGGAAGTGATGTAACTTTGGATAATTTGGCATCTAAAACTATAGAAACAGATAGAGCTCATGTGAACTATTTCCCTTTTGATATTAAACCTACAAACTCAATTGCTAAAAGTTTAGAAAAATTACACAATGGGCAAATTGATGGATTTATTTTTGCTGATTTTGCAACTGATCCTTTTTTGAAAGAAGCAGGATATAAAGATATTCAAAGAGGTTTATATAAAGTGTTTGAATCTAAAATGGTATTACCTAAAAATGAAAGAGGAAAACAAGTTGATACGATGTTAACAGCTTCTATTAAAAATCTAAGAGCAAATGGTCAGTTAGAAAAAATTATGCACCAAATAGATTTGCCTTATAGTGATTGGCAACCATAAAAAAGATAAAATAGAGTTATAACAACTCTATTTTATACCCTGTATTATTTTGATTTATTATCAAATCTTTATGAATTTTATTTCTAAGTCTAAATAAAAGTGACCTAAAAGCAGCGTAACCTGCTGGTTCATCTTGCCATATTGCATATTCAAGTTGCTCTTGTGATACATTTTGCCCAGGAGTTTGACATAAAACTTTTATGATTTTAATCTCTTTTGAAGTAAGCTTTACAGGCTCATCACCAAAATACAAAATCTCTTTTTCTTTGTCATATAAATATCCATATTTTAGTTTTATTGTTCTTGACTTTCTTTCCACATCCAAAGAGAGTTTATGTTCTAATGTTTTATTTATATTTTTAACAGCAGTTAAATCAAGTTTGTTTTTATTGTCCTCTTTTGCTTTTTCAAGTGCAACTTCAATAGCAGCTTGAAGATGACTTTTTTTATATGGCTTTATTAAGTATCCATAAGCCATAGTTTCAGAAGCCTCTTTTATAGTTGCAAGTTCAGAGTTTGCAGTTAAAAATATCACTGGAACATTTGGCAAAATATCTTTTAACTCTTTTGCTAAAACAATTCCTGTAGTAGGCCCTTGTAAATAGATATCCATAAGGATTAAATCAGGTTTAATTTGCTCATCATTTAAAAGTCTCATAGTATTACAACGATTATTTGAAATTCCACAAGGCTCATATCCAAGCCCAGCTAATACCTGTTTTAGATTTAAGGCAATTATTGGTTCATCTTCAACAATCAAGATTTTTGTTTTATTCATTTAATCTCCTTTTTTGGAAATACAATATTGCATTCAAGTCCATTATTATTTTTAAATTCTATTGTTCCATGTAGTTGGAAATCAACTATAGAATGGATAAGTTGCATACCAATAGAATCAGATTTTTCCAAATCATCTAAGTTTTTTAATCCTTCACCATTGTCTCTTATTTTTACTCTGATATTTTTACCTTCAAGATTCATATGGATACAAAGTAGATTTTTTCTATCATCTTTAAATGCATATTTAAAAGCATTTACACAAAGTTCATGTAAAAGCATTCCAACTTGAATACATCTATTTATTGAAAACTCCATTTTGTCTATATTTAAATCAACTTCAATATGTGTATTATTTGAGATATATAACTCTTTTATATCCTCAACTAATTTTTCAATATATTCATTTACATTTATATATGCTAAATTTTCACCTAAATATAAAAACTCATGAACTAAAGCCATAGCATGAATCTTACTTCGACTCTCTTTCATTTGCTCTTTAAACTTTTCATCTTCTGATTTATATGCTTGCATATTTAATAAAGAGGAGATGATTTCCATATTGTTTTTTACTCTATGATGTATCTCTTTTAATAAAATCTCTTTCTCTTTTACAGATTTCTGTAACTCTTCATTCATAGTAGTGATTTTATTTCTATTTGCAATTCTTTGGGTCATATCTCTAGCAAAAGCACAAATATACTCTCTGCCATTGTATATAAAAGAGTGCCCTGAAACCTCTACTGGATAAATTGTTCCATCTTTTCTTCTATGAGTTGATTCTAATCTCCAATTTGGAGTATCTTTAATCTCTTTCATACAAAATGGAGAGGTTTGTCTTGTAAAATTTGGGTCTATATCTTCAAGGTACATATTTTCAAATTCCTCTTTTGTATAACCATCCATTTTGCAAGTAGCATTATTAACATATATAAATTTCCCATCAAGTGTAAACCAGTGTATAGCATCTACAGAGTGATCAAGTGCGAACTCATATGGAGCTAATCTATCTTTCTCTTTTTGTTTTAAATCATTGTATGCTTTTTCAATATTTTTTATAACTTTTTGCATGTGAGATATCATCAAATATAAAATTATCCCCGTTGAGATTATAAATAAAATACCAAAGGTTAAAGGACCTTGTTTTGTAATATCATTATGCTCAAAAAATACTGTAATTAGTTTATCTAGTGATATTAATCCTAATATTCCAACTAAGATATATACAATAGAAAACCGTTTTGCCATTTTGTTTGTATTTAAAAAAGTTTTACTTACATTTATCATTTTTTTTCACCTTGGCAAAATTATATCATATAAATTATTTTTAGTTAAACAGCGCGATTCTTTTGCGAATAATTTTTTATATACTAAAGTAATTAGTTAATGAAGGCGTTATATTGAAGGACAAAAAAGTAGGAATAATAGGTGTTGGGAATGTAGGCTCAACAATAGCATATTCTCTAGCAACAAAAGGAATTTGTGATTATATTTTACTAAAAGATATAAGAGAGAATTTTACAAAAGCGATTGCTTTGGATATTTCACAAGCCGCAAGTTTGGTAAGTTCTAATACAACAGTTAAAGCTGTTGAAAAAGATAGTGAGTTTAAAAACTGTGATATAGTAGTAATCACTGCAGGGGTGGCAAGAAAACCTGGTATGAGTAGGGATGATTTACTTTATACAAATGCAAAAATTATGAAATCAATTATAGAAAATGTTATTGAATACAATAAAAATTCTATAATAATAATTGTTTCAAATCCATTAGATGCGATGGTATATACTGCACTTAAAATATCAAATTGGGCTAGAAATAAAATAATTGGTATGGCGGGAGTTTTAGATAGCTCTAGAATGACCCACTTTATTAAAGAAAAACTTGGGCCTAGAAAAATTGAAGCAGCAGTTATGGGTGGACATGGAGATGATATGGTTCCACTAATTGAATCTTCAAAAGTTGATGGTAAGTTTTTATCATCACTTTTGAGTAAAGATGAGATTGATGATATTATCAAAAAAACAAAAAATGGTGGATTACAAATAGTTAAGTTATTGGAAACTGGTTCAGCATATTATGCTCCCGCATTTTCAACAATACTTATGATTGAAGCTATTTTAGAAGATAAAAAAGATGTTTTCCCTTGTGCTGTAAGACTTGATGGAGAGTATGGCTTTTCAAATGTAGTTACGGGTGTTCCAATTGTATTAGGCAAAAATGGAATGGAAAAAATCATTGAACATAAATTGAGTGATAATGAAAAAAATCAGTTTTCAAAATCAGTTAATTCAGTTATGAGTTTGATTGATAAACTTGATGAAAATACAAAATAATTTTTTTATTTTCATCATAAACCTTTTATAAATTACTTTAAATTCCCTTTTTTTATAAAGCATAAAATTATCTAATTAAAATTTGCAAAATAAAAGTTTTATTTTTTTTAAAATTTGGTTATTTTGCGATTATTCTGCGAATTTTTTAAAGTAAAGTTTCCATAGTTAAAAAGTCATCCGGCTTTTTAAATGTGTAGAAAAAGGATAAAACTTGAAACATAACATCTTAGTTAAAAACAAAGAAACTTTAAAAAGTTGTTTAGATACTAAGCACTTGATGGATAGTCTAGGAACATATACAGACTTGGTTCCAAAGGCTTGTCATAATGGTGCATGTGGATTATGTAAAATCAAAATACACAAAGGTGAATTCAGAATAAACAAGATGAATAGAAAACATATTTCACTTAAAGATGAGTGGGATTATATTTTTTTAGCTTGTCGTGTTTTTCCACTAAGTGACATGGAGATAGAGTTTTTACCAAAAGTTATTAAAAAAGATAATAACAAAGAAATATATATTCTAGGAAAATAAAGGAGAAAAAATGAGTGGAATTATGAGAATAGGTCACGTTGACTTAAATGTTTTAGATATTAATGAGTCTAGAGACTATTATGTAAAAATAATGGGTATGGATGTAACTAGAGAAGATGCAGATGGTACTTTATATTTAAAATGTTGGGATGAATGGGATAAGTATAGTTTAGTTCTTAGACCAAGTGATGAAGCAACATTTAACAAAGTTGGTTACAAAGTAGAAAAAGATTCTGATATTGATGACCTTCAAAAAAAGATAGAAGCTTATGGGATTTCAACTGAGATTTTACCAGAAGGAAGTGTTGCAGAGTGTGGAAGAGTTCTTAAATTTAACGTTCCAAGTGGACATGAATTTAATCTTTATGCTCAAAAAACATTTTTAGGAAAAGAGGTTGGAGATACAAACCCAAGACCTTGGCCTTTTGAAGGTAGAGGTATAAAAGCTCACTGGATTGATCATATTTTATTAATGTGTGAAGGGCCAGAAAATGTTATGGCTTCTACAAAATTTTGTCAAGAAGTTTTAGAGTTTAATCTTGCAGAACAAGTATGTGTAGGACCTGAAGGTTCATTACAAGCTGCAACTTGGCTTGCTAGAACTTCTACTCCTCATGATTTAGCATTTGTTGCAGGACCAGAAACTGGTATGCATCACTTTGCTTTCTTCCTAGATGGATGGAACGATATTTTAAGAGCAGCAGATGTTATGGCTATGCATAATGTAAAAATCGATGTAACTCCACAAAGACACGGTATTACAAGAGGTGAAACAATTTATTTCTTTGACCCGTCTGGACATAGATTAGAAACATTTGCAGGACTTGGTTACTTAATGCAACCAGATATGCCAACAGTTACATGGACTGAAGATGAGTTATGGAGAGGAATTTTCTACCATACTGGTGCAGAAAATGGTGCGTTTACTACAGCATATACTCTTTCAGCATATAAATAAGGATTTTTTATGACTACAACAGTTACAGAAAAATCTATCTCTAGACAAGCTTCAATGCAAGCTTGTCTGTATGCTATTGAAAAGGCTGAAGAGTTGAATATAAATATTAATGTTTCAGTTGTAGATAACAAAGGATTAGAAATGGCTTTTTTAAGAATGGAGAATTCATTTATTCATTCAATTGAAATAGCAAAATCCAAAGCTTACACTAGTGCAAGCTTTGGATTCACAACTGATACATGGACTACAATTTTCAAAAGTATGCCTCATTTGGAACATGGGTTTTCAAATAGGGAACGATTAATTCCTTTTGGAGGAGGGATGCCGATTTTTGAAAATGGTATTAAAATAGGTGCGATTGGTGTTTCTGGAGGGACGGAAGAAGAAGATATTATTTGTGCAAAATATGCACTTGAAAGGGTAGGATTTAAATATGAATAAAGTACAACATTATATTAACGGACAATTTTTAGACTCAAAATGTGGAGAGTTTTTTGACAATATTAACCCAATGAATGCAGAGATTTTATCAAAAGTTGCATTAGGTAGAGAAGAAGAGGTTAATGCAGCAGTAGCAGCTGCAAAAGCTGCACTTACTGGTGAATGGGGTCAAATGAAACTAAATGATAGAATTGCAATGATGTATGAAATTGCAAATGAAATTGATAGAAGATTTGATGATTTTTTAGAAGCAGAGTGTTTAGATACTGGTAAACCATACAATATTGCTAGACATATTGATATTCCAAGAGGAGCTGCAAACTTCAAAGTATTTGCTGATACTATGAAAGCTGTTGCAGATGAAGCTTATCAAGCTGATACTCCAGATGGTAAAAAGATGTTTAATTATAGTGTAAGAAAACCAAAAGGGGTAATCGCTGTAATTTCACCTTGGAATTTACCACTATTACTTATGACTTGGAAAGTGGGTCCTGCTATGGCTTGTGGAAACTCAGTTGTAGTAAAACCTTCACAAGTAACTCCAACAACAACTTCTCTTTTAGGTGAAGTTATGACTAAAGTTGGTGTTCCAGCAGGAGCTTATAACGTTGTTCAAGGTAAAGGTTCAATTACTGGAAACTTACTAACAGCTCATAAAGATGTAGATGCTATCACATTTACTGGGGAAACAACAACTGGTGAGATGATTATGAATGCTTGTTCTAAAGGTGTTAGAGATGTATCTTTAGAGCTTGGTGGTAAAAATCCTGCAATTATTTTTGCAGATTGTGATATGGAAAAAGCAGTTGCAGAAACAACTAGATCTTGTTTTGCAAACTCTGGACAAGTTTGTTTAGGAACTGAAAGAGTTTATGTACAAAGAGAGATTTTTGATGAGTTTGTAGCAAAACTAAAAGAGTCTGCACTTAAATTAAAACTTGGTATTTACAATGATGAAACTGTACATATGGGACCTGTTGTAAGTGCTGCTCATAGAGATAAAGTATTAGAGTTTTATGATATTGCTAAAAAAGAGGGAGCTAATGTAATTCTTGGTGGTGGTGCACCAAAAATGGAAGGTGAACTAGCAAAAGGATTCTTTGTTGAGCCTACTATTTGGACTGGTCTTCCAGAAGATGCAACTGTAGTAAAACAAGAGGTGTTTGGACCTTGTTGTCACGTAGCACCATTTGATACAGAAGAAGATGTTATTAAAATGGCAAATGATACAGACTATGGATTAGCTTCTACAATTTTTACACAAGATTTAGATAAAGCACATAGAGTTGCAGGTCAAATTGATTCTGGAATTGTATGGATTAACTCTTGGTTCTTAAGAGATTTAAGAACACCATTTGGTGGAATGAAAGGTTCAGGAATAGGAAGAGAGGGTGGACATCACTCACTAGAATTCTATACAGAACTTAAAAATGTATGTATAAAAATGTAAGGTTTATTTTATGGAACAATCAAAAATTGAAAAATATGGAAATGAGTTATACGATTCTTTAAAAGCATGCAAAGTGATTGAGCCTCTTACCTCAAGAGAAGCTGATATTACAATTGAAGATGCATATGCAATTCAAGATGTATTGATTAAAAAAAGAATGAATGATGATGGTTCAAAAATTATAGGTAAAAAAATAGGTGTTACATCTCAAGTTGTAATGGATATGTTAGGTGTTGACCAACCAGATTTTGGATATCTATTATCAGATATGATTTATAGTGATGGTGATGAGATTGATGTATCAAACACTATGATTCAGCCAAAAGCTGAAGGTGAAATTGCTTTTGTATTAAAAGAAGATTTAATGGGACCAGGGGTTACAACTGCTGATGTTTTAAGAGCAACAAAATTTGTAATGCCTTGTTTTGAAATTGTTGATTCAAGAATCAAAGATTGGAAAATCAAAATCCAAGATACAGTTGCAGACAATGCTTCATGTGGATATATGGTATTTGGTGGACAGTATGTAGACCCAAGAGATGTGGATTTAACAACTTGTGGAATCACATTGGAAAGAAATGGGGAACTTCTTCATACAGGAGCAGGTGCAGCAGCACTTGGAAGTCCAGTAAATGCAGTTGCTTGGCTTGCAAACAAATTAGGTGAATTTGGTGTTGGTTTAAAAGCGGGAGAGGTTATCCTTTCAGGTGCATTATGTGCCATGGTTACGATTGAACCAGGGGATAATATGACAATAAATATTGGTGGAATTGGTTCTGCCTCATGTAGATTTGTATAAAAAGAACAACTCGTTGTTCTCTTTAGGATTTGTTTCTTTAAGTGGAATTTATTTCCACTGTTAAAAGAAGTTATTTAAATAAAAAAGTCCCTTCAAAGTTGGGACAATTTTTAAGGAATTATGTTATGAGTAAAATTAATTGCGCAATTATAGGTCCAGGAAATATCGGTTTGGACTTAATGTATAAAATGCAAAGAAGCGAAACCCTAAATCCTTTATGGATGGTTGGAATCAATGAAGGTTCAAAGGGTTTACAAAAAGCAAAAGATAATGGATTAAAAACAACACATGATGGTGTTGATGGATTGTTAGAGCATATTGAAAAAGATCAAATAAAAATTGCTTTTGATGCAACATCAGCATATGTACATGGGGAAAATAATAGAAAACTGGCTGAAAAAGGTGTTATGGTAATTGACTTAACTCCAGCAGCAATTGGACCATTTTGTGTGCCTTCAGTAAATTTACAAGAGTTATTATCTCAAAATACACAAAATGTAAATATGGTAACTTGTGGTGGACAAGCAACTATTCCTATGGTTGCGGCTGTTTCACAAGTTCAAGCAGTGGAATATGGTGAGATTGTTGCAACAATTGCTTCAAAATCAGCAGGACCTGGAACTAGAGCAAATATTGATGAGTTTACAGAAACTACAGCTTTAGGGATTGAAAAAGTTGGTGGTGCAAAAAAAGGTAAAGCGATTATTATTCTAAATCCAGCAGAACCACCACTTATGATGAGAGATACTGTTCATTGTTTAACAGTTGGGGAACCAGATCAAGAAGCTATTACAAAATCAGTTCATGAGATGATTGCAAAAGTTCAAAGGTTTGTACCTGGATACAAACTAAAAAATGGACCTGTATTTGATGGAAATAGAGTTTCAATCTTTTTAGAGGTTGAAGGTTTAGGTGATTACTTACCAAAATATGCAGGAAATCTAGACATCATTACAGCAGCTGCAACAGATGTGGCAGAGCAAATGGCAGAAAAAATTAAAGCAGGGGTATAAAAATGGATTTAAATGGTAAAAAAATAAAAATACATGATATGTCTTTAAGAGATGGAATGCACTCTATTAGACATCAGTTTACTCTTGATCAAATGCAAAATATGGCAACAGCTATGGATGATGCAGGAGTTCCTTATATTGAAGTAACACATGGGGATGGACTTGGTGGTACATCTGTTAACTATGGTTTTGGATTACATAGTGATGAAGAGTGGTTAGATGCAGTTGTTCCTAACTTAAAAAATTCAAAAGTCTCAGTTCTACTTTTACCAGGGATTGGAACAGTAAATAATCTTAAAAGTGCTGTAAAACATGGTGCTTCAATGGTTAGAGTTGCAACACATTGTACAGAAGCTGATGTATCAGCTCAACATATAAAAGCAGCAAGAGATATGGGACTTGATACAGTTGGATTTTTGATGATGTCTCATATGATTGATGAAAAAGCTTTATTAGAACAAGCAAAACTTATGGTTTCTTATGGAGCTACAACTGTATATGCAACAGATTCAGCTGGATACTTACTTCCTGATGGAGTTTATAAAAGAATAGATGCAATTAGACAACATTTTGGTGATGATATTGAAGTTGGATTCCATGGTCATAACAATATGTCAATGGGAGTTGCAAACTCTCTTGCTGCTATTGATGCAGGGGCAAATAGAATAGATGCTTCATTGGCTGGTTTTGGAGCTGGTTCTGGAAACACTGCAACTGAAGTTTTAGTAGCAGTATTAAATAGAATGGGTGTAGAAACTGGAATTGATTTAAATAAAATTGAAGATGCAGCAGAAGATATTGCACTTCCTATTATGGGAAAACCTACAAGAATCTCAAGAGATTCTTTGACACTTGGTTATGCAGGTGTTTATTCATCTTTTCTTTTATTTGCTAGACGTGCACAAGAAAAATATGGTGTTGATGCAAGGTCTATTTTAGAAGAGTTAGGAAGAAGAGGAACTGTTGGTGGTCAAGAGGATATGATTGAAGACTTGGCATTGGATATGGCAAAAGCACAAGGATTAAGATAATGGCATTAGATAAAGCAACAATAGAAAAACTTGCACGTCATTGTGAAGATGCAGAAGTAAATGCATATGAAATCACTAAAATCACAGATGATTATCCTGAAATGACATATGAAGATGCGTATGATATTCAATGGACTGCAAGGGCTAATAAAGAGGCTAAAGGGCATAAAATAGTTGGTATGAAGATGGGACTTACATCACAAGCAAAGATGAAGCAAATGGGTGTTCCAAATCCATGTTATGGATATCTTGCTGATTATTTTTCATATGGAGATGGAGCTCAAATTGAGCATGATAAATTGATTCATCCAAAAGTAGAGGCAGAGATTGCTTTTGTTTTAAAAGATGATTTAGTTGGACCTGGATGTCATATAGGTGATGTTTTAGCTGCTACAGATTTTGTAATGCCGGCAGTTGAGGTTATTGATTCAAGATATAAAGATTTTAAATTTGATTTAAAATCAGTAATTGCTGATAACTCATCATCTTCAAGATATGTAACTGGTGGACAAGCAAGAAGTGTAGATGGACTTGATTTAAAAACTCTTGGTGTAGTTATGGAGATAAATGGTGAGATTGTACAGCTTGGAGCTGGAGCTGCTGTTTTAGGACATCCTGCAACATCAATTGCAATGCTTGCAAATATGATGGGTGAAAGAGGAGAAGTTTTAAAAGCTGGTACTTATATCCTTTCAGGTGCAATCACAGCAGCAGTAAGTGTAAACAAAGGTGATAATGTAACAGTAAAATTCCAACATTTAGGAACTGTTTCTTTTAAATTTGTTTAATGAAAATAGATATAGTCCCTTAAAAGGGGACTATTTTTCAAGAGTAACTAGTTACTCACTTTAGAGTTTCTCAAAGAGAGTGCAAGCACAAGGCTTCTTTAAAGGTGGCTTTGCCAACTTGTTAAAAGAAGTAAAAAGATATGGTCCCTTAAAAATAGGGACTATTTTTAAGGAGATTTTATGCCAATTGCTACAATAAACATAATAGAGGGTAGAGATGATGAAAAAAAAGAGAAACTTATCGAAAAAGTAACTCTTGCTATTGCAGAATCTTTAGATGCACCAATCGAAAGTGTTAGGGTTATTATCAATGAGATGCCAAAACAACATTTTGGTATTGGTGGAAAAAGTGTAAAAAAATTAGGTCGATAGATGTCTTTAAAATTAAGTGTATTAGACCAGTCTCCTATACATGATGGGAAAGAACCTAAAACAGGACTTTTTAATACATTAGAATTGGCAAAGTTATGTGAAGATTTAGGTTACTATAGATATTGGTGTGCCGAACACCATGATACTCCTGGATATGCTAGTGCTTGTCCTGAGATTATGGTAGGAGCTGTTGCAGCTAATACTTCTAAAATAAGAGTTGGAAGTGGTGGAGTTATGCTTAATCATTATAGTGCTTATAAAGTAGCTGAGACTTTTAATACCTTAAATGCACTTTATAAAAATAGAATTGATGTGGGAATTGGAAGGGCAAATGGAGCAAATTTTTTAAGTGCTAGGGCACTACATGATAAAAATGGTGATTCATATGCTCAAAAGGCAACGGATTTAATAAACTATTTAAATGACACAGTTCCTAGTGATGATTATTTTTATGGGGTTGGAATATCTCCAAAAATGGATGATTCACCACCTGTTTATCTACTTGGTTCTAGTGATGGGAGTTCCTCTTTAGCTGCACATTTAGGAGCAGGATTTTGTTTGGCATTATTTATTGGAACACACGATAGACCAAAGTATATAATTGATAGTTATAAAAAACAGTTTAAAGCTTCAAAAAGTTTTGATAAACCAAAAGCGATGATTGCAGTTGCTTGTATCTGTGCTCCTACAAAAGATGAGGCTATAGAGATTGCAATGAGCCATACATATTGGAAGGTTCAAGCTTTTAGACATGTAAAAAGGGATGGTCTATATAGCTCTAAAGAGGTAGAAAAACTATATGAAGAGTTAAGTTATGATGATAAAACTTATTATCATCAAACTATGGAAACTATGATTTTAGGTACACCAAAAGAGTGTAAAGAAGAGATTGAAAAATTAGCTAAAGAGTATGGTGTAGATGAGGTTATGGTTGTAAATGTTACATACTCTTTTGAACAAAGAAAACGCTCATATGAGCTTTTGGCTAAAGAGTTTAATTTAAATAAAGGAGAATAGATGTCAGAAAATTTAGAAATTGCAAATAGTATTAAAACTGGTGAGTTTAATACAAATTATCATGATGTAGGTACTGGAGAACCAGTAATTTTTATCCATGGTTCAGGGCCAGGAGTTTCAGCATTTGCAAACTGGAGAGGTTCTATGCCTGTTCTTGCTGAAAAATTTAGAGTAATTGCACCAGATATGGTTGGTTTTGGTTATTCAGATAGACCAGATGGAATTACTTATGGTATGGATGTATGGGTTCAACAAATTATTGATTTGATGGATGCTTTAGAATTAAAAAAAGTACATCTTGTTGGAAATTCATTTGGTGGAGGTTTAGCTTTAGCACTTATAATAAAATATCCAGAAAAATTTGATAGAGTTGTATTAATGGGTGCAGTTGGTGTGCATTTTGATTTAACTTATGGATTAGATAAAGCATGGGGATATACACCAAGTTTTGAAAATATGAAAGAACTTCTTGATATTTTTGCATACAGTAGAGAACTTGTAACAGATGATTTAGCAAGAATGAGATATGAAGCAAGTATCAGACCAGGTTTTCAAGAATCGTTTGGTTCAATGTTTCCATCTCCTAGACAAAATGGTATTGATTTGATGGAAAGTGATGAAAATGATATTAAAAAAATAGATAAAAATGTATTGATTATCCACGGTAGAGAGGATAAGGTTATACCTTTACAAAACTCTATTAGATTAAATCAATTGATTTTAAAATCACAACTTCATGTATTTGGACAGTGTGGTCACTGGACACAAATTGAACATAAAGATAGATTTAATAAACTTTTAGTAGATTTTTTTAGTGAAGATTAATATTGTATAGTTTATTCTTTTCTAAAAATTAAAAAAAGAAAGGTGCCTTAAAAAAGGGACTTTTTTAAGGAGTGAAAATGAACTTTATAATTTTGGGTGCTGGTGGTATAGGCTCTTTTTATGGCGCAAAACTAATTGAATCCGATCATCATGTCTTATTTGTAGCAAGAGGAAAACATTTAGAGGCTTTACAGCAAAATGGTTTGAAGTTGCAGCACCCAAAATTTAAGTTTGAAGGACAAGTAAATGTCTCCAACTTGTCCGATTTAAACTCCCTTGAGCTTCTTAAAGTTGATGCTGTAATAATTACCACTAAATCAACTTCAACCGAACAAATTGCAAAGGAGTTATCTAAAAAGTTGACTTCTGTAAGAAAGAGTTTCCCTTTCATCATCTCTTTACAAAATGGAGTTGAAAATGAAGATATCCTTTGCAATTACTTTCCTAAAGAGAAAGTTATAGGTGGTTTATGTAGAAAAATAGGAGCTCATATCATAAAACCAGGGCTAATAGAAGCAACTGGTAATATTGAGACAATTATTGGAGCTATGAAACCAACAAATAAATCAAAAGCATTTTTACTGGATTTTAAAAATATTCTAACAAATGTAGATACTTTTTGTGGAATCACAGATGATATAAAATTTGAGTTATGGAAAAAATTGATTATTAACAATGGAGTAAATGCAATTTGTGCATTGTTAAGAATCAAAACGGGCGAGTTGATGAGCCATGATAAACTATCAAAAATAGTATTAGGCTTGATGAGAGAGACTGCAACAGCTGCAAGAGTTCAAAATGTAAATTTTTCCCAAGAAGATGTAGATGAGATGTATGAACTTATAAAAAAGTTTGATTCTATAAAACCATCTATGTTAGTAGATGTGGAAAACAATAGACCAATAGAGTTAGATGAGATTTGTACAATTGTAGTTAGAAATTGTGAAAAGTTAGGTATGGATGCTCCTTATACAAGAACTATCTCTACACTATTAGATTTTACATATAATCAAAAAGATTGATAATAAATGTTATATCAAATTATATATATTTTATTTCCTGTTTTATTGAGTAGTTCTATAGGATTTTTTTATGCAAGATTTCAAAAAATTAGTATGGAGATACCAAATAAAATAAATCTTGATATTTTTATTCCTATACTGATTTTTTATGCTATTAGTGAAAAATTACCATCTATAACAACACTTGGATATTTCTCTTTAGGAGCAGTTTTAGTAGTATTTGGATCAGGAATTATTTTATACCCTTTTATAAAGTTTTTAAAAATAGATATAAATAGTTTTTTACCCTCAATGATGTTTAATAACTCAATAAATCTAGGTTTACCATTGGCTTTATTTGCTTTTGGAGATGAAGCTATGGCTATGTTTATAGCTTTATCTTTAGTGCAAGTAATAGGGCAGTTTACAGTTGCTGTTGTTATGTATGGTGGAAGTATAAAGTTTATTGATTTGTTAAAAAATCCAGTTATAATTGCAACTATTTTAGCGCTATTCTTTAACTATTTTAATCTGCATCTACCTGAACTTTTTCTTCCAAGTGTAGAGATACTTTCAAAAGTAGCAATCCCTTTGATATTGTTTTCACTTGGGGTAAGACTTGCAGATGTTGAACTTAAACATTGGAAAATGGGTTTATTAGGTGCTATACTATGTCCTCTTTCGGGGATTGTTATGGCTGTAGTTGCTATTTGGATATTTGATTATACACAACTTCAAAAAGATTTACTAATTTTATTTGCTGTGTTACCACCTGCTGTTTTAAATGCAATTTTAGCTGAAAAATACAATAAAGATTCACAAATGGTAGCTTCCATTGTAGCAGTTGGTACTATTTTTAGTATTGTATATATCCCAATAGTTTTATATTTTTTATTACAAAGTTAGGTTTTTTTATGAGATATTATATATTAGTTATTTTAGCTGTATTATTTTGGTCTGGAAATTTCATTTTTGGAAGATATATATCTTCTGATATTCACCCTTTGCAGTTAGCATTTTACAGATGGTTTTTTGTTTTACTTTTACTTATGCCATATATTTTATTAAGATATAAAAATTTATGGCTTCAGTTTAAAAACAATTATTTACTTTTGATTATCCAATCTGCTCTTGGAATATCTGGATTTAACACATTTTTATACTATGGTTTACAAACCACAACAGCTACAAATGCCTTGTTGATTAACTCAAGTATACCCATAATAATAATTGTACTATCTGCATTGATATTAAAAAAACATGTAACAAAGGTGCAGTTATCAGGGATAATCCTATCTACTTTAGGAGTTATCTATCTTGTACTAAAAGGTAATATTGACAATATTATAGCATTTGAGTTTACGAAAGGTGATTTTTGGATTATAGCTGCTTGTTTTGATTGGGCTTTATACTCTGTACTTTTAAAATATAAACCAAAAGATTTAAATGCTTTTGAATTTTTTGGATTAACTACTTTAATAGGAACTATTATATTGTTTTTTGTATTTTTATTCTCAGAACAACAATTTAGTCTAGAGTTTATAAGTAAAGGTGAGGTTTTTATGGCATTGTCATATATCATAATTTTTCCATCTATTTTATCTTTTTATTTTTGGAATATCTCAACGGCAAAACTTAGTGCAAATGTAACAGGGCAATTTGCACATCTTATGCCTATATTTGGTGCTGTTATGGCTTACTATGTATTAGGGGAGGTATTACATCCTTATCATTTTGTTGGGATTTTATTGATTGGTGTAGGGATATACTTATCTACTTTTTTGAAAGGGAAGGGGTGAGGTTTTAAAATTGTTTTTAAGTTGATTTTTTATAAATTGATTAATCTCAAATATTTTAGATTGTATGCAGTTGTCTTGTAGAGCAAAGCTCTCCGCTTTCTCACTTTTTAATTGTAAAAAGTAAGACAAAAAGCAACCAGACGAGTTGTTGAAGCTAAAGTTCCCTACAGTTCTTAAATAAGTTTTGCCTGCAAGCAGGATTACATCTGACCTGCGGGACTCCTTCCTAAACGTGACATTTAGTCACCTTTATCCAGTCAAACATCTCCTCGGTCTTTTCCGAAAATTATTTAAAAACTTCCGGCTTCAACAAAGTCTGGACAATACTCTAGCCATAAATTTTCCGATGTAAATTGAGTATCACACAAACTAAAATAAAATGGTACAAAAAAATGCAAAGGTCAATATCCCATTTTCCCGCATTTGAGAAGCCGAGTGTTTATTTATTGTTTCGGAAAAGTTTTGTAACTGTTTGAACAGAACAAATATGCTGGGAGCATATTTTTATGTGAGTTTTACAAAACAGAAACAATAAATAATAAGCGAGGGAACCTTCGGCTTCGAAACCCGCGGGATAATTTCTTTGCTACTTTCTTTTTTACAAAAGAAAGTCGGAATAAGTTTAGACCTACAGTAAAAGTTTATTTAAAACCAAGTGTATAATAAATATCAAATCCAACCCATCACACAAACCTTGATATATGGTACACTTCTTGTATATCAAAAAAATAAACAAAAAGGACTCTTATGGTTTGTAAACTAGATGAAATAAAAGATTTTTTTAGTAAGTACCCACAACTTATAGACAAAATGGAAGAGGAAGATTTTAAAGAATTATTTGAAACATTTCCACATGCATGTAAATTTGTAAAATTACTTGATGAAGATATAGTTAATTGTGAGGATTTAGATACAGTAGCTGAGAAAACTTTAGAGCTACTTGATAATGCATACGACCATGAATATACAAAAGAAGCAATTTTAGATTTTGCTGCTGCTATATGTAAAGTATTTGATATTGTTGGTGCTCCAAAACATCATGTTCCATTTATATTGGTTATGTTATCAAAACTTTAATAGTTATCCATAAATAGCCTAATTTGCGATAAATATACGACTTAATTTTAATATTATATTTCTATCAAAATAGTATTAGGGTGTAGTTATGAAAGATTATTTAGGCTTACACTTTTTGTTGTTAAATATTAGTTTATTTTTATTAGTATTTTATCATTTTATTTTAAAAGGATGAAAAAAAGTATTTAGTAAGTGCCCTTTTATGGAGGAGTATAAAAGAGCACGGTTTAAATTAGAATTTATAAGATAAATAGATTCTTGCAGTATCTGTATCTTCTGTAATTATGTTTTCAACTTCAACGTGTTCAAAACTAGCTTTAAGCATTAAATTTTTTGCAACAGGGTATATAGCCATTGCACCCATTGCACTTACATCTCCAAGAGGATGAGAGCTAGACATTGATTTTCCACCATATGGAATAAATGTAAAGCTTGAAAATGGTATTACAATCGCACCAACTATTGTATTTGTATCAGGTCTTGAAGGTACTCCACCACCATGAACTGGCATTGCAGTAAATGGAGTATCAGTTGTCCCAGAACCAGCTCCTACAAATGCATCTCCATCATCATCAGTTGAAGCATTAAATGCTACTAAATATCCAAGGTTTCCCAATCCTAAAGGACCAGTTGCTTTAAGTCCAAAAAGTTCTCCATCTTGTGCATTTGAAGCTTGAGATTTATCTGTAGAGTTTAAATATTGAGCTGATAGAGTATGATGCCCTAATTTATAATCAGCTTGTAAATAAAATACATCTTTATCATCTGAACTTGTTACGCCACTTATATTTAAGTATTGAGCTTGAAGTGTTAAGTTTTCAATAGAATCATTTTTTGCATAAATAGTGTAAGCACCATCTAGAAAATTTTCAAAATCACCAATATCATCAGTTGTAGAAGAAGATTTTGCTTGATATTTATTTACATAACCAGCAACTAAAGTTGTGTTTGGTAAATCTGTATTTGTTAAAATATAAGCATTAAATGAATCTTTAATTATAGATTCAGAAGATTTTCCATCAAGAGCTGTACTTACAAGTGGAGTGTAGATATATTGTCTTCCTGCTTTAAAACTTGTGTTAGAAAATTTATATTGTAAATAAGCTTCTGATAATCTTGCACCTGATGCATCAAGATGATCAATTTGAGGTCCCGCTGTTACAGCATTAAAATCATCTGTTAATACAGTTGATGCTTGAAAAGTTACACCTGCTGACAATCCATAAAAATCTCCTGTTACAATACCAAGGCTACCCCCTAAAGCAGTAATATCTTCCGATTCAGAAGCACCTAAGAAATTTGAGTCTGAATATGCTGCTTTAATTTCACCTTTAACTTCAAGTTTTTCAAAAGCTTCTGAAAGACTATTTGCTAGTAGTGGTGTAGCAATTGCCATTGAAGCAATTAAACTTAAACATGAAAACTTTTTCATTTTATTCCCTTATGTTAGATTGGATTTTCAAAACTAAGATATCTTCTTTAATACAAAATTCGCCAAAAAATATTAAAGAAGATTCTTAGAATGAATTTCACCACTAAATATAGTTAAATGAAATCGCACTTTAATCGCTTTTTATGTTTTTGATTAAAAAACAATCTAAAAAATAATTAATTTATAAAAGTAAACAATAGTTTTATACTTAAAGCTAATGGCAATAAAGAGAATAGTTTTTTAAGTATATCTAGTGGTAATTTATGAGCTAGATTAACACCAATAGGAGCTGTTAGATAACTAAATGTTGCTATAAATAAAAGTGAAGGAAGGTTTACAAAACCAATCATCAAATTATCATATGAAGTATATTCCCAACCATTTATTATATAACCTATTGTTCCAGCTATTGCAATTGGAAAACCAACAGCAGAAGATGTACCAATCGCTTTTTTTATATCTATACTTTGCCAAACAAGATAAGGTACTGTTAATATACCTCCTCCAATTGATACAAGAGAAGATAAAGAACCAATTATAGAACCTGCTAAAATTTGTTTAGGTGCTGAAAAAACTTTTTTTTCTGATTTTGGTTTTTTATTAAAAAACATAACTAAAGCACTATAAGCCATAAAAATAGAAAAACAAATTGAAAGAACAAATGAGTTTAGATTTGAAGCTATAAATGTAGCTAAAAAAGTCCCTAAAATAATCCCTGGAACCATTAATTTAACTATATCCCATCTTACAGCACCTTTTTTATGGTGACCTCTAAAACTTGAAAATGAAGTTACAATAATAGTAGCCATACTAGTTCCCAATGCAATATGCACAACATTATCAATGGGAAAATTATTCATAAGTAAAATAGAACTTAATATAGGTACAATAATTCCACCACCACCTATACCAAATAATCCAGATACAATACCAACAAAACTTCCCAACATAATAAGATAAAATATAGTAGTTAAATCAAACATAATAATCCTTTTTCATAGTATATAAAGATTATCTCGCAGATTATTCGCAAAGAGTTAAAATATTGATTATTCAAATGAAAATGATTTGATTGCCATTGATAGTTTTCTACTATCTATATCATTTGGAGCATGAGCATTTGGAAATTCAAAACTAATAGTATTTAGATTATTTGTATATAAAAACTTTGGATTGAATTTTATTTTTAAATTTGCATCTTTTGAATCGAGCATTTTGTCATATATAAGATTATCATTTATTCTTATTTTTATATTTTGTTTATCTAGTGTAAATATACGCAGATTCAATATTCCATTTATATTGTTTGAAGAGATATTAAAATCAATACTTGAATCATAATCTAAAGACCATCTAAAACCTTTTTCAATTATAGACCAACCTTTGTATAATACTTTTTTTGAATCGTATTTTATAAGTTCTTTAGGATAAATATTTTGTAATAAATCAAATATCTTATTTTCGAATATTGAGATTGTTTTTTCATAATTTTCTTTTGTTTTAGTAGAAAGATATTTATTGATTTCTTTATTCTCTTCAAGGGTTTTGATAAAATTTTCTGTTCTTCTTTCCATAGCATTTGGATTTATATGATAATAAGTATTTGCTAAATCTTTAGTCAAATATCTATTTTCAAAAGGATTTCCTAATATCTCTATGCCATTAGCTTTTAAATAATCTTTTATCTCTTTAATAAAAATATTAAGTTTATTTAAATATTCATCTGAATAACAAGCATCTCCTGCAACAGTTGGCCATACAAGATAAATATATTTATTTCTCTTTTTTATTTTTTTTAGTAATTGCATATTTTGTTTAAATTGTTCAGAGAGTTTAAATCCATTTTTAATTTGTTCATAAAATAGATATTGATTACAAGTTGCTTTAATATTTGGATCAAAAGGTTTATCTGTTTTTAAACTACCTCTTTCATGATTCTGAAATTGAGATATATGATTTATAAAATAATCATTTTGATTGTTTATATGAGTTATTTTTCGTTTTATATTTTTTAGGGTATGGATAAATGGTATATTTGATATTAATTTTATTTCATCAAAAATTGAATTGAAACTATAATAATAAGATAAATCACCTAATATATTTTCTCCTAGTATTTGATTCACATCATTTCTACTATAATATTGCCACTCTAAAGGTAAGAATAGGATATCATCTTTATGAATATTTTTTTCTATTCTTAATAATTTTTGTTCTAATGGATATCCCGCATTATCTGCTAAATTTATAACTTGAAGATTTAATTCTTTTTCTAATTTGTAGCTGTCAAAGGCAAAACCAGAGCTTGACCCACTTTCTATAATCAAACGTGGACCAATTGTATTTTCTAATAAGAATTGCTTATATGAGTGACTAATATTAATCTCAAGTCTTCCAAAAATAAGATATACACAAATATATATAATAGGAAATAAAACTGTTAAAATAAATGATATAGCTACAAAGTTTTTAGATTTCTTCATTTAAATATTCCTATTGATACTCTAAAAATTAAAATATAAAAATTGTGATTCTATTCCAGATATTGATTTGAAATAAAATACCCAGATTGAAATAGCAATAAAAATAGTTTGGTATAAACTATATTTAAACTTATCTTTTACTTGCATAGAATTTTTAAACATTAGAACTACTATAAAACTAACAATAATCCAGCCAATAGGTTCTGAGCCAAAATTTGTATTTTGGGTAACCTGTCCAAATGTAGCTCCAATACTTTTGAATGAACTTAAATATTTTTCAAATTTTTCAGCTATTACAAATCCATTTAGTCCAATCATACCTTTTATTACTTTGATTGCATCTTCCCACTCTTTTGCTCTAAAAAAAACCCAAGCAACATTTACAAAATTAAAAGTTATAAACCATGCTAAAAATAGATTTAATTTAAAACCAAGTTGGCTCCAAATTCTATGAATTATTAAAGCTGCACCATGTAAAAATCCCCAAAAAATAAATGTCCATCCAGCACCATGCCAAATACCACCTAATATAAATGTTGCCATAAGGTTTTTTGTTGTTGTAAAATTCCCTTTTCTATTCCCACCTAATGGAATATAGATATAATCTCTTAGAAATCTACTTAGTGTTATATGCCATCTTCTCCAGAAATCTTGAATATCAGTTGCTTTATATGGTGAGTTAAAGTTTATAGGAAGTTTTATATTAAACAATAGTGCGGCACCAATTGCCATATCTGTGTATCCACTAAAATCAAAATAAAGCTGAAATGTATAAGATAGAGATGTTGCCCATGCTTCAAAAAAAGTAAGAATTTGAGCATGGTCAAAACCATTTGTTGCCCAAATAGCAAAGGTATCAGCAATAGCAACTTTTTTAAATAATCCAATTGAAAAAATAAATATTCCTAATGCAATATTATTATAGTTTATTATTTTGTTTTTGTTATTCGCAAACTGAGGCATCATCTCCTTATGATGAACAATTGGACCTGCAATTAATTGAGGGAAAAAGGTTACAAATAGTGCGTAATTTAAAAAATCATACTCTTTTGTTTCTTTTTTATAAGAATCAACTAAATATGCGATTTGTTGAAAAGTAAAAAATGATATAGCTAATGGTAAAACTAAATGTAATAGTGGTATATTTGTATTAACAACTAAATTTAGATTGGAAATAAAAAAATCTGAGTATTTAAAGTAAGCTAGTAAACTTAAATTTATTATAATACCTATAATAAGTAAAGTTTTTTTTGATACTTTTTTATGCTCTTTTTCATTTGTTAGAGATTTTCCTATAATATAATTAAATAACATAGATAAAAGTATAATTGGAAGATAAACAATATTCCACCAACTATAAAAAAACAGTGAAGATACTACTAAAAAACCTCTTGAAGCTTCTGTTAATTTTTTTTTATTTAAATAAAAGTAGATAAAAAATGTTGCAGGTAAGAATATAAAAATAAATTCAAAGCTATTAAATAACAAATATACCTTTCTTAATTTTTGGAATTATACATCAAAATAGTTTAAAATAATAAAAAAATAGACTTTTAAGTTACTAAATCAAAAGTGATATCAAAGCAAGCACCTTTATATGTTTTTCCATTGTATTCAAACTGTTTATTAAATGCTACAATTGAACCTTTATGTCGTTTCCTTATTATGTTTTCACTCATTGAAAGACCTAAGCCTGTACCTTGATATTCATGTTTTGTGGTAAAATATGGATCAAAAATTTTATTTATAATTTTTTCAGAGATACCTTCACCACTATCTAAAATAGATAATTGAATTTTGTCTGATTCTATTTTTTTAGTTGAAATAAAAAGTAATCTATCTTCCTCTTTTTTTATTTTATATTTTAGTACATCTTTTGCATTATTTAATATATTTATCAAAGCTTCTGATAATTCATTTTTATTTCCATAAATTTTGCCATCTTCATCTATATCTAAAATAAGATTTATGTAGTTATGTTTAAGTGATGGAGTTATTAAATCTAATGATATTTTGATTACTTCATTTAGGAAAAATTCTTGGATTATATTTTCACCTTTTATAAAATTTCTAAAGTTATCAATTGTATTTGATAAGTAATTTGATTGTTTCATAATATTATCAACACATTCATCTATATACTCTTTAGTAATAATACCAAATTCAGATTCAAGTTTAAGTCCACTGGCACTAGTTGTAATTACACTTAAAGGTTGTCTCCATTGGTGAGCAATATTACCTATCATTTCACCCATAGAAGCTAATCTTGCTTGTTGTTCCATTATTTTTAGATTTGATATATTTTTTAAAGTTAAAAGAACTCTTTTTTTATCAGGAAGCAAAGACATCCTTATACTTACTGTTATTATTCTATTACTATTTACTATACAATCCTCTTCAAAGTCTTTTGAATAACCATGGTTAAGAACTTGTTCTAGGGCATGATGGTTTCTATCTTTGTGCTCATTTATGGTAATATCATTGTAGTTTTTCTTTAAAAGTTCACTTTTACTATATCCTGTCATATCTAAAAAAGATTGATTAAAGTTTAAAAAATTTGTATCTAAATCAGTAATTACAATTGCATCTTTTGCATAATTAAAAATTGTTTCAAACTCATCTTTTTGTGACTTTATAAGCTTTTCATTTTGTATTCTTTGTGAAATATCTCTAGCCGAAGCATAAACATAGTTTTGATTTTCAATCTCTATTTTTACTACAGATATCTCTACATCAAATGTTGTACCATCTTTTCTAGTATGAACAGCTTCAAATTTATATGGTTTATCAGAAATAATTTGAAGAATCTTTTTATTCTCTTCTTCTGTGATATTTTTATCCCAATCATAAAGTCTAAGTTTTTTCATCTCTTCATCACTATAACCTAGATTTTTTTGTGTTTGATAACTATATTCAAGTAGATTTCCTTCACAATCCATAATAAATATCATATCAGAAGATAAAGTCATTAGTTTTAAGTATTTTGATTTTTCATTTTCTAGTTCAATTTTTGTTTTTAGTTGTTTTGCAGATTCTCTCATAAGTTTTAAAGTATTTGTAGATAAAACTTTATACATATCCATAACAAGGCTAGTTAATTTTTTAGTATTTCCACTCATTTTTTCTAAAGCAATTTGATGTGCCTCTTCATATGTTTTACCATTTTGTAAAGATAAAACTTTATAAGCCATAAATCTATCAGATTCTAAGATATGTGATACTAACCATTGTACAAGGAATTCCAAAATATTTTCTGCAATCTCTTCAATCGAACTATCTTTTTCTTTTTCTATTAATTCATGAAGTTGCATAATAAAACTTTTATGGGTTTTCTTATGCTCCTCTTCACTTTTTTTATTGTTGAAATATTTATTCCAAATAAGCTCTTCCGAATCAAAGTGGTAGTTTGTATAATCAACTAATTCATCAAAAACATTATTTATATTTATATTATTAGAGTTGTAGGCAAACTGTGTAGCGAGTTTATTGATGATATCAACAAGTTTTCTGTGCTGTTCATCAATGGTCTTAATATCAGTATTAAAATTATCATTCCAAGGAATAATATCAATTTTATTCATAAAAATCCTTCTGTATGATAATTATCATATAAATATTATAAATTATTAATTAATGTTTAGGATTTTTTTGTATTGCAAAAAAGTAAAAAAGTGAAATATTCAAATTGTAGCATTTAATATAAAATAAATAAATGATTTTGGTAATTTAAAGATTAATATATTAAGTGATAAATGAGAAAATATCTCATTTATCAGATGTTTAAATTTTTATTATGTTCCATACATTAAATTTGGTAGGAACATTACAATATCTGGGATATATGTAATTAGTAGTAATCCAGCTAAAATTGTAAGTGTCCAAGGCCAAGCTGCGACAATTACATCTTTTATACTCATACCAGTTAGACCTGAGGTAACAAACAGGTTTAGACCAACTGGTGGGGACACCATTCCTAACTCCATATTAACAGTAATCACAATACCAAAGTGAATTGGATCAATTCCAAGAGCAACTGCAACAGGAAGTAAAAGAGGAACCATAATCATAATAATTGCACTTGGTTCCATAAATGAACCAGCTAAGATTAATAATAGGTTTACCATCAATAAGAACATATATTTATTTACATTTGCTTCAACTAATGCTTCTGTAATATGTTGAGGAATATTCTCAATAGTTAAGAAGTGTGCAAAAAGCATAGCATTTGCAATAATAAACATAATCATTGCAGTTGTTTTAGCTGATTCTAAAGCTGTAATATAAATTTTTGATAGTTTAATATCTTTATAAATAAATACTGAAACAATAAATGCCCAAACAGCAGCAACTGCAGCAGCTTCAGTTGGAGTAAAGATACCACCATAAATACCACCAATTACAATAACAATTGTCATTAGTCCCCAAGAAGCATCTTTCATCTTTTTAAGTCTTATTTTTATTGGTTGAGGTTCTTCTTTTTCAAAACCTAATTTTCTAGCACCAATATAAGTTACAACCATCATCATAACCCCAAGCATAAGTCCTGGAACAACCCCTGCCATAAACAGTTTACCAATAGATACTTCTGCTGTTACACCATATACTATAAGTACAATTGATGGTGGAATTAAGATACCAAGTGAACCAGCTGTAGCAATAGTACCAACAGCATATTTTTTTGGATAACCAGCTTGCATAATAGCCCCAAACATAATAGAACCAATAGCAACAACAGTTGCAGGAGAACTTCCTGAAACAGCGGCAAAAATAATTGATGCAAAAATTGCTGAGATTGGAAGCCCACCTGGTAAGTGACCTACACAAGATTTAGCAAATTCAATAATTCTTTGTGCTGCACTACCTTTTGAAAGTAAGTTACCAGCAAAAATAAACATAGGGATTGCCATAAGTGAATAGTGTTCAACTTTTTCAAACATCATTGCAGATATTTCAATAGGAGAAATATCAGTAAATACAAGAAGCGTAATAAATGTTGATGCCCCTAAACAAATAGCTATTGGAGTTCCTAAAATAACAAGGAAGAAAAATATTCCAAATAATAAAGCTATACTCATAGCATACCTCCTGTTTTCTTTTCAACTTCTTTTACCATATTATCTAGTTCCTTAACATTTTCATTATCAGCATTCCTTCTAGCACCGATACCCATCTCTGCTAAAACGTGTTCTGCTTCACTCTCTTTTAAAATCATTTCATGGTTTGTAGTTATGATTATATAAAGTCTTTCAAGAACTCTAAATGCTGCAAAAGCAAATGCAATTGGAATAACTAAATATGGTATCCACATTGGCATACCCCAAAGGTCAATAGATCTTTCTTCCAAATCTATAACTAAAAGAAGATATTCATATCCATAGTAAGATACTGCAATTAAAAATACTAATGTTATGATATGAGAAAGTATAAGCATTAATTTTGCTAATTTAGATGGCATTACATCTAAAACAATAGTTACAGCAATATGTGCATCTTTTTTAAAACAATATGCTGCCCCAAAAAAAGCACTCCATAAAAACATAAAGATAGATAATTCTGCTGCCCAAACTAATGAGGCATCAAAAACATATCTAGCTACTACATTTGTAAACGAAATTGCAACACCAGCGGTTATACCAATAGCTGCAATTGATTGATTTATAAAACCAATTATTTTACTTAATATATTTATTATCATAATTCTACTCCGTTGCTAAAGCACCCTTGATTAAACTTTCACCAATTTGATTGGGATCGTAAAACTCAGGATATATTTTACTTACAGCTTGTCTCCAAGCATGTTTTTGTTCAGATGTTAATTCAATAATCTCTAGTTTTCCAGTTTCATTAGAATACTTTTTGATTAAATCAAATTGAGATTTATTTAATTCTTGTGCATACTCCCTTTCTTTTAAAGTTGCTTCATTCATAGCTTGAATAACAGCATCTTTTAAGTCTTGTGGTAATTTATTCCAAAAAGTTTCACTCATTACAACTAAATATCCCAAATAACCATGATTTGTTATTGTAAGATATTTTTGTACTTCATGAAATTTTTTTGTATAAATATTTGAGTTAGTATTCTCTTGTCCATCTATTACTCCTTGTTGAAGTGCAGAATAAACTTCTGAGAAAGGCATCATCTGAGGATTTGCACCTAAAATTTTGAATTGTTCATCAAGCACTTTTGAAGACATAATTCTAAATTTTTGTCCTTTTGCATCATCTGGCATAATCAAAGCTTTTTTTGATGTGCTTAATTGTTTAAATCCATTGTCCCAAAAACTTAAAGCTACATAACCTTTTGAAGTTATCATATCTTTTAGATCTTGACCAACTTTTCCATCTTGAACTTTATGCAGATGTTCGTTGTCTTTAAACAAAAAAGGTAAATCAAATAAAGCTAATTGAGGTACAATTTTGCCAAATTTTGAAAAAGATGGTGCAGCCATTTGAACAGAGTCCAATTTTAAAGCTTTTAACACAGCATTGTCAGTATAAAGCTGAGAAGATGGATATACTTGTACATCTATTCGTCCCTTGCTTAACTGCTCTAATCTTTTTTCAAAAAAGTCTGCTGCTTTTCCTTTTGGAGTATTTGAACTTACTACATGTGAAAACTTAAGAATAAATTGTTCTTTTGTTGACTCATTGTTTGAAACTTTTGTTTCAGCTTTTTCACTCTCTCCGCATCCAGAAAATAAAAGCAGTGTGGCTAGTGCAATACTAGAACTTAAGTATTTAATGCTAGTCATACTTTTTCTCCTTTTTCCTTTATAAATAAATTATAATGAAAAGTTATGTAGGTATTATGTATTTTAACTTAAATTTAAAAATTTAAATTTTTTGGTAAGAATTTTAAAAAAATAAAATAGATTTTTAGAGAAAATAGAGAGTTAGACTATCGGTTTTACCGATAGTCTAGGAAGTTTAAGTTATTTAGTGTTAATTGCACCTTCGATTAAATCTTTTCCAATTTTATCTTCATCATAAAACTCTGGATAGATTTTACTTACAGCTTTTTTCCAAGCAGCTCTTTGATCAGCTGTTAAATTAATAATTTCTAATTTACCAGTTTTTTCTGCATACTCTTTAATCTCTGCAAATTGAGAATCATTTAATTGTTGAGCATACTCTCTTTCTTTAGCAGTTGCTTCTTTCATAGCTTGTTTTACATTTGCTTGTAAATCAGCTGGTAATGATTTCCAGAATTTTTTAGACATAACAACTAAGTATCCTAAATAACCATGATCAGAAATAGTTAAGTAGCTTTGTACTTCATGGAATTTTTTAGTATAGATGTTTGAAATTGGGTTTTCTGCTGCATCAATAACACCTTGTTGTAATCCTGAATAAACTTCAGAGAAAGGCATCATTTGTGGGTTTCCACCAACTGCTTTCATTTGAGCCTCAAGTACTTTAGAAGACATAATTCTAAATTTTTGTCCCTCTGCATCAGAAGGCATTACTAAAGCTTTTTTAGAAGAAGTAAATTGTTTAAATCCATTATCCCAGAAATCTAAAGCAACAATACCTTTTTCAGTAACCATATCTTTTAATTTAGTTCCAACTTCACCATCTTGAACTCTATGTAAGTGATCAATATCATTAAATAAAAATGGTAAATCAAATAATGCTAATTGAGGTACGATTTTACCAAATTTAGAAAAAGATGGTGCTGCCATTTGAACTGAGTTAAGTCTTAATGCTTTAACAACCGCGTTATCATTATATAATTGTGATGATGGATAAACTTGTACATCAATTTTTCCACCAGATAGTTCTTCTAATCTTTGTTCAAAGTATTTCGCCGCTTTCCCTTTTGGCGTATTTTCACTAACTACGTGAGAAAATTTTAGTGTATATTCAGCAGCCATTGCTGATGTAGCCATTACTGCAGCTGCAACAGCTGTAGAAATTAATTTTTTCATTTTCACTCCTTTTGTATATTCTAGATATGAAAAAGTATAATGAAAACTTGTGTAAGAGTTATGTATAAATTTTTAAATTTTAAAAAAAAACTTAAGAAAAATAGCATTAAAATAGCATTTTGTATTTTTTAAGTTAATTTTAATATATTACTAAAAGTTAAACTTTATGGAAATATATATAGTTGTTAAAATGCAGTTTAAGCTTTTTAACCATCTTTTAATCAAAAAAAAAGTATAATCCCCCACTTTATGAGGAATATAAAGATTAAAAACACAAAGGATAATGATGGGAAGTAATTTAGATTTACTAACTTCTTTTAAAGACAATTGTGGTTTTGGTTTAATGGCTGATTTGAAAAACAGACCAAGTCACGAAAATTTAGAAGATGCTATAACTTCGCTTGAGCGAATGATGCACAGAGGTGCAGTGGCAGCAGATGGTAAAACAGGAGATGGTTCTGGACTACTGTTATCTATGCCAAATAAATTTATGAGAAAAATTGCTACTGAACAAGGTATTGATTTACCAGAAGTTTATGCAGTTGCGATGATATTTACAAAAGACCTAGAAGATATTGAGACTTTTAAACAACACTGTGAAAACAACGATTTAAAAGTATTATTAACTAGAAACGTACCTGTTGATAAGGACGCTTTAGGTCAACAAGCTTTAGATAGCTTACCACACATAGTTCAAGTATTTGTATCTGCCAATGCAATTATGACTGCAAAAAGATTTGATGCAATGCTATATTTAACTAGAAAAGAGTGTGAACACCAATTAATTGATAAGAAAGATTTTTATATTCCAACATTTTCATCAAAGGTAATTGCGTACAAAGGGCTTATTATGCCTACGCATATCAAACATTTTTATATAGATTTAAGAGATGATGATTTTCAAATTTCATTTGGACTTTTTCATCAAAGATTCTCTACAAACACACTACCTCAATGGAGATTAGCACAACCATTTAGAGCAATTGCTCACAATGGAGAGATTAACTCAGTTGAAGCAAATAGACTTAATGTTCAAATAAAATCAGAACAAATTCAATCAGAAGTATTTACTGATGAAGAGATAGCTAGAATTTTACCAATTTTACAACCAGGTGGTTCTGATTCTGCTTCATTAGATAATATGTTTGAGTTTCTTTTAGCAAATGGTGTTGACTTTTTCAAAGCAGCAAGAAGTTTAATTCCAGCACCTTGGCAAAATGCACCACATATGGATTCTGATTTAAGAGCATTTTATGAATACACTTCAACTGCAATGGAAGCATGGGATGGACCTGCTGCTGTTTCTTTAACTGATGGTAGACATATTGGATGTTTAATTGATAGAAATGGACTAAGACCTTCTAAATATGTGATTACAAAAAATCACAAGATGTATATTACTTCAGAGTATGGAACTTTAGCTATTGATGAAGATAATATTTTAGAAAGAGGAAGATTACAATCAGGGCAAATGATAGGTCTTGATTTAAAACATGGAAAAGTTTTAAAAGAAGAAGATATCAATAACTATTTAAAATCGTGCCAAAAATATGGTGTATGGTTAAACAATGATATGGAATACTTACAAGAGTATATTGATGAGTCATTTTTAGATACTACTGATTATAAGCTAAAAGAATTAGAGAAAAAACAAAAATATTTTAATATCACTTATGAAGTATTAGACCAAATGATTGAGCCTATGGCAAAAGATGGTAAAGAACCAGTTGGTTCTATGGGGGATGATACTCCTTTAGCATGTTTTTCTCAAGTAAATAGAAACTTTACTGACTTCTTTAGACAAAAATTTGCACAAGTTACAAACCCACCAATTGATCCATATAGAGAAAAGATTGTAATGTCTTTAGAGACTGGTTTTGGGCATGTTCATAATATTTTAGAAGAGAAACCAGAGTTTGCAAAAAGATTAAAAGTTGCAAGTCCTATTTTAATGAAAGAAAAATTTGATGTACTTAACTCTTTTGGTGATCCTTCATCTCCAAGATATGATGAATACTACAAAAATAGAACATTTACTACAACTTTCAAAACAAACTTAAAAGCTGCCTTAGATAAATTAGCAACATATGTTGTAAAAGCAGTAAAAGAGGATAAAGTTACAGTTGTAATCTTAAGTGATAAAGATATTGCAGATAATGTAAAAGTTATTCCTATGGCAATGGCGGTAGGTTTTATAAATCAAAAACTACTTGAAGCTGGAGTTAGACACCATGCTTCAATTGTAGCTGTAAGTGCTGAAGTTTATGATCCACATATGGCTGCTGTTATGATTGGATATGGTGCAACAGCAATCTATCCATATATGATGTATGCATCTACAGTTGCTCTTTATAAAAGAAAAGGTGTATCTAAATATGAGATGCAAAGAGTTCTTAAAAATACTCAAAAAGCAGTAAATGCTGGATTACTTAAAATTATGTCAAAAATGGGTATTTGTACAATTGCAAGTTACAGAAACTCAAGATTATTTGATGTTATTGGATTAAGTGATGCTATTATTCAAGATTGTTTTGAAGGAAGTCATTCAGATTTAGCTGGACTTTCATACGAAGATATTGAAAAAAGAATTGAAAAACAACATTTTGATGCATTTTTTGATGATAAACATATGTTCCCATTAGAACTTGGAGGTTTCTACAAGTTTATTAGAGGTGGTGAATATCATGATTATGGTCCAGATACAACAAGAGCAATGCATAACAAACAAGCTTCTATAAAAGAGGATATTTCTGATTTTGATAAGTTAAGAGAGCTTGTAGAAAATAGAGATAAAAAATTTATTAGAGACTTTTTAGAGTTTAATTCTGATAGACAAGCAATAGATATTAATGAAGTTGAACCAATTGAAAATATTTTCAAAAGATTTGCAACTGCTGCTATGTCATGTGGTTCTATTTCTCCAGAAGCTCATGAAGCTATGGCTATGGCTATGAATACAATTGGTGGTATGTCAAACTCTGGTGAAGGTGGAGAAGATCCAAAAAGATTTGGAACACTTAAAAACTCTAGAATCAAACAAGTTGCTTCTGGTAGATTTGGTGTTACACCTGGATATTTAAGAAGTGCAGATGAGATTCAAATCAAAGTTGCACAAGGTGCAAAACCAGGTGAAGGTGGACAATTACCAGGTCATAAAGTAACTCCACTTATTGCAACACTTAGACATACAATTGAAGGTGTTACATTAATTTCACCACCACCACACCATGATATTTATTCAATTGAGGATTTAGCACAATTAATTTTTGACTTAAAACAAGTTAATCCAGAAGCTAAAATCACAGTTAAACTTGTATCAACAATTGGTGTTGGAACAATTGCAGCTGGTGTTGCAAAAGCATATGCTGATAGAATTGTAATCTCTGGAGCTGATGGTGGTACTGGTGCTGCACCATTAACATCAATTAAACATGCGGGTAACCCATGGGAGATTGGTCTTTCAGAAGCTCACAATGCATTAAAAGCAAACCACTTAAGAGAGTTTGTACATGTACAAACAGATGGTGGATTAAAAACTGGTCTTGATGTAGTAAAAGCTGCATTACTTGGAGCAGAATCTTATGCATTTGGTACAGCTTCATTAACACTATTAGGGTGTAAAATTTTAAGAATTTGTCACACAAATAAATGTTCTGTTGGGGTTGCTACTCAAGATGAAGATTTAAGAGCACATTTCTCAGGTACTGTAGAAAGACTTATCTCTTATTTTACATTTATAGCAAATGATGTTAGAACTATTTTGGCAAAACTTGGATATACAACTTTAGAAGAGTTAATTGGAAGAAGTGATTTATTAAAAGTTATTGATGATGAATTTGCACAAAAATTTGACTTCCAAAATATTTTAAGAAGAGTTGATGGAGTTAATACTTGTCAAAAAGCAACAAATGAACCATTTGATAAAAATAAATTTGAAAAAGAGTTACTTAAAAAAGTACATAAAACAATAGAAAAACCAACAGTTCCAATTAAAATCAAAGATACTATTTGTAACCTAAACAGAAGTTTTGGTGCACTTATTTCTGGTGAAATTGCTAAATATTATGGTGATGCAGGATTACCTGATGGTTCAATCAATATTTTCTTAAAAGGTATTGCAGGACAATCTTTTGGAGCATTTATAAGTAAAGGTATGAACCTATACTTAGAGGGAGCTGCAAATGACTATGTTGGTAAAGGTATGAATGGTGGTAAAATCATCGTAAATACACTTCACCAAGGTCCAGAGTTTGCTGGAGCTGGTAATACTTGTTTATATGGAGCAACAGGTGGTAAACTTTTTGTAAGAGCTGCAGTTGGTGAAAGATTTGGTGTAAGAAACTCAGGAGCTACAGCTGTTGTAGAAGGTACTGGAGATAATGCTTGTGAATATATGACAGGTGGTATTGTAGTTATCCTTGGAGATACAGGAGTTAACTTTGGTGCTGGTATGACAGGTGGATTATCTTTTGTTTATGATCCATTAAAAACATTTGTAGATAAAATGAATCAAGAGTTAATTGAAGCAGTTAGAATTGATACAGATGATACAGAAAGAGAAAGATTATTCTTAAAAAGACTTCTAATGGAGTATTTAAATGAAACAGAATCTGCTAGAGCTGAATCTATATTAGAAAACTTTAGAGCAGAGGTAAGAAACTTCTGGATGGTTAAACCAAAAAATATGACTGTATTACCTTTAAATCCGGATGAGGGAGACTAAGAGATGTTAAACTTTACTAAATTTGAAAGAATAAACCCTGAAAAAAGGGATGTATTACAAAGATTAAAAGATTATAATGAAGTTTATCAAGTATTTGAAAAACAAAGAGCAAAAGAGCAAGCAGACAGATGTATGCAATGTGGAGATCCATATTGTCATACAGGGTGTCCTTTAGGAAACTTTATCCCTGCTTGGTTAAAACAAACAGCAGAAGATAATCCAGATTTAGCATTTGCTTTATCAAATGAAACATCTCCTTTCCCAGAAATCTTAGGAAGAATCTGTCCTCAAGATGTACTTTGTGAAGGTGCGTGTTCTTT
Source organism: Arcobacter sp. (assembly GCA_003252105.1). Lineage (GTDB taxonomy): Bacteria > Campylobacterota > Campylobacteria > Campylobacterales > Arcobacteraceae > Halarcobacter. Next base: position 76,381 of record QKDL01000050.1, read on the forward strand.
AAATACTGGACATGGTGCAGTATCTATTGGAGCTATTGAGACTTCATTAAATGAAAGAGCTTTTGAAAAAGGTATGAAACCTAAATTTACTGAAATCAAAAGTGATAAAAAAGTAGCTGTTATTGGTTCTGGACCATCAGGTATTTCTGCTGCTACATTTTTACTTAGACGTGGAATTGCTGTTGAGATGTTTGAAAGAGAAGATAGAGCTGGTGGATTACTTATGTATGGAATCCCTGGATTTAAACTTGATAAAACAACAGTTGATAGAAGAATCAATTGGTTACTTGAAGCTGGTATGAAACTACATCTAAATTGTGAAATAGGTAAAGATAAATCAGTAGAAGAGTTAGAATCAGAATTTGATGCTGTTTTTGTAGGTATTGGTGCAAAAGCGGGTAATTGGGCTAAAATCTCTGGAGAGGATTCTTCAAATGTTCATTTAGCAATGGAATTTTTAACTGGTCTTCAAAAAAGAAATATGAACAACAAAGCTGACTATATTGATGTAAAAGATAAAAACGTTGTTGTAATTGGTGGTGGAGATACTGCTATGGACTGTGTTAGAAGTTCAGTAAGAGAGGGTGCAAAATCTGTTAAATGTCTTTACAGAAGAGATGAAGCAAATATGCCTGGATCTAAAAAAGAGGTTGTAAATGCAAAAGAAGAGGGTGTTGAATATCTATTTAATGTAAGTCCTAAATCAATCATATCTAAAGATGGAATTGCAACTGGAGTTGAACTTTTAGAAACAACTATGAGTGAACCTGATGAATCAGGAAGACAAAAAGTTATTATAAACGAAGGTTCAGAATTTGTTGAAGAAGCTGATGTTGTTATTATGGCATTAGGTTTTGCACCAGAAGTTCCTGCATTTTTAGCACAAGCTAATATTAAAACAAACTCATGGGGTGGAATTGAGATTAATGATAAATTTCAAACATCTAACACAAAATTTTATGCTGGTGGAGATTGTAGAAGAGGTGCTCATCTAGCAGTAACTGCTGCAGTAGATGGTAGAGAAGCAGCAAAAGAGATAATCAAAGCATTAATGTAATGTTTGATTATAACTCATTTGAAAATGCAGTTATCCAAGCAAATAAAGAGCTTTATGAGTATATAAATACTCATCTAAGCTCAACTGACTTAGACGAATCCAAAACCATAGGTTTTGGAGGAGATCACTCTTTAAATATAGATTTAATTGCTGAAAATATTTTTATAAAATATCTTTCAAACTTTGGAGATATCTTTTCAGAAGAGGTAGGTTTACTCTCTTCAAACTCAAATATAAAAATCATCATAGATCCTTTAGATGGTAGTCATAATTTTCTTTCAAATTTGCCATATTTTGCTACATCAGTTGCTTTAAAAATTGATGATGAATTAAAAGCTGGGTATATTTGTAACTTAAATACTGGAATTTTAACATATAGACAAAATTGTAAAGATACAAAACAACTTTCAATATTGACAAATAAAAGTATAAAATTTTATGAAATTTCAAAGCCTAAAATTGCAATTTTTGAAAGAGCTTATGCTTATCCACAAATATGTACTAAACTATCACAAAATCATATAAAATATCGAAGTTGTGGGGCTGTTGCACTATCATTGGCAAATGCAATAAACTATAAATTTTTACTTTTTGCAGGAAAAATTAGAGAGTTTGATATTGCTGCTGGATTGTATATAAATGGCAACCTAAATATTTACTGCGATGATGAATTTTTATTAGTTTCAAAAAACAAAGATAATTTTGACTTAGTTAAAGAATTTATTAAAGATATTTAGGTTATAAATCCAAGACGATATTTTGAATTAGGGAAATGTGTATGTCTTTAATAATTACAGATGAATGTATTGCATGTGATGCTTGTAGAGAAGAGTGTCCTAATTATGCAATTGAAGAGGGTGATCCGATATATGTAATCGATCCAGATAGGTGTACAGAATGTGTGGGACATTATGAAGAACCAGCATGCGTAGAGGTGTGTCCAGTTGATTGTATTATCGTAGATCCTGATAATCAAGAAACAATGGAAGAGTTACAGTTTAAGTACGAGCAGTTACAGGAAGAAGAAGTATAATATGGCTAAAATAACAACTATCATCGACATTGGGTCTAACTCAATGCGAATGGTTGTATTTGAAAAAAGTAGCCGTTATGCTTTTAATCTTATTAACGAAACAAAAGCAAGGGTTAAAATATCTGAAGGGTGTTATGAAAATGATGGCAACCTTCAGGAACCTGCTATGCAAAGAGCCTTTAGCTCTTTAGAGTCATTTTTAAATATATCAAAAGCTTTAAAATCTAGAAAAATTATGTGTGTAGCTACTTCTGCATTAAGGGATGCACCAAATGCAAAAGAGTTTTTAACATTAGTTAAAAATAAACTAGGTTTAAATATTAAAGTAATTGATGGACCTAAAGAGGCATATTATGGTGGTGTTGCAGCTTTAAACTTAATATTTGGAAGTAATTTTGTAACTGTTGATATTGGTGGTGGTTCCACAGAGTTTGCTTTTATTAAAGATGGTAGAATAGAAAAATGTTTATCTCTAAATATAGGAACTGTTCGATTAAATGAACTTTTCTTTAGTAAAGGCAATATTCAAGGTGCAAAAGATTACATTCTTCAAAGATTAAATGAAGTTAAAGAGTGTGGACATGAGATTCCCCCTACAGTTGTTGGAATAGGTGGAAGTATTAGAGCACTAAGTAAAGTAATTATTAACCAAAACAATTATCCCTTAGATATATTGCATGGATTTACTTATGAGTACAATGCAAATAAGTATATCTTTAAAGCAATAATAGAGGCTCAAGATGAAAAAGCCTTAAAAGATATAGGTATTAAAAAAGATAGATTTGATACTATAAAAGAGGGAACTTTTATTTTTAATACAATTTTAGAAGAGTTAAATATCCAAAAAGTGATAACTTCTGGAGCAGGAGTTAGAGAAGGTGTTTATTTAGCTGATCTTCTAAGAACTTGTAATAATAAGTTCCCAGTTAATTTTAATATCAGTATTAGAAGTATGTTAGATAGATTCCAAATAGATGCAAAACAAAGTGCATATTTAGGAAAAAATGCAGCAGATATTTTTGATGCTCTAAAACCTTTACATAATCTTGATGAAAAATATAAAAAGAAATTAATTGATGCTTCTAAACTACACTCAATTGGTAAAACACTGAACTTTTATAAATCCAATGATAACACTTTTGATTTTATATTAAATGGTTTAAATTATGATATAAAACATACAACAAGAGTTGTAGTAGCTCATATTATTAAGTTCTCAAAGAAATCTTTGCCTCAAAATAAAGATTTAGAACAATATGCAAAACTATTGCCAGAACTTGAAGTTATGCAGTGGTTATCCTTTATGATATCTATAAATCTTACTATTAATCAAGATTATTCAATGCCAAAAGTTGAATATAAACTAAAAAATAAAAAACTTAAAATCTGTCTTGAAAAGCCAAATTATCTAATCTCTAGTGATATTGAAAAAGTAGAAACTCCAAAAGGTGTTAAGGTAAAGGTTATATGTTAGAGAAAATCACTTATATACTTTTTTTAGCTTTTGTTAAATTTATGCAAATTTTACCAAAAAAGTTAAGAAGAGGGATATTATTTGGATTTTCAAGGTTAGTATATCTATTTGCAAAAAAAACAAATCGTATTATAAGAGCTAATCTAAAATTTGTTTACAAAGATATAAGTGAAGAAGAGATTAAGAAGATTCAAAAATACTCTTATTTTAATATGACACTTTGGATATTAACTTTAATAGAAAATTTTACAATGAGTGATGAAGAGTTAAAACAAAGCGTAGAGATTGAAAACCTAGAGATATTTGAGAAACTTAAAAGTGAAGGTAAACCTATTATTCTAATATCTGCACATTTTGGTAATATGGAGATGTTAAGTAGCTATTTAAACAGATTTGTTACACCTATAGTTCAAGTTGCAAGAGAATCAAACTTTAATCAAATCGATAATTTTATAGTTAAAAGTAGAGAAAAATTTGGTTCTAAAATCATATTTAGAAGTGGTGCTTTAAAATATTTATATAAATCTTTAAAAAGAAAAGAGGTTATCTCTTTGATTATTGATCAAAGTATAAATAGTAAAGAGGGGATTGAAGTAGAGTTTTTAGGTAAAAAATGTAATCAAACAACTTCAACATCTGCTTTTGCAAAAAAATTTGATGCTTATTTACTTCCTGTTGCAATATTCAATCAAGATGATTATAAATATAAAATCAAATTTTATGATTTTATAAAACCAATTAATACCCAAAATGATGAAGATGATATGAAAAAGCTCGCTCAATTGCAAGCTAATGCAATATCTGCTATAATTAATGAGGATAAAAAGCAGTGGTTTTGGCCACACAAAAGATTTAAAACTCATTATAAAGAGATATATGGAAAGAATTTTAATAATTAGTGATGGCAAACCTGGACATCTAAATCAATCAATAGCTTTTTGCAAAATCAAAAATATTGAATATGATATATTAACTGTTGAGTTTAAATCAAAACTATTTAAATCATTTTCATACCTTTTTGATAAGTTTGGGTTTTACACAAACTTTTTATTTAAACCATATGAAAATAAAGATTTTAACTCTTATAGTGCAATAATAAGTACAGGTTCTAGTACATACTATCTAAATAAATATTTATCAAAAAAGTTTAATAAAAAGTCTATAGTTTTAATGTTGCCAAAATCTTATAAGTATGAAGATTTTACATATATTTTAGCTCAAGAACACGATAATCCACCAAAACTAAATAATATAATCAAAATACCATTGAATCTATCTTTTTCAAGCCCTAAAAACTTGATAAAAAAAGAGTTTGATAAAAAAGCAATTGGTATTATAGTAGGTGGAAACAACGATATCTTTACATTAAAAAGTGAAGACTTAAAAAAGGTTTTGGATAAGATATTTAGTGAATTTAAAAACTATTCAAAATATATCACAACATCAAGAAGAACACCAAAGCAGGTTGAAACTTTGATAGAAAGTTATGATTTTGATTATAAGTTAATCTATTCAAAAGAGCCAACTATAAATCCAATACCAGACTTTTTAACTCTTTGTAATGAACTTTTTATTACTATTGATTCAACTTCGATGTTAAGTGAAGCAAGAGCAAATAGTGATGCAAAGATAAATATAATACAATTAGAATCAAAAAAAGATAATACAAAATATCATAGACTAGCTTCAAAAGTTGAAAGTTTAAATAAAAAAGTTGATTTTGAAAAAATACTAAAAAAAATAGAAATTTAATTTAAGGTAAATTATGAGTAAAAAAATATGTATAGTAGGTTTAGGGTATGTTGGATTACCATTAGCTCATGCCTTTGCAAAAAAGTATGATGTTGTAGGCTTTGACATAAATGAAAATAGAATAAAAGAATTAAATGAAGCAAACGACACAACTTTAGAATTAACAAGTGAACAATTAAAAGAGGTTTTACCAAAGTTTAATTCACAGTTATCAAACAATAAATTAACAATCTCAAACGATATAAAACAAATAGAAGATTGTAATATCTATATTGTAACAGTTCCAACACCAATTGATAATTCAAATAGACCAGATTTGACACCTTTGATTAAATCTTCACAAACAATTGGAAAAGTTCTAAAAAAAGATGATATCGTAATTTACGAATCAACAGTATATCCAGGAGTAACAGAAGAGGTTTGTGTACCCCAACTAGAAGATGTATCGGGTCTAAAATTTAATAGTGACTTTTATTGTGGATATTCACCCGAAAGAATAAATCCAGGTGATAAAGAGCATACTGTAACAAAAATATTAAAAATCACTTCAGGAAGTACACCTAAAATTGCAGATATTGTAGATGAACTTTACTCTTCAATTATTGTAGCTGGAACTTTTAAAGCTTCAAGTATTAAAGTAGCAGAAGCTGCAAAAGTTATAGAAAATACTCAAAGAGATGTAAATATAGCACTTATAAATGAACTTGCTTTGATATTTGATAATTTAGGAATTGCTACAAATGAAGTGATTGATGCAGCAGCAACTAAATGGAATTTTATAAAATTAAAACCAGGATTAGTTGGAGGACATTGTATTGGGGTTGATCCATATTATCTTACATACAAAGCTGAAGAGTTAGGTTATAAACCAAACCTAATACTTGGAGCTAGACAGATAAACAATGGTATGAGTAAATTTATTGCAGAAAAAACAATAAAACAGATGATTCAAAAAGGTAAGATTATCAAAGATTCAAATATCTTAATCATGGGACTTACTTTTAAAGAAAACTGTCCAGATATTAGAAATACAAAAGTTGTAGATATTATTGAAGAGCTTAAAGAATATGGAGCTAATATTGATGTTTATGAGCCTTGGATTGATGAAAAAGATAAGGGTTATTACGATTATAATTTTGTTGAAAATCTATTTGAATCAACTAAAAAATATGAAGCAATAGTTGTAGCAGTTGGGCATGATAAGTTTAAACAATTTAGCCAAGAACAATTTGAGAGTTTAATTACTGGTGAGAGTTTGATAATAGATGTAAAAGGAATTGTTCCTAATCCAACTTGGACTCTATAATATATGAGAATAGTACAATTACTTCCTGAGTTAAACGAAGGTGGAGTTGAAAGGGGAGTAGTAGAGTTAAACCGTGAATATGTAAAAAATGGGATAGAATCATTTGTTATAAGCAACGGTGGAAAACTTGAAGAGATTATTAAAAAAGATGGGGGAACTCATCTGAAATTTGATGTTTGCTCAAAAAATATTTTTAGTGTTTTTTCTAGAGTTTCAAAACTAAAAAAGATTTTAAAACAGTTAAATCCAGATATTTTACATGTAAGAAGTAGGGTTCCTGCATGGCTTATATATTTAGCTAATAAAAGTTTGAATATCAAAGTTGTAAGTACAGTGCATGGGTTTAATTCTGTCGGTTTTTATAGTTCTATTATGACAAAAGCCGATTATGTAATTTGTGTAAGTAACTCTATTAAAGAGTATATTCAAAAAAATTACAATACACCAAATGATATTATAACAGTTATTCCAAGAGGGGTTGATTTAGAAGTTTTTAACCCTTTGAATATTGATGAAGATTTTATAAAATCTTTTAAAAATGAGTTTAATTTAGATGATAAGTTTATTGTTTCATCTGTTGGTAGAGTAACACAGTTAAAAGATTATGAAACATTTATAAAAGCAATAGCTTTGATAAAACAAACAAACGAAAAAGTTGTAGGTTTAATTGTAGGTGGAGTAAGAAGTGATAAACAAGAATATTTAAACTCTTTAAAGCTTTTAATAAAACAGTTAGACTTAGAAGAGAATATTGTTTTTACAGGTAGTCAAAGCAATATAGCTTCAATTTATGCTTTAAGTGATGTAGTTGTAAGCAGTTCAAAAAAACCAGAAAGTTTTGGTAGAGCAGTTGCAGAAGCGATAGCTTTAAATACTCCTGTAGTAGCTACAAATCATGGTGGCGTTAAAGATATAATTGTAGAAGATAAAAATGGATATTTTTTTGAAATTGGGGATGAAAAAGAGTTATCTCAAAAAGTATTAAAAGCTCAAGATTTAAAATTTGATGGGTACAATTATATAAAAGAGAATTTTAGTTTAGAAAATATGTTAAATATGACATTAAATGTATATAAAAAGGTTTTATCTAGATGAAAGTTTGTCAAATAGTTGCAGGAACTGGTATAGGTGGTTTAGAAAAGCATGTAATAGAATTATCTCAACTTTTACAAAAAAAAGGTATTGATGTAACTGTTATAGCACATGAGAGTTTTAAAAAAGAATTTTTAGGAATAAATTTTATACCTTTAGATTTAACAAAAAGTAGAAAAAATATTTTTATATTATATAAACTTTTTAGAATATTAAAAAAACATCAATTTGATATTATACATACACAAGCTAATAAAGCTACAGATATGGTTATGATGTTAAAAAATATTATGAATGTTAAAATAGTATCAACTTTACATAGTTATAAAAAGAATATTAGTTCCTATGAAAAAGCAGATTTTGTAATTACAGTTTCAAATAAGATATCAAAAGAATTAAAAAATCCAAATAAAACCACAATTTATAATGGTATTAATTTTTTTGATATTCAATACAATGAAATTTTGGAGAAGTTTAATATCCCTAAAAATAAATTTTTAGTTTGTTCTGCTGGAAGATTATGTAATGTAAAAAAATTTGATATTTTAATAAAATCTGTAAAAGATTTAAATATATTTTGTATCTTAATTGGAGATGGTGAAAAAAAAGAAGAATTAATTAATTTAGCTAATAAATATGGGGTTGATGATAAGGTACTTTTTACTGGAAATATAAATAATTTAGATGTAAAAAGAATATTAAAATTAAGTAATTTATCCATAATTACATCTCAAAAAGAAGGCTTTTCATATTTTTTTGCAGAATCTTTAGTTTATAAAACACCTATAGTATCTACTGATGTCGCTGATATTAAAGATTTTATTGGAAATAAATATATAATTCCATTTAATGATTATAAATATTTATCTGAAAAAATAATAAGTATAAAAGACAATTATCTAGAAGTTCAAAAAGATTTTGAAAATGTATTTAAGCTTGCAGAAGAAGAGTTCACTTTAGAAAATATGGTAAATAGAACTATTCAAGTATATAAAAATTTATAAGGTTGAAAATGGCTAAGAAAGTAAATGTAATATGTATTAAATGGGGTACTGCATATGATGCAGAGTACGTAAATAAATTATCAAATATGATAAAAAGAAACACTTCATATGAGATTGACTTTTTTTGCTTTACAGATGATACAAAAGGGTTAAATGAAGATATTATCACAAAACCACTTCCTGTATTAGATACTATAAAAGAGTACCAAACTAAATATGCTTATAGAAAAGAAGCAGCACTATGTGATGATACACTTGGTGATTTAACTGATCAAAGGGTATTTTTCTTTGATTTAGATGTGGTTGTAATCTCAAATTTAGATGAGTTTTTTGATTTTCCACAAGATGATAAGTTTTATATCATAAATGATTGGAATACAAAAGGTGATACAGTTGGACAAGCTAGTTGTTACTCATGGCAAGTGGGAACTTTAGGGTATATAAAAAAATATTTTGAAGAAAACCCAAAACAAATAGTAGATAAATTTTTTACAGCTTCACAAGAATATCTTTCAAGTAAGGTTATTGAAAAGTATGGAAAACTAAATTTCTGGCCAGATAGTTGGTTTTGTTCATTTAGATTTCATTGTTTACCAAAATTTGGTCCACTAAGACACTTTATTGAGCCTAAAATTCCATCAGATAGAAAAGGTTTAAAATTTATAGTATTTCATGGTACACCAAATCCAAGAGAGGCTATAAAAGGTATCTGGGATTTAAAATCAAATGATAAAAAATGGAAAAGACTTTATAAAGTTTGCAAACCAACTACATGGATAGAAAAGTTTTGGTATTAAAAGATATAGAATTAATATAAAATTTATTATTTTTTTAGTAATTCATATTTTCTACAAGAAAAAGAAACTCCTAGTATAAATGCAAAAAGAGATAAAGGAGCATCTTTATAAAATGGTATATCTACAATACTACTAACTATAAAAGTTAATATACTTGAATAATATATTAATCTTATTTCCATATTTTCAATTTTTATTTTAAAAAGAGAAATTAGTATTAGGATAAATAGTATTAATCCAATTAAACCAAATTGAGTTATTATCTCTAAATACATACTATGAAAATGATTAAGAGTTTTATTATAGTATAATTCTGGATATTTTTCATTTATTAATTTATGTGAAATATCCATATTTTTATTTACTCCAACACCAAATAATAAATTTTTATTACTTTGTCCTATGATATCTTTTGTCAAAATCCAGAATCCTATTCTTCCTCCTAAAGAATTGTAATAATCTTTTTTAATTAAAATTTGTTCAAAATCTGACTTGATTAAATTTACTCTTGAATTAAAAGTTGAATTAAATTTATAATTTAGAGCTATAATTGATAAAGTAAATAGTAGGAATATTAAGAATTTTTTCCATTTATCTTTATAAAAATAAATAATAATAAATAATGAACTTAAGAAAAAACTTATTTGTCCTGTTCTCCCAATATTGATAAATAATGTTATTAATGTTATTATTAATAAACTAATATAAATTAATCTAATTTGTATCTTCTTTTCCAAAATTATTTTAATTTGCAATATTAAAGAAGTAATAGCTAGAAAAATACTAAAAAATACATGATGCATAAAGACAGAAGGGTTATTATTATCTCCTCCACCTATTTCCCATAAAGTTATATAGTTACCACACGAAAATATTTCAGAGATAAAAATACCACTTAAAAATAAGAAAATAGTTTTATGAATATATTCTTTTTTTAAATACTCATAAATTATAAAGGCTGGAAGAAGATACCAGTATTTATGTATATAATCAAAAGATTCAAAAAAAGTTGATGATGTCCATATAAATGATAATAAACAATATAAAATAAAAATTAAAAATGAAATAGAAATAGGTTTAAATAAAATTATTTTTTTATCTTTTATAAAATCATAAAGCCATATAATAATTAGTATAATTGATATAGCTCTTTTTATTTCTCCTTGAAATGATAGTGTAAATATATATATAAATATTAAATAGTTAATAATATCAATTTTTGTAGTTTTTATAAAGAACATGTTTAAATTAGTCAAAAGATTCACTTTAAATAAAATTTATTTATAATATTTGAAATGAACTAAAAATGCAATAAAAGTGATTTTTTATTTGATACTTATACTTTATAAATTATCAATATTCTTGACATTGAAGAGATGCTTATATATGAAGTTGATTAGTTATAAATCTATTTTTAATGGGAATGAAACAAAAAGTTAAATAAAATAAACATTTGATTTGTATTATGTATGGAGAGTAAATGGACAAAAGCAGTAAAATTTATGTTGCTGGACACAAAGGTTTAGTTGGTTCTGCAATAAAAAAGAATCTGATTTCAAAAGGGTTTTCAAATATTGTATGTAGAACGCATGATGAATTGGATTTGTTAGACCAAAAAGCAGTTGAAGATTTTTTTAAAGAAGAGAAACCAGAATATGTTATTTTAGCTGCTGCAAAAGTTGGTGGAATAATAGCAAACAATAAATACAGGGCAGATTTTATATATGAAAACTTACAAGTTCAGAACAATGTGATTCACCAAAGTTATTTAAATGGTGTAAAAAAACTATTATTTTTAGGTTCAACTTGTATTTATCCTAAAGAAGCTATACAACCGATGAATGAAGATAGTTTATTAACAAGTCCATTAGAATATACAAATGAACCCTATGCAATAGCAAAAATTGCAGGGATAAAAATGTGTGAGAGTTATAACTTACAGTATGGTACAAATTTTATATCTGTTATGCCTACAAATCTTTATGGACCAAATGATAACTTTGATTTGGAAAAATCTCATGTTTTACCTGCAATGATTAGAAAAATTCATTTAGCAAAACTTTTAAATGAGCAAAAATATGATGAGGTTGTAAAAAATCTAAAAGTTTCAAATATAGATGAAGCTAAAAAATATCTATCAAATTTTGGAGTAGATGAGCAAAAAGTTGAGATTTGGGGAACAGGAAAACCAAGACGAGAGTTTTTATATAGTGAAGATATGGCTGATGCTTGTGTATTTCTTTTAGAACATGTAGATTTTAAAGATGTTATAAAAGATAAAAATAAAGAGATAAGAAATACACATATAAATATTGGTTCTGGTGTAGATATTTCTATCAAAGAGTTGGCTTTACTTGTAAAATCTATTGTTGGCTTTAATGGTGAACTTTATTTTAATACAGATAAACCAGATGGAACAATGAAAAAATTAACAGATGTTAGTAAACTAAATGCTCTTGGTTGGAAATACAAAATGGAACTAGAAGATGGTATAAAAACTATGTATAGTTGGTATTTAAGTCAACTTGATAATATAAAGTATACTAGATGAGTAACTATGTAAAAGTTAAACTTTTAAATAGAAGTAGTCAAGCTGATGAAGAGTCTATTTATAAAGCACAATCTCCAAACAATGAAGCAATTTGGAATAATTGTAAATTTACATTTAATCCTTTAGAAAAAGATTATGATTGGTTAGTAATTGTTGATGATATACCTAAAATCATACCAAACAGAACTGAGAGTTTATCTTGTTCTAAAAACAACACGATTTTAGTAACTACTGAACCTAGTTCTATAACAAGATATGGAAGAGGTTTTGCAAAACAATTTAAGTATCTTATTACAAATCAAGAGGAATCAATATTACCCCATCCAAATGTTTTAAGAAGTCAAAGTGGAAACTATTGGATGTATGGAAAAGATTTCAATGATATTGTTGCCCTTAAAGAACCTATAAAGACAAAAAAAATATCAACTATTTGTTCTAGTAAACAACAAGGTCATACCCTACATAAACTAAGATTTGATTTTACAAAAAAGATGGAAGAACAAATTCCTGAACTTGAAAGATTTGGACATGGAATTAAATGGATTGATACAAAAGCAGAGGCTTTAGATGATTATGAGTTTCATGTGGCAGTTGAAAATCATATAGCCCAAGATGTTTGGACAGAAAAACTTGCAGATGCTTTTTTAGGATATTGTGTACCTATATATTATGGCTGTCCTAATGTTTATGATTATTTTCCTAAAGAGAGTTTGATTACTATAGATATTTATAATGAAGAGGAATCAATAAAAAAAATCAAAGAATTAATTGCAACTCCTAAAGAATACGAAAGAAGATTAGAAGCTGTAAAAGAAGCAAGAAGAAAAGTTATAGAAGAGTACAATTTACTTGCAATGATTAGTAACATCGTTGAAAATTCAAAAGATTCAAACACCGACAAAGGTTCAAAAATATATTCAAGACGAATTATGCGACTTAGATATTTGCCTGATTTATTTAGATTTTTTGCTTTTAAGATTAATAATTTTTTTAAATCATTATAAAATAAAGATTAAAATTACCATTAAATCAATGTTAACTAACATTTTTGTATAATTGCCAAAAATTAAAAAAATTTATTTTTTAAAGAAGTTAAATATATGCAAGTTTTAGTCACTGGAGCAGCAGGTTATATTGGTAGTCATGTTGTAAAACAACTTTTAGAACAAACTCAAAAAGAGATTATTATTATTGATAATTTGAGTACAGGTTTTTTACATACAGTAGATACACTTAAAGCCATAGATAGTACAAAAAGGAGACTTAAATTTTATAAAGAAGATTTAGCAAATTTTGAATCTATTGAAAAAATATTTAAAGAAAATAATATAAAAGAGATTATTCATTTTGCTGCATCTTCACAAGTAGCAGAATCTATAAATAAACCTTTGCAATATTATTTAAATAATAGTGTAAATACAATATCTTTAGTAAATATAGCTGTAAAATATGGTGTTGAAAAGTTTGTTTTTTCGTCAACTGCAGCTGTTTATGGTGAACCAGAACAAACAGGTCAATTGATAAGTGAAGAGTGTTTGACAAAACCAATTAACCCTTATGGTAGTTCAAAACTTTTTTCGGAACAAGTTATTAAGGATGCGGCAAAAGTTAATAAAAATTTTAAATATATTATATATAGATATTTTAATGTTGCAGGAGCTGATGTAGATGGAAAACTTGGTGAATGTCATGACCCTGAAACACATCTAATCCCTTTGGTTGTAAAAACTGCATTGGATAAAAGAGATAGTATTACGATTTTTGGTACAGATTATGGAACAAAAGATGGAACATGTATTAGGGATTATATCCATGTTTGTGATTTGGCGGATGTTCATATAAAAGCTTTAGATTTTCTTGAAAATAATGAATCTGATATTTTCAATTGTGGTTATGGTTATGGATATTCGGTAAAAGAGGTGATTGATTCAGTAAAAAAAGTATCAAATTATGATTTTAAAGTAAATATAGGGGTAAAAAGAGAGGGGGATCCTTCTATTTTAGTTGCCAATTGTTTAAAAATAAAAGATAAAATGCAGTGGAAACCAAAATATAATAGTTTAGAACTAATTTGTAAAACAGCATTAAAATGGGAAGAAAATTTTTCAAAGGAAAAAAATGACTAATATTGTATTATGTGGTGGAAGTGGGACAAGGCTTTGGCCTATAAGTAGAACATTGATGCCAAAGCAGTTTGTAAAAATGTTCGAAAATCAATCTTTATTTCAATTAACAGTAGAAAGAAATAAAAAGTTTTGTAGTAAAAATTTTATAGTATCAAATAGTGAACAATATTTTTTAGCATTAGATCAAGCTCGTGAATTGGACGAAGAAATAGAAACAAAATATCTTTTAGAACCAGTTGGAAGAAATACAGCTCCTGCTATTGCACTTGCTTGTTTTGAATTAGATTATGATGAGATAGTTTTAGTGACACCAAGTGACCACTTAATAAAAAATTATGAAGAGTATGAAAAAGTTACATTAAAAGCAAAAGAGTTTGCAAGTGAAAATAAGTTAGTAACTTTTGGAATAACACCCACTTATTCAGAAACGGGATTTGGATATATTGAAGCAAATGGCTATGATGTAAAGGCTTTTCATGAAAAACCTGATGAAAAAGTAGCAAATGAATATTTAAAAGCAGGAAACTATTATTGGAATAGTGGAATGTTTTGTTTTAAAGCAGGTGTATTTTTAGATGAATTAAAAAAATACTCTCCAAAAATATATGAAACATCTTTAAAAGCCTTAGAAAATGCAAACAAAGATAATATGATTAGAATAAAATATGATGATATGTTAAATATTCCAGAAGATAGTATTGATTATGCTGTGATGGAAAAAAGTTCAATTGTAAAAGTTGTACCATCAAATATCAATTGGTCTGATTTAGGAAGTTTTGATTCTTTATATGAAGAATTACCAAAAGATGAAAATGGTAATACTGTAAATGAAAACCATATTTCATGTGATTCTAAAAACAATTTGATTTATGGAAAAGAGAGAAAGATTGCTACAATAGATGTTGATGACTTAATAGTTGTTGATACAGGAGATGCTTTACTTATTTCAAAAAAAGGAAGTTCACAAAAGGTAAAAACTGTAGTGAATGAGTTAAAAAAACTTGATACAGAATTACATAATATCCATCTAACTGCTCATAGACCATGGGGTACATATACCGTTTTAGAAGATACTCCTGGATATAAAATAAAAAGAATAGAAGTAAAACCTGGCAAAAGATTATCTTTACAAAAACATCTACATAGGAACGAACACTGGATAGTTGTATCAGGAACTGCAACAGTTACGATTGGTGAAGAGACAAAATATATTAGACCAAATGAATCAACATATATAAAAATGGGTGAAGTTCATCGTTTAGCAAATGAGGGTAAAATACCAGTTGTACTGATAGAAGCACAAGTAGGTGAGTATACGGGGGAAGATGATATTACAAGAATTGATGATGATTTTAAAAGGGACTAATTGAAACATTTAGTAGTATTAGCATTTTCTTTTGCAAAAAGGGATT
Source organism: Arcobacter sp. (assembly GCA_003252105.1). GTDB lineage: Bacteria > Campylobacterota > Campylobacteria > Campylobacterales > Arcobacteraceae > Halarcobacter. Next base: position 91,985 of record QKDL01000050.1, read on the forward strand.
TCAAAGAGAGATATGTGGGAACTGGATTAGGTCAGTTTTGGTATATCTTATCCCCTTTAGTGATGATTTTTATTTATACTGTAATATTTTCTGATTTTATGAAAATGAAATTAGATATTGTAGATAATAGTTATGCTTATAGTATATATTTAGTACCTGGTTTATTAGCATGGACCACTTTTAGTACTATGCTTTCTAGGTTGAGTAATTCTTTTCATGAAAAAGCAAATTTGATAAAAAAGATTCCTGTACCAATGTTTGTCTTTCAAGGAAGTATAATGATAACAGAATCATTTTTATTTTTATTATCATTTTCTTTGGCATTAGGTTTTTTATTAATAGTGAATCAACCTATTACACTTACTTTTTTATGGTTGTTACCTATTATGTTTTGTCAAATGATATTTGCATTTTCTTTAGGAGTGATAATATCTTTGTTTGTACCTTTTTTTAAGGATTTAAAAGAAGCTGTACCTATAATAATCCAATTATGGTTTTGGATGACACCAATTATTTATATGAAAGAGATGATAATGGATAAATACCCATATATTATAAAATTTAATCCTTTTTACTATTTTACATCTATTTATCATGATATATTTTTGTTTTCAAAAGCTCCAGCTTTTAGTAGCATAATATTGATTTTATTATTGTCATTTGGTACTTTAATAATTGCTGCTTTTTTATATAAAAAGATGATCTCAACCATAAAAGATATAATTTAAAATGGAGTTAAAATAAAATGAAAAACTATTTAAAGTCGCTTTTTTTTAAATTGTCATACAATGAAACATTAAGAAAAATTGCTAGAAAAATATTTGTTTATTTTCCAAATTTGAAAGTTAAACTTAAAGATATTAGAGATAACTCTTATGTCCCTAAGAAAAGACAAAAACAGTATTATAGTAGTGATTTATTAACAAGTATAAAAGAAGAAATAGAGAATATTAGAGAGGGAAAATAAGATATATGACGATTTATGTAGATATTACACAACTTGAAAAAGGTAGAGCTAATACAGGAATTCAACGTGTTGTAAAAGAGTTTTTATACAACAGTTTAACTGACTCTATTTTAAATTGTAAAATAATAGTTTTTGAGGATGATTTAGATACAACTAATCTTTTAGATAATAAAGAGGTTTTAGAATTTTTAAAAGATATTGAAAATTATCAATTTACAAAAGTTTCAAAAATAGATTTATTTAATACAGATGATGAGCTAAAAATCTTTTTAGATATTGATTCTACATGGAATATATCATATAGAAGAAACCTTTTATATCCAAAACTAAAAAATAGTGATTTTTTAATTTTCAATTTTATACACGATACTATACCTATTCTATTTAAAGAGATTGTACACGATGATACAGCAAAAAACTTCCCTATTTTTTTAAAAGCAGTATATGATTATAGTGATTTGGTATTATTCAATTCATACTCTTCAAATAATGATTTTTTAAAATTAAAAAAACAATTCAATTGTTATAGAGATATTCCTACTAGATTTTTAGGTTTAGGTTCAGACTTTTATGAAACAAAACCAAAAAGTACAAGGGAAGAGATTCAAAATATATTAAACAAAAAATATATTCTATTTGTGGGAACTATAGAACCTAGAAAAAATCAAGAAGATGTTTTGGATGCTTTTGAGGCCATTTGTGATGAATATGAAGACTTAAATCTAGTTTTTGTTGGTAAAAAAGGTTGGAAGATTGATGATTTAGCATATAAAATCAAAAATCATAAACTATTTAATGAAAGAGTCTTTTGGCCATCAGATGTGGATGATTTTGAATTAAGTAAATTATATGAAAATGCATTTTTAGTTACTTATCTTTCAAAATATGAAGGGTATGGTTTACCTATTGCAGAATCATTAAGATATGGGAATATAACAATCACATCAAAAAACAGCTCTATGTATGAAGTAGGACGAGATTTTGCTGATTATGTAGTTTATAATAGTTTAAATGAACTAACAGGGCTTATGAAGTTATATTTAAATGATAAAGAATTATATGAGACAAAAAAAGAGATTATTAAAAAAGATTTTAAAACTATCTCTTGGCGACAGTTTTATAACTCAATATTTGATATTTTAATCAATTTTGAAAAATCAATAAAATTAAAAGAGTTTCATCAAAAACAACTACAATTTGTATTTATAAGTATAAATAAACACAATTTAGAGGGTACTATAAGAGCAATTGATACTAATATTGATTTTGTTAAAGAGTATATTATAGTAACTTCAAAAAAATATATTGATTCATTCAAAGAGATAAAAACATCAAATAAAATTACAGTGATTGATGAAAATGATATTTTAGGAAAATATAAAGACGGTTTTTCAAAAAGAGATCATGTTACAAAAAATTGGTTACTTAGAACCTCTTTATTAAATATTGAGAATTTAGATGATGAGTTTATTATGTTAGATGATGATAATAGACCATTAAAGAAAATAGAGTTAGATAAGTTTATTACTTCTGATGGTAAATATAACGCTTATTATTTTTTTAATATGCTTGATTGGACATATAACCATACAGATTATGATATAGGACAAAAATATACTAGAGATATTCTTATCAAAAATAATTATGAATTTATCTCTTATTCTTGTCATTGTCCTCAAATTATAAATAAACAAATATTTAAAGAAGCTAGTGAAAAGTTTTTTGATTTTGGATTAAACAATCCAATAGAAGAATGGAATATCTATTTTAACTATGCAATTTCAATTTATCCATATCTATTTAATAAAAAACTATATGAGACATTAAGTTGGCCAGCAAATCCATCTGATTGGCAGTATCAATATTTTCCAAAAAAACTTAGTTTTGAAAACTATTATAAAGAGCTTTATGATACAAAGTTTTTTAATCAAGATGATACTTATGAGATAAAATGTGAAAAACATAAAAATCAAACAGAACCATACAAAAAAAGTCAAGAGTATTTTAAGACTGTAAAAGATGTGTTATTTAAAAATAATTTAGTTCACCCAACGGCAAAATTTGAAACTGAAGATATGAGATTTTATTTATCAAATATACCTTACTTTTCAGTTGTTGAAGTAGATTCAGATATTAAAATTATTTTAAATTATAAATTATTGAATTTGCATCAAAAAAAGTTAGATTTATCAATAGTTGTTTTTATCGAAGATTCATATAGAACATTAAGACATATTGATACATTTAAAGATGATTTATTTTCTGAGTCATTAATTGAGTTTACAATCAGTGCTAGAAATTTAGAACAAGGTATTTATACTTTATATTTTGATGTGCTTGTGAATAACACTCATATTTATTCAGGTAAATCTCCATATTCTATGAAACTTATAGTTGCACAAGATAAAGAAGTATCTGAGATATTAGGTAACCCTTTGTTATTGGGTGAAGAAGAAAATGAAGAAGATGAATTAACTGTTAAACAGAAAATAAAATCAATACCTTTTTTGGGATGGTTACTAAGATGGAGTTATAATCTATTAAGACTAAATAATATAAAACATAATGTTTATAAACATCAACATATTTTAAATGAGATGCAAAATAAAATAAATGAGCAAGAAGTACAAATATTAGATTTACAACATTTGATACATATTCAACAAAATGAAATTGAGAAGAGACAAAAATATATTGAGGAAAAATTGTATAAACAATTATCTTATCAATCTGATTCTTTAAATGAAAGAATCGATCAATTTATACATGATAATAAAATAGATTCAAAATTATTAGATGAAAAAATTTAAAGTTATACATCAGTTTACTCCAAGTGTGGCATTTGGAGATAGTATTTCAAATGCAGTACTTTATGCTCAAAGACTTTTGTTAGAAATGGGATATAAATCAAATATTTATATAGGAAGTAATGTAGTTGATTTAAATTTCAAAAATTATATTTATCATATAAGTGAATATGAGGAAAATGAAGAACAATTACTTTTATACCATCATTCTATTGGTCATAAAGATCATGAAGAAATATTAAAATTTAAAGATAAAAAAATTTTAATATATCATAATATAACACCAAGCCATTTTTTTAAGAAAAATATTGATTTATCACATAGATGTGATTTGGGAAGAAAACAACTTGAAAATATATCAAATTTTTTTTTAGGTTCAATTGCAGATTCTAGTTACAATAAAAAAGAGTTAAGATATTATGGATTTAAAAATACAAAAGTATTACCTATATTAATTGATTTTGAAAAAGATGAAAAAGTTGTTCCCAATGAAAGATTAGTAAAACAATACTCAAAAAATTATAATTTACTTTTTGTTGGAAGGGTTGTTCCTCATAAAGCACAGTTAGAATTAATAGATGTTGCTTTTTGGTTAAAACTCAAAGGGGTTGACAATTTTATTTTTCATATAGTTGGAGGTGTAGGTGATAACGAGTATATGAAAAGTTTAAATAATTATGTAACATCTTTAAATCTAGTAGATAATATAAATTTTACAAATAAAGTTGATAGTAAAGATTTGGCTGCTTATTATAAGTTGAGTGATTTATATCTATCAGTAAGTAATCATGAAGGTTTTGGTATGCCTTTGATAGAAGCTATGAAATATGATATTCCTGTTTTAGCTTATAATGCAGGTGGAGTTTCTACTACTGTTCCTAGTATATGTTTACTGGATAGAAAGGCACCATCATTTATTGCAGATACAATTATTGAACTTCAAAATTCACCATTAAAAAGATTGAATATAGTTAAAGAACAAAAAACACATCTAAAACAATTTAGTTGTGAGAAGATATACAAAAAATTTCAAAAGTATTTAAACTCAATAGAGGAGAAAATAGATTAATATGAGTTTTAGACTATTTCTAAAAAAGAGTATTTTAAAATTAAAAATGATTTTAAATAAAATACCACTATTAAAAAAGATAGTTGTATTTATGTTTCAACTATTCCCCCCTTTATATAATAGAATAAGAAAAATAAAACCAACTCCAACTTTTACATCATATAAAACAAAAAAAATATATTTTGATTTAAAAAATACATTAGAAAGAAAAAGTAAATGAAGATTTTAGTTGATATGCAATCTATACAAGCAGGTAGTGCAAAAGGGGGGATTGGTAGATACTCTTTAAATCTTTTAGAATATTTAACAAAAAACAATAAAAAATTTGAATTTTCAATACTCCTTAATGGAAGTTTATCAATGGATTACTATGAGTATCTTACAAGCTTAGTTCCAAAAGAAAGGATTTATAATTTTTATGGATTTAATCAAACTCAAGAAAAAGTTGAAGAGAATAGAACAAGAAGTGAAATATCTCAACTCATACGTGAACTTGTAGTATCTTTAATAAATCCAGATTTAGTATTTGTAACAAGTTTAGTAGAAGGTTATTTGGATGATGTAGTTGTATCACTAGGTAAAATTTTTCCTGCTCAAAGAAGTTCTGTAATTCTTTATGATTTAATTCCTTATATGCAACAAGAAAAATACCTATCTAATCCACAAGCAAAAAAACACTATTTTGAAAAAATTGAACAGTTGTCAAAAGCAGCTTTAATTTTATCTATTTCTGAGTATTCAAAAAAAGAGGGCTTAGAGTTTTTAGATACAAAAAATATAGTCAATATCTCTTCAGGAGTTAATGAAAAGTTTAAAAAAGTTTTAGTTACAAATGATGAAAAAAATCAATTAAAAGAAAAATATGGTTTAGAAGAGGATATTATACTTTATGTAAGTAGTTATGATGTTAGAAAAAATCAATCCTCTTTAATTGAAGCTTTTTCTTTTCTTCCAAAAGATATAAAAGAAAAATATCAATTAGTATTAATAGGCAATGGTCCAAAAAATATTATTGATACTTTAAAGAAACAAACTATAGATTTAGATATTGAAAACAATGTAAAATTTTTAGGCTTTATTAGTGATGAAGATTTATTAAAAATTTATTCAATGAGTTCTTTATTTGTATTTCCTTCTTTATTTGAAGGGTTTGGCTTACCTGCACTTGAAGCTATGCGTTGTGATATTCCAACAATTGGTTCAGACTCTACAAGTATTACAGAAGTTATAAATATGAAAGAAGCTTTATTTGATCCTACAAATATAAAACAAATAAGTGAGATGATTTTAAAATCGCTTACTGATGAAGAGTTTAAAATAAAACTTTTACAAAATGCAAAAGAACAATCTAAAAACTTTTCTTGGGATGTTACAGCAAATAATACCCTTCAAGCCTTTGAACAAATAGAAAATGATATTGATAACACAATCTCTTATTATGATAATTATATAAGAAGTTATGATAAATTTATTGATAAATTATCAAATATAAATGAATTAAAAAATTACTCAAATGAACAACTTGTAGATTTATCAAATTTGGTTGAAAAAAATATAAACTTATACAAAAGAAAAATAGCAGTATTATCTACGTGGAATACAAGATGTGGCATAGCATCTTATACTAAATATCTTACTCAAAAGTTTTTTGATGATGTTGTTGTATTAGCTCCATTTTGTTCTACTGATATTTTAACCTCAAAAGATGAAAAAAATGTATTTAGAGCTTGGAACTTATCACAAGATAATTTAGAAGAACTTTTTAATATTATTGTCTCTTTACAAATTGATATTGTGTTTATTCAGTTTAATTATGGATTTTTTTATTTTTATGATTTAAATAATTTTCTAGATAAACTTTATAGTATAGGTATAAAAGTAAATATCACTTTTCATTCAACAACAGATATTAAAGATGAAGCTGATAAAAAATTGATAATATTAAAAGATAGATTATTAAAATGTGACAATATATTTATTCACACAAAAAAAGATAAAATCAATCTATCTAAAATAGGTATTGAAAATAATGTTAAGTTATTACGTCAAGGGATTATGGATATTGAAGATAAATATATAGCAAAACAAAAAAACGAAAAATTTACATTAGCTACTTATGGATTCTTTTTAGAGAGTAAAGGTTTCTTAAATATGATAGAGGCTTTTAATATATTAAAAAAACAAGGATATGATGTAGTATTAAATATGTATAATGCTAAATATAGTGACGCAGCCTCAAATCATTTAATACAACAAGCAAAAGAAAAGATATCTAAATATAATTTAGAGGATTCTATTTTATTGAATACTGAGTATCTAAGTGATGAAGAGACAATAAAGTATTTATCAAAATCCAATCTAGTTGTTTATCCATATCAAAATACTGGTGAATCTTCAAGTGCAGCAGTTAGAATGGCAATAGCTTCAAAAGTAAAAATTGCTGTTACACCCCAATCAATATTTGATGAACTAAAAGATTTTGTTTTTTATTTTGATTCAGATTCTATAGATGATATTACAAAAGGTATAAAAGATATACTTGATAACAATCAAATCACAAAACTTGATACTACATCTCAAAAGCAAGAAGATTTTAGAATAGAAAATCTATACTCTACAATTTCAAAACAATTGAAAAAAATTTTATTGGATGATAAATGAATATACAAATAGAAGGTACATACGAAAATCAATATTCATTATCTATAGTAAACAAAGCTTTGGCATTGGCACTACAAAACTATTTGGGTGCAAATGTAAAGATTGATGCTACTACTTATCATTATGATTATATGAATAGTTATGAACCTATTGATACAGACATAAAACCAATGGTAAATAAACAATTAGATGAAATTGATATCACCATAAGAAATATTTTTCCCCCATATACAACTGGAATGTTAGGCTATCATAAAATCATGGGACCATATGCTTGGGAAGAGACAAAGTTTCCTAAAGAGTTTGTAGAGTGGTTTAATACAAAACTTACAATGATATTTGCAGTGTCAACTTTTGTAAAACAAATTTTAGAAGAAAATAAAGTCAATATCCCCATAAAAGTAATAGGAAATATTGTAGAAGATATTTTATCAGTACAAGCATTACCTTTAAAATATAAACTACCTGATAAATTTAAGATACTTCATATATCTTCATGTTTTCCAAGAAAAGGTGCTGATAAGTTATTGGAGGCTTTTAATAGTTTAGAGCTGTTAAATATCTCTTTAATAATAAAAACATTTCCTAATCCCCATAACAATTTAAGAGATTTAATCATAGATTTATCTTTTAAAAAAGTAAAAGAGTATGAAGAAGATGTAGAACTTTATAGAAAAGATGATAAAGAGATACTTTTTATAAACAAAGATTTTTCGAGGGCTGAACTAAAGTTTTTATATGAAAACTGTGATTTATTTGTATTTCCTAGCTTCTCAGAAGGTTTTGGATTGCCTATTGCTGAAGCGATGTTGATGAATCTACCAGTTATAACAACTTCGTATGGAGGACAAATGGATTTTTGTAATGAAGAAAATTCATGGCTAGTTGATTATGAACTAGTTCAAGCAAAAACACATTTTGAACTTGATGAATCTTATTGGGCAATACCATCAATCTCTTCACTCAAAAATAAAATTATAGAAGTATATAATTTAGATAAGAATATTATAAGTAAAAAAGTAAACCTTGCAAAACAAACAATCCTTGAAAACTACTCTTCTAAAGCAGTAGCAAATAGAGTAAGAGATGCATTAGAAAACTATCCTAATGTGTAAGATTGTTATAAGTAATTAATCACAATAAAGATAAAATAGCTGTCATATGAAAAAAGTATTAGAAGTAAAAAATATCACAAAGATTTATAAAGTATATAAATCAAATTTTAACAGATTAAAAGAGTTGTTTTCTTCAAAACAATATCATAAAGAGTTTGTATCAAATGATAATATCTCTTTTGATTTATATGAAGGTGAAACCTTAGGTATTATTGGAATAAATGGAGCTGGTAAATCAACAATATTAAAACAAATTGCAGGAGTAACCACTCCAACTAGTGGAGAGATTATAAAATCTGGAAGAGTAACCGCATTATTAGAATTAGGTACAGGTTTTAACAACGAATTAACTGGTTTTGAAAATATTTATTTAAATGGTACTTTGATAGGTATGAGTAAAGAAGAGTGTGATAACAGTTTGGAAGAGATAATAAGTTTTAGTGAAATTGGAGAATATATATATCAACCAATAAACTCATATTCATCTGGTATGAAGATGAGACTTGCTTTTTCTATAGCAATCTTTTCTAATCCAAAAATACTTATTGTAGATGAAGCTTTATCAGTTGGTGATGCACACTTTTCATATAAGTGTACAAAAGCATTAAAGTCTAGAAAAGATAAAAACATGTCTATTATATATGTGTCACACGATTTAAATTCATTAAAACTTTTATGTGATAGATTGATTTTATTAAACAATGGAAAATTAATAGAGCAGGGTGAACCTCAAAAAGTTATAAATCAATACAACTATTTAATCTCAGTATTAAACGAAAACAACAATCTAAACCTAAAAGATATTGATGAAAATCAATTTGGTTCTTTTGAGGCACAAATAGAAGAAGTAAAAATTGTATCATCAAACACAAATTCAAATACAATAATCTCAAAACAAGAGGTAAAGTTAAGTATTGTAGTAAAATCAACAAAAGATATTGAAGATGTAAATATTGGATTTTTAATCAAAGATAAATTTGGTCAAGATATATATGGTACCTCTACAAAAAATCTTGGTAAAACATATAACCTAAAAAAAGATTCTATAATAACAATAGAGTTTTTAATGCCATTAAATATAGGTGTAGGCAAATATACAATATCAACTGCATTAGCTGTAGGAGATAACCATCTTGATAATTGTATACATTGGATAGACTTTGCAACCAATTTTGAAGTTATCACAAACTTTGATGATAAATCTATAGGTTTATGCAAACTAGAACCAAAAATCATAAGTGAGTAGATATGGTAAATGAGCATTTAGAAAAAATAAAAAACAAAGGTGCTTGGGTAGACTGTGAAAAAGATTTTCAAGTTTTTAATGGCTACGAAAATATATTTTTAGGTTCACATATTTATTTAGTAGATTCTATCTTAAATGCTGGAGATACTAAAGGTTCTATTACTATAGAGGATTATGTTTTTTTTGGGCATGGGGTAAAGATATTAGCAAGAGGGCATGATATCACTAAATTTAATCAAGAAAGACAAGAAACAATAACAGAAAAGCCAATACATATAAAAAGTGGTGCTTGGATAGCAAGTAGTAGTATAGTATTAGGTGGAGTTACTATTGGTAAAGATAGTGTTGTAGCAGCTGGAAGTGTAGTTACAAAGGACGTACCAGACTTTGCAGTTGTAGGTGGAAATCCTGCAAGGATTATAAAATATATAAATAAAGAGTTTAACTTTTTCCAAAAACTACTTTTTAAACTAGGAATAAAAAAATGAACAACATAAAAAAATTTATAAAAAATATACCCATATTAGGTTACATATTTCAAATAATTTATTATCTAGTTTTTTTACCTAAATATATAAAAAAAATTCAATCTATTGAAAATGAGAATAAAAATTGCAATAATCAATTAGATGATTTTTATATTAAATTTGAGGATAGATTTAGAGGAAAAAGAGAAGATATAAAAAATAGACAAAGTTATTATTTAGATTTATTAAAAAAAACAGTTAATAGTGATGATATGATTTTAGATATAGGTTGTGGTAGGGGAGAGTTCTTAGAACTACTAAAAGATAACAACCTAAAAGCAAAAGGAATTGACTTAAATAAAGCTATGATTAATCAATCACTATCTTATAACTTAGATGTGACATATAGTGAAGCAATAGAGTATCTAAAAAATCAAAAAGAAGAGAGTTTTAAAGTTATAACTGCATTTCATTTTGTAGAACATATTAGCTTTGAAAATCTATTATTGTTTTTTGAATTATGTTATAATGTTTTAAAAAAAGATGGTTTAATTATCTTTGAAACACCAAACCCTGAAAATCTACATGTGGGTTCATGTAGCTTCTATACAGATCCAACTCACAAAAATCCTATCCCCTCAACATTGCTTGAGTTTATAGCACAATACAAAGGTTATAAAGATATACAAGTACATAAGTTAAGTCCTCTAAAAGAGCCAATGTTACTTAATAGTGAGGATGCTCAAGATATAAATAATCTAGTAAAATATGCTAATCAAGCTCAAGACTATTCAATAGTGGCCTACAAAAGATAAAAAACAAAGATAATTAATATATATATATTATTAAATACTTTACCGATTTTAGTGACAAATTATGGACAAAAATGTATGAATATTACAAATTGGTAACATTATTATTTAAAAATAGTTTATATTTGTTATAAGATGGTATTTGTAGGCTTCAATTTATGCTTAGTTTAAGGATTTGATGTTATAATTTTGAAGTTTAGTCCAGAGTAATGCATGCAGACATCTAGTTTCAATGTAGATGTTGATGCTAGATGGAATTAACTGGATGAAAACTTAATATTAAGTATAAACTAAGGAGAATACATGACAAGATTAGAGAAGATTGCTTCTTTATACAAAGCGGTGATGGGAACTACTCCATCTGCTGAACAACTTAATACTTATGCAGGTCTTAACGAAGATATTGCATTAGAAGTAATTAATGCAACAATGATGGGTGATAGCCCAATTGCATCTGGTTATGAATCATTAACTACAGAGTTATTAGTACAATCATTCTTCAATACTATTTTTGATATTGAAGTTGATACTGCATCTGATGGTTTTGCATATTGGGTTAATGAAGTAGAAAATAATCCATTTATTGATGCAAGTAACCTTGCTATCGCATTAATTAATGGTGCTGATGAAGCAGGTCAAGCTGCATTAGCTACTGATGTTGCTTCAATTGTAACTGCTTATGAAGCAGCTTACCCAGACGGTGGTACAGAAACTCCAACTGAGCAAGATGGTGAAACTCAATACTTAACAGTAGCAAACGATGTATTAGTTGGTACTGCAGATAAAGATACTTTTATCGCTGATATCAACCAAGTTGCTTATACTGGTTCAGTAGCTAACACTTTAGCAACTGGAGATAGAATTGATGGTGGAGCTTCAACAGATACATTAAAGGCACAAATCACTACTCAACAAGTTACAAGTGATAATGGTGTTGTAACTGATGTTCAACCAAGAACTACAAGTGTAGAAATCGTAGAAATTGAAGCACAAGATTTTTCTGATGGTAATGGATATGCAGTATTAGATGCAAAAAACATGACTGGTATTACAAAAATTGGTTCTTCATATTCTGATGGTGACTTAGTTATTGAAAACTTAACTACATTAACTGATGCTGGTGTTATCAGAAATACTGCAGATATGACTATTACTATGGATCATACTGATAACTTTAACTCTGATGAAGATGCTTCAGATTTAACTGTTTATTTTGATGAAGATTATTTAGTATCTGGTCAAGAAACTTCTGGTTCTGAATTATTAATCAGAATGTTAAATGCAGTTTCAAATGTAGAGGGTGGTAACCCAATTGATGGTACTACAAGTTTATCATTTTTCGTAGGTACTACTGAAGTAGTTGTTGATCTTTCTGCTATCGAATCTGATGCTACATTAGATTTTACAAGTGCTTATGGTGATGTTGTTGATGCTATCAATGCTCAATTAGCAGCTCAAGGACTTGACACTGTAACAGCTTCTTTAGCTCCAATTGCAGAGGGTGTTTTCTCAATCCCAGTTTCTGTTTATGATTCAGGTGATTCAGCTGGTTACTACTACCCAATCTTAGTTACAAACTCTGGTTCTGAAGAATTAGTTGAAGGTACATTTACTACAACTGCTGTTGAGTATGATACTGACCAAAATAACTCTATGAACGCTGATCCAGCACAAACTGCTGATGTTCCTTTATCTGTAAATATCGAACTTACAAAAGTTGGTAGAGATGCAGATGGTGGTGATTTAATCGTTGGTGGTAAATCACAAGATGCTCTTGCTCCAGATACAGATGTTGACCAAACTGATGGTATTGATCAATTCAATATTACTGTATTTGGAAACGAAGACTTACCTTCAAACTTAGGTATCATCAGATCAACTAATGGTGCATTAGATACTGTTATTATTGATTCTGAATCTAGAACTGATAACTCTTATGCTGCATTAACTGTAAGAGATGCATTCGGTGGAACATTAGAAACTTTAAATGCAAATGCATTTATGGGTAACTTAAGTATTGGTTCAGTTACTGCTGCTGCAGATATTGATACATTTACTGCTACAGGTGGTGGAAATGTTTACTTAAGAGAAACTATTTCTTTTGGTACACAGTTACCATCTTCTTTAGATGAAGATAACTCATTCACTGTAACAACTGGTACAGGTGTTGATACAATTCTTATTGATGCAAATGGTGGAGCTCAAGTAGATATTAATACTGGTTCAAATGATGATAGTATTTCTGTATCTATTGATGGACAAGATACTTCTGGTAGTGATTTAACAAAAGCATTCATCACTTCTTTATCTGGAAACAACACTGTTTCAACTACTTCTGTTGATGCGATTCATGAAGCATTAATTAACTTAGGAAGTGGTTCAGATACTGTAAATGGTAATACTGTAAATATTGAAGTTGATACTGGTTCTGGTAAAGATACAATTTATGCTTCAAATACAGCTCAAAAAGCTATTTTTGTACAAACAGCTGGAACTTCAGCTGCTGATTTAGGTGTACAAGCTGTTGATGATGGTGGTGTAAGAACTTATAACATCAATGAAACTGAATTATTATTTGGTAGAACTGTAACTGTTACATTAGCTACTCAAGGATTAGTTGATGCTCTTAACCTTGATTCAGGTTTTGAAGCAACTGCTACAATTGTTGCATCTAATGGTTATTTAACTACTGAATTAGATTTATATAAAGCAATTATGAATGCAATTAATAATGATGATGTATTATCTAAATTAGCAGTAGCTTCTATTGATTCAAATGGTAACTTAAGTGTTGGTTATTTAGTTGATGGTGCTATAGTAAATCTTGATGATGCTGTAGAGTATACTATCTCTGATGCTGCATTTACTACATTAACTGCATCTGAAGAAGCTGGTATTTTAGCTGACATTCAAGAAAAATTTGCAGATTCTGATATCACTGCTGCTTCTGTAGAAGCTGCATATGATGCTATCACTACTATTGGTGTAATTGAAGATGCTGTTCAAGCTGGTGTAATGTCTGCTTCTACTGATACTAATATTGTAAATGGTGGTTTAGATAACGACGTTATCGTATTAAACTCTTACGATGGATTAGTTGATACTGGTGTAGTTGGTGTTAATGCTAATATTGAAACTGTTTCTACTGGAGATATCGTAGTATTCGATACAACTTCAATTGGAAATGATACAATTGTTAACTTCACTGCAACAGTTGCTTATGACCACGATGGTGACACAGGTACTGCTGATTTAGTTGCTGCTAATGATCAACTTGATTTTACTGCTTGGTTAGATAACCAATATACATTAAGTGGTTCAACAGTTTCAAGAAATTCAATTGATACTGACTTAGAAGCAGACCTTGTTTCTTTCTCAGCAAATTCAGTTGTTGTAGCTGATTCAGCAGATATCGAAACAGCATATGGTAACACAACTTCAACTGTTTCATTTGATACTTTAACTGATTCTCAAATTTTAGCTGCATTAAACGGTACTTCTGGTAACGCAAATGCTGTAGCTGGAACATTTGCTGTTGATGCTTATGCTGGTACAGGTACATTAGTTGGTACAACACAAAAATCAATCTTAATGATTGAAAATCTTGCTAATGATGGAGAGTACTTAGTAGTTGAAGTAACTGCTAACAATGTTACAGGTGATGCTCAATTTACAGATGCTTCTATTATTGGTTCTGTAGACTTCGGTGATACTGTAGGATTCGTTGACGGAAACTTTGTTTTATAATAACTAATTATTTAGTTTTTATACATAAAGAAAGCAATCTAAAAGCCAAGGAGTTTACTCCTTGGCTTTTTTTTTAGCTCGTAAAAAGGCTATAAAAGATTTTATATTTTAATAGGAATTTATCGAATAAATATTATTGTTCATTAGTTTTAAAAAAATATACACTAACTAAATAGAAATATTTAAAAAATAGAATTAATTTATATTAGTATATACAATTAGAAAGTTTTATTTTATTGTTTGTTTTTTATTTTTTCTTCGTATAAATTAATAAACTCTTTTGAAAAATATTTTTTTTCTTCTTCTATAATGATAAGTTTATTAATTTTATCTATTATATAATCTATTGGTATCTGTTCTTCTTGCACTAGAATAATAAGATGTTTTAATTGTTTATCCAATAACAAAGAGATTATCTGTTCATTTTTATTATAACTAATATACGAGTCTAAAATAGTTTTTTGTAATTTTGTAGCTTCTTCTAAAGCTTTTTGTTTTCCTATTATAACTGTTATTGGAATTTTTCCATTATTTTGAATAATTGAGTTCAAAAAAATTGGAATTTTATTTTTAGAAAAATTATCTTGCCCTAATTGTGGAGAAAAATTTACTTCATTTATAATAGCACCATTTTCATACCAAGGAATTGAGATATCATCAGATATAATATCTATTCCAGCAACTTCCATACCAAATACTCTTGCTGCTTTGAAGGCAATAGCTTTATTTTCAGGATGTATTTTATCTGTTAAGTCAACATTTCTTCCACCATATTGCGATGATTCTATAAATCTTAAAGGTATCCATTGACCTTTTTGTACAACTGATTCTAAATTTAGATTATAAGTAGATAGTACCTCTTGTGTTTCTTCATCTAAAGGAAAGATTTCTGTTTTTTCCCATGGTGGTAAAAGTTCATTTTCTTCATTTGCTTTTAAAATCAACTCTTTTATTGTACTCTTGCCATCAGCTTTAATAGATTTAGGTTCTCTTTTTACTACATAAAGTATTTTTTGTTTTACTACAAAAATACGATGACAAGTCCCTTTTACTTGTTTTTCTACAAGTATTTGTCCTGATGATGAAGCCTCTTTTGCTATGTTAAAAGCCTTTATCAGTTTTTTGTCATCTTCAATATTTATTGTTACTCCTCTTCCTTCATTTTCATCACAAGGTTTAACAACAACGGGATATGGTATTTTGTTGATAGCATTAATACAATCCTCTTTTTTAAAGAGGAGTTTGTGTATAGGGTATGGCAAACCAGCTTTTTTCAGAAATATAGCACTAAGCATTTTATTTCCAACTATTTGAGAACCAATTTTTGAATCTTCACTTACTGAACTTCCTATAAGCATAGTCGAATTACAACCCCATCCCAACTGAGCAATACCTCTTGAGATATTTATAATAGGTATATTCATTTTAAAAGCTGTTTCCAAAATAGGTATTGAGGATTTAGCTGTTCCTGAAAAATGACTATAGGGTTGTATAATCTCTTTTTGTAATATCTTATAAAAATTTAATATATTGTTTTTTGAACTGCTATTTATAAAATAATTGATGATATATTTTAAGCATAGATTGAAAACATTATTAAAAATACTTGTAGGGATATAATCTATATGTTTTAATAATATTTTTATTTCTAAATTTTGTTTATCTTCAATTATAGATAATATTTCAGGCAATTCAAAAACAGGTATTTTTAAAGTATTTAAAAATTTATTGTATAAAAGAGATGTCTTTTGTATCAATTCTTCTTCAATTTTTTTACTAGATACATCATCTACATTTGATATATATAATATATTTTTTAGCCATATATCAATTTGCTGAAAGTGTTTTTGTGTTGGTATATTTTTTCTATCTATTTTTAAAGATACTGTATAAGATTTTAACATACGGAATATTATCAAAAAAGTAATAAAAAAGTAGTTTAATAAAGTTGTTGTATTAATTAAATATTGTAAACCAATCATCACATGTGCAATTTATAATATAGTAAAAATATCTTTTTGATTTTAATTTTACAGTACATATTTTCTTTTTATTTATATATATGTATAATAATATTATATATAAAATAAAGGAATGAAATGACAAGGTTACAAAAAATAGCTTCACTTTATCTTTCTATATTTGGTGAATCTCCTAGTGTAGATACACTACATGGATATGCAAGTATAAATGATTCTATTACATTAGAGGTTTTATCAGCATTGATGGTCTCTGATAGTGGAAAATTAGATAATTTTAATTCTATGGATAGTTCATTGTATGTTATGGAGATGTTTCAATCTGTATTTAATTTATCAACAGAACAGATGAATCAAATAATTAGTACAAATGAAGGCTCAGAAGGTTTTCAATACTGGGTAAATGAGCTTGAAAACAATCCTTTTGTTACACAAAGTACCTTGCCTATTGCCTTGATAAATGGTACAGCAGATACAAGTTCTTTAGAAGAAAGTACGGCAAATATAATAGATGATTATAACCTTTATTACAATATTGAAACTGAGGATTCTCTAATATTATCAGTTTCAAATGAAGCAACTTCTAGCAATTATGATTCCTCAAAACCATTAGATGATATACCTTATACTGATGTTAGTTTTTTATTTGATTCACAACTTGTAAATCTAGAATTAGATTTATCTACAGTGGATGATTATGATGATATGTGGAATGCAATAGTTGATGCAGCATACAATGATGATAATTTTTATTTTGCATTAGCCATGGTATTAGGCAGTGTAACCTTAACACGTGAAGAAGATGCTCAAACAATTTATTCCCTTGATGGTGAAGCAAGAAGTGTAGATCAATATATCTTTTCATCTTCTGAACATGATTTGACAATATCTTCATCAAATGGTTGGAGTATAAACTCTGGAACATCTGAATTATCTTTTAATGGTTCACTAGAAGTAGCTTTTCCTTCATATTTAGGAAGAACAATTAGCGATATTGAATCAGATAATAATTCTGCAACTTTAATGGGTATAGATGAGTCTACAGATGCATTATTATTATAAAATTTTTTAAATCTTTTATCTTTAAATTTGATTCATATTATTTGAGTTAATTTTACTTTTTTGATAGCAAAATTTAACTAATAAAAACTCAATTAAGTTCCAATTGGATAAAATACAAAATTCTAACAAATTCTAAAGGAATATTATGACTAGAGTTGAGACTATTGCAGTATTATACTTATCAATTTTTGGGAAAGAACCAACTTCTGAACAATTAAATGAATATGCGAGTTTTTCAGATAATATTCCTCTTGAAACAATAGCTAGTACTATGGCTTCAGCAAGTGCAGCTTTGCAACTTCCAAGTGAAACACAAGCCTTAGTAAAAGCTGTATTTCAAACACTATTTGGTTATACTTCTTCACAAATGGACACAATCATAGCCGAACAAGCACAAATTGCACTTAATGGCGGTGTAGATGGTTTTCAATATTGGGTTGATCAAGTTGATAACAATCCTTTTATTACTGAAGAAACAATTGTAATTGCAGTTATAAATGGTACAGATGAACAAGGCTTGGATGATATTGCTTCAATGGTTTCTTCTGTAATATCTTCATATGAAACATGGTTAAATGAAAATGATTCAATTCAAGGTGCTACTATCACTGGAACTGTAATGGATGATTTTTTAAATGGTTCTGATACTGATAATTATATTTATGGATTAGATGGGAATGATACAATTCTTACTTATTCTGGAGATAATATGGTTGAAGCAGGGGATGGTGATGATACTATTTATGCTGATACAGGGGCAGATACTATTTATGGAAACGATGGTAATGACACTATTTATGCAAGTGATGGTGATGATAAACTTTATGGTGGTGATGGAGATGATTATATCCATGGAGAAGCTGGAAATGACACTATAGAAGGTGGCGTTGGCAATGATTACTTATATGGTGAAGATGGCGACGATTTCATAGATGGAAATAGTGGAAATGATGTTATAAATGCAGGAGCAGGGGATAATATTCTTTATGGTGGTACAGGAAATGATACTATCTATTTAGGTATTGGAACCAATTTCGTAGATGGCGGCTCTGGAAATGACTTAATCTATGGAAATGATGGAATGGATGAGATATATGGTGGTGCAGGGGATGATACTATTTATAGTTACGCAGAAGCAGATACTATAGATGGTTTATCTGGAAATGATACTATATATGGTGGCTTAGGTGATGATGTTTTAAATGGAAATGAAGACAATGATAACCTTTATGGTGGAGATGGTGATGATATCATATATGGAGAATCAGGACTTGACTTATTAGTAGGTGGGAAGGGTGCAGATACTTTGATTGGTGGTTCTGGACAAGATAAATTTTTATTTAAAGTATTAGATAGTACATCAAGTTCAATGGACACCATTGTTGACTTTAATTCAACAGAAGATGTATTAGAAATTGTAAATCAAGGTACAGAAAATTTTCATCTTCAACTTGATGTTTCATCAGCACTAACTCTAAGTCAAGCAATCAATATTGCAGCTAGTGGAGATGGAAGTACAAATGCCATTATAACTTGGTTTGAATTTGAAGAATTTACTTATGTTGTAGAAGATTTGTCTTCTGATACAATTTTTTCAGATACTACAGATATAGTTATAAGATTACAGGGAATTGTCGATATAGATACTTCAAATTTTGATTTTCAATAATAACTAATAATTATAATTTATCATTATTTTATTAAGCTCTTTGTATAATAATAATTATTATGCAAGGAGATGAAAATGGCAAATGAGATAAGAATAAAACAATTGGCTGCACTATATGTGTCTATTTTTGAAGAAACACCTACAAGTGAACAGCTACATCAATATGTATCTTTTAATGATTCTATAGCTTTAGAAGTTATCTCTTCAACAATGATGATGAATAGTCCTCAATATTCATATTACAACTCTTTAGATTCTGAAAATTTAGTTAAAAGTATGTTTCAAAAAATTTTTGGGTATTCAGATTCTCAAATGAATACATTGATTCAAGAACAAGAAGTTTTAGCACAAAATGGAGGTGTAAATGGATTTCAATATTGGGTAAATGAAATAGAAAACAATCCATATATAACTGAATATACATTACCAATTGCACTATTAAATGGTGGAGGTACTGATGGTTTAAATCAAGCATGTGCAGTAACTAGTGTTACAAGTGCAATAAATAATTATTCAAATGCTTTTGGTTTGGATATTAATATTTCAAATGGAATAGACTTGGTTACTGATGGACTATATTATGGTACATATTCTGGTGGAATGAATGGTTATGTAGCATTAAATGTATATGATGATTATGCTTCAGGTGTTTGGTATAATCCATCTTGGAGTGAAGGTGGTTATCTTTCAGATACTATAGATATACAAGATGGGACTATATCTCAAAATGGTGTTTTTTCATATTTTGGTACTTTTACAGACACCAACTTATCAGGAACTTGGTCTGATGGCATTGAAGGAACATCTGGTACATTTACAACAACTTTAGTTGGTTCAAATAATATTGATGCAGAAAATTATTTGACAGATCTTTTATCTTAAAAAAATGGCTCATAACTATGAGCCATTTCTTATAAAAACTTATCCCATAAATTCAATTAAGTATCATTTAGATAAAATAATTTTTCATTTTTAATTCAGATTGAATAAGGCATCAAGATTATGATAAAAGCTGAAAAAAACAATACTATATTTTTATCTATTACAGTTTTTATTATTATTTTCTTAATATCTTTTTTAGGGATTTTAATACATTTTCTTTTTGGTTATTCAGGTGAATTAACTAGTGGTCATGCCTTTACATCTGATGATGCTTTTATCACCTACAAGTATGCAGAAAATTTATTTTTAGGTAATGGTATAGTTTTTAATATTGGTGAAAGAGTTGAAGGGTATTCAAATTTCTTATATCTTATTTTTGTCTCTATTGGTTACTATTTTACTACAGAGTATATATATATTTATAGTGTAGTTATAAATAGTTTATTTCTTTATGCTTCTCTTTTTATATTTTTTAAATTAATAAATATAAATTTTGATAAACAACTTTCCTATTTAGCAACATTATTGTTATCCTTAAATCCAGCAATTTGGGCAAATATAAATACTGGACTAGAGACTATTTTTGTATTTTTTATTTTTATTTGTTTTTGGTATGTACTAAAAAAAGATGATACTCCAAAACTTTTTTGGCTCTTTTTTTTATCCTTAATATCTATACTTTTAAGAGTTGATGGATTTATCTTACCTTTAATAGTTGTTTTATATCTATTTATCTCTTCAAAAAGAAAACTTAGCTTAGAGCTTTTTATTTTTATTGTTTTTATTATGGTTTGTTATACCTTATTCAGACTTTATTATTATGATGATGTTATAGCAAATACATATTATGCAAAGGTTTCAGGGGATATTTTAAAAAGAATAAAATCAGGGTTTTTATTTTTATATGAAGAGAGTTTTTATAATGCAATTGCATTTTTTTGTATTTTTGTATTTTACTTTATATGGAAGAAGTTTAAAGCGGGTTTTAAGAATATTATCTGTTTTGAATTGACATTTTTTATTGTATGGTTAAGTTATATATTATATATTGGTGGTGATATATACCAAGAAAGATTTCTTTTACCATTTCTAGCCTTGGGGATATATTTTTTTATTTTCTTTCTTGAGAAAAAAAGTTTATTTTTAAAATCATTTTTAGTTATATTGGCTATTGCATTAAGTATGATAGTATTTTTTAAAGATGCACGTTTTTCATATGAAAAAAAAGATTACGATATGTGGATTTATTTAGGAAAGTTTTTAAAAGTAGTACCTTCTGATTATATTCTTGCGATTGATGCTGTAGGAAAGGTTCCTTTTTATAGTGGACTTAAAACAATAGATATACTAGGACTAAATGATAAATACTTAGCAAAACTTGATATTAGTGGTAGAAATTTTTCAGCAGGGCATAATAAATTTGATGTTGATTATGTTCTTTCTAAAAATCCTGAACTTATAGCAGCCTGGATTAATCAATATGAAGATATGTTTTGGGATTTAACTAAACAAAAATATAATGAAAAATATATAATAAAATATTTAGTGAATACTTCAAGAGAAAAACTACATACAAATATTTATGATGTTGAAAATATGTCAAATGAAGATAAGCAAAGGTTAATAAAATCAGAATTTAACTATGCTGTATTAGCAAGAAAAGACATAGTAAATAATCTTCCAAAATCAACAAATAAAATTTTATATGAAGATTTTTTAAAAGCTATAAAGCCCAAAGAGATTCTTTCTCATATAAGTAATAAGCTTTTATTTGATTCTTGGTCAAATCCAGAAAAAACACATAGATGGTCTTTAGATAGTTCATCTTCTATTATTTTTAAATTAAATGACAAAGAGAAGTTTGAGGGAAAAATAGTTTTAAATATAGTGACATTAGGAGAACAACTAATTAATATCTATCTTAATTCAAATTTACTTAAAACAGAAATTATTAATTCAAGAGATATAACAGTTTCAATCCCTTTTGATAAAAATTTGTTAAAAGAGACAAATACTTTGTATTTTGAATATGCCAATCCTCATCAACCAAATGAAATAGATAAAAGAAATTTAGCTATGGCAATAAAGAGTTTATCTTTCGAGTAATTAGCTATTTAATAAATTTAAGATAATATTTCATTTTATATATTTACCAAAAAGAATTTTATATGTCAGAATACATAAAACTTTTGAGAATACATCAGTATATCAAAAATTTATTTATTTTTTTACCCATGTTTTTTGCTATGAAAATTACAGATATATCATTATTAAGTGATACTTTTTTAGCTTTTGTTGCCTTTAGTTTGACTGCAAGTGGAATCTATATCTTGAATGATTATCATGATGTTGAAGAGGATAAAAAACATGCAACGAAAAAATTTAGACCATTAGCTGCCCAAACTATAAGTAAAACACATGCAATTATTTGTATGAGTGTTCTTTTTTCAGCAGGTTTTATTATTATGTTTAGTTTATCTACAAATGCAATAGGATTACTTTTAGTTTATGTTTTTATGAATATTGCATATAGCTTTTTTTTTAAACACATAGCTATTTTAGATATAACAATTATAGCAATTGGATTTGTAATAAGACTTTTTGTTGGTGCTTTTATCACAAATATACACTTATCTAAATGGATTGTAATTATGACTTTTTTACTTGCTTTATTTTTAGCCTTAGCCAAAAGAAGAGATGATGTTTTGATTTTTCTTGATACAGGGGAAAAAATGAGAAAAGTTGTAGATGGTTATAATTTAAAGTTTTTAGATACTTCAATGGCTATAATGGCTTCTATTGTAATTGTTTCATATATTAGTTATACCGCATCCACAGAAGTTATACAAAGGTTTAATTCAGAATATCTTTATTTGACGGCATTTTTTGTTATCTTGGGTATTATGAGATATCTACAGATTAGTTTTGTTTTAAAAAATAGTGGTAATCCTACAAAGATTGTTTTAACTGATAGATTTATCCAATTAAGTATTGTTGGCTGGATTGCAACTTTTTCTTGGATACTTTATTAATGATAGGTATAAAGTATCTTATATTTGCTATCTTTTCCACTTTTGTAAATATATCATTTCAATATATAAGTTTTAGTATTTATGATGGTTTTTTAAGTCTTTATTTTGCTATGTTTTTAGGAACATTAGCAGGGCTTGTATTAAAATATATTTTAGATAAAAAATATATTTTTTATCACGAAACAAAAGGGAAAAAAGATGAAGGCAAAAAGTTTTTTCTTTATTCTTTAATGGGTGTTTTTACTACATTTATTTTTTGGGGATTTGAAATTGGATTTTTTTATATATTTGAAAATCAAAATGCAAAGTATATTGGAGCAGTTATAGGTTTAAGTATAGGGTATATTACTAAATATTACTTAGATAAAAAATATGTTTTTATAGATAAAAAGGTTTAAATATGAATTTGTTTTCATGGGGTATGTATCCTAAAATAAAGTCTAATATAAAAAATCTAGAAAATAAAAAGCAATTAAAAAAATATATCTTAGAAGATAAAGAGTTTATTGCTTATGGAAATGGTAGAAGTTATGGAGATAGTGCTTTAAATAAAAATATATTAAATTGTAAAACATATGATTATTTTATTGATTTTGATGAAAAAACTGGTGTTTTACATTGTCAAGCTGGTGTATTACTAAGCGATATAATAGAAACTTTCGTACCAAAAGGTTGGTTTTTAAAAGTTACACCAGGAACTAAACTTATAACTGTAGGTGGTGCAATTGCAAGTGATGTTCATGGAAAAAATCATCATGTTGAAGGGTGTTTCTCCTCTTGTGTAGAAGAGTTTAATATAATGCTTGAAAATGGTAAAGTTGTAACATCTAAAAAAGGTGATGAACTTTTTTTAGCTACTTGTAGTGGTATGGGATTAACAGGAGTTATTCTTGATGCAAAGATTGTTTTAAAAAAGATTAATTCAAAATATATAAATCAAACTACAATAAAAACGAAAAATTTAAAAGAAACCTTTGACTTTTTTGAAAAATATAAACATATGCCTTATTCTGTTGCCTGGATTGATTGTTTGGCAAAAAATGAGAATTTGGGTAAATGTTTACTTATGGTAGGAGACTTTCATGATGATGGCAAACTTGATTTTAAAGAAAAAAAGAAAAAAAATATCCCTTTTACATTTCCCTCATTTATTTTAAACAATTTAAGTGTAAAGATTTTTAATTGGTTATATTATAAAAAAGCAAAAGATGGTATAAGTAATCAAAAGGTTGACATAGATACTTTTTTTTATCCTTTAGATGCAATAAAAAATTGGAATAGAATATATGGGAAAAATGGTTTTACTCAATATCAATTTATATTGTCAAAAGAATCAAGTTTTGAAGGTTTAAAAGAGATACTTGAAGAGATAGCAACAAGTGGCAAAGGCTCTTTCTTAGCTGTACTTAAACTATATGGTGAAGCAAATAAAAATTATCTATCTTTTCCAATGGAAGGGTATAGTTTAGCTTTAGATTTTAAAATCCAAAAAGGCTTATTTGAACTACTAGACAAATTAGATAAAATTGTAATTAAATATAATGGTAGAATATATTTAACTAAAGATGTAAGGGTAAAAAAAGAGATTTTTGAAAAAGGTTACCCTTATATTAATCAATTTAGAGATTTTAGAAAGCAAAACAATATGGATAAAAAATTTCATTCACTACAAAGTAAAAGACTAGGATTATAATATGAGTTATGTTTTGATTATTGGAGCAAAAAGTGATATTGGGAAAGAACTTGCAAGAGTTTATGCTAAAAATGGATACGATTTATATCTTACAGGAAGAGATATTGATTTATTAGAAGAGTTTTCTACTGATATAAAATTAAGAAGTGGTGTAAATGTATCTTTAAAAGAGTTTGATATTACAGATTTTAATAAGCATCAAGAGTTTTATGATTTTTTAGAACCTAAACCTTTAGGCGTGATTGTAGTTTCAGGTTTTATGGCTGATCAAATAGATTGTCAAAATGATTGGAATAAAACTTTAAATACTATAAATGTAAACTTTACTGGAGCAGTTAGTATTTTAAATATTATCTCTAATGATATGCAAAAAAATAGAAATGGTTTTATTGTTGGAATAAGTTCAGTTGCCGGTGATAGAGGAAGAAAAGCAAACTATATTTATGGTTCAAGTAAAGCTGCATTTAGTGCATATTTAAGTGGATTAAGAAATAGATTATCTGAATACAATATAAATGTACTTACTGTAAAACCAGGTTTCGTAAATACTAAAATGACAGAAGATTTAGATTTGCCTCCAAAATTGACAGCTAATCCAGATGAAGTAGCACTAGATATTTTTAATGCTCAGCAAAAAAGTAAAAATATATTATATACTAAAGCTATTTGGCAATTTGTCATGTTGATTATAAAACATATCCCAGAATTTATTTTTAAAAAGTTAAATATATAAGCCTTGATGAAAAATATTAATACTATAAAATATCTTTTTCTTTTTTTTAGTTTTTTAATTCCTACATTTTTTTATACATCATATGTATTAAATCAAGTTTATAACTCAGGTGCTACACTACTAGATGTTGGATGGTTTACATATTTGATTAGTAGTGGATATAATTGGCCTTTGAGTAATCCTGAAGTCCTACATAATACACATTTGGGAAAGACTTTTTTTTATACACATTTTTCACCTTTTTTTATTTTTTTCTCTTTTTTATATGAAAATTTTTTTTATTTTTTATCTCCTAGTTCTTATTTTTCACTATTTATTGGTTCAATGAATGGGCTTATCTCATTATCAATTTATTTTTTGGGAATAAATAGATTAAAAGAGTTGAATATATATAAGATATTTTTATTGTTTGTTATTGCTATTTTATCATCTTTCAATGCCCAATCATTGGCAATGATAGGGTTTCCACATATAGAAATTGCAATTCCTAGTTTGATAATATTTTTTATGGTATCTTTTTACTCAAAAAATTTTTTCCTAGCTACTTTTTCTTTTATATTTTTATTGAGTATTAGAGAAGATGCGGGATTTCATCTTTTTGGTTTAATCTTTATCATTAATTTATTTTTATGTATACAAGAGAAAAGTTTAAATGTTATTGATAAAAAACTAGCAGTATATGCATTTGTTGCATTTCTTTATAGTGTTATTACAATTTTAATTCAAAAATCATATTTTGCAGGTACAGATAATGCTTTGGAAAGAATCTATTTAGGTACACCAATCTTTGCTCATATTACATATGATTTGATTGTTCAAAGGCTTAATTTTCTTTTTGAAAATAGGGAATATATATATTTACCTTTGTTTTTTACTTTTTTAATATCTTTTTTTACAAGAAATATTCTTTTTTTAGCATCTTTTTTTGCAACATTGCCATGGATTCTTTTGTCTTTTTTTGCAGTTAATTCTATGCCAAGTAGTTTTTCAAACTATTATGCTTTTCCATTAATTCTTATTTTTATTTGGCCACTACTTGTAACATTTTTATTTAAAGACTATATTTTTCTAAAAAAAATTAGTGTTATTGTTTTTATTTTTGTTCCTTTCTTATCAATAATATGTTTCCCGAACAATAAAGGTAATCTTGATTCTAAACCTTGGAATAATTTTGTATTTGCAGATTTTAAAAAAATAGCAGCTACACAATCTTTTATTCAAAATTTTAAAACCTATAATAAATCATTTGGAAATATTGTTGTCGATGAGGCTTCTTCAGCACTTTTAACTAAATATTTAAACCCTAATAGTTATGCTTATCTTAATAATTTTTCAAAAGAGCAGAAAAATAATACAGATACATTTATATTTTTTAAAAATACCAATAATATAGAAACAATGTTAATAGACAATTATTTTAAATACCATTATAAAGTATTAGATACAAATATTATAATTGCATCTAAGTATAAATTTGATTTTGATGGAATAGCAAAGGTTGATTATAGAGTTTTAGATACTATTTCTACAAATAGAGTAATTAAACATAATAGTAAAAAAATATATTTTGAAGGTTGGTCAAATCCAGAAGAAAAACATAGATGGTCTTTGAATAACAGTTCAAGTATTTTATTTATATTAGATTCTAAGGATGAAATAAAAGGAGATTTAGAACTAAGTGTAATGACTCTTGGGGAACAAAAAATAGAAATTTTATTAAATCAAACTCAAATAGGTAAGATTGAAATAGATTCAAGAGATTCTAATATTAAATTGACATTTGATAAAAAATTAATTAAAACAGATGAGGTAAATGAAATAAAATTTATCTATTCAAATCCTCATCAACCAAATGAAGACGATAGTAGAATTTTGGCGATGGCACTGAAGTTTATGATTATAAGGTAAGTTAAATGGAAAAGTTAGCATTGTTTGATTTTGATGGAACAATAAGTTATGAGGATACATTATTTAAATTTATAAGATATGCAGTTGGAGATTTAAAAATGATTTTAGGATTAATTGTTTTATCTCCTATGTTAGTTTTGTATAAGTTGAAATTTATTCCAAATTATAAAGCTAAAGAACTTATGTTGGCATATTTTTTTAAAGGTATGGAAAAAGAAAAGTTTGAAAACAAGGCAAATGAATATTCTTTAAATTGTTTAGATAGTATAATTAGAACTAAGGCAATAGAAAGAATTACTTGGCATAAAAAACAAAATCATAAGGTGGTTGTTATCTCTGCTTCTATTGAAGCGTGGCTTAAACCTTGGTGTCAAAAAAATGATTTAGAACTACTTGCAACTAAATTAGAATTTAAAAATGGTATTGTAAGTGGTAAACTTTTTACTAAAAATTGTTATGGATTAGAAAAAGTTAATAGATTAAAAGAAAAGTATGATTTATCAATGTTTGATTATATATATGCCTATGGCGATAGTAAAGGTGATGAACAATTATTATCTTTAGCAGATGAAAAGTTTTATAAGCCTTTTAGAAACAATTAAGGAAAAATAATGACAAGATTAGAAAAAATTGCAGCTTTATATATCTCTATTTATAGGGATATACCAACAAATGAACAATTAGATTATTATATGCAGTTTAATGATTCTATAGCACTTGAAGTAATATCTTCTGTAATGATGTTAGATAGTAATTATAAAGATGTATATAGTCAAATGACAACAGAAGATTTAGTTAAAGCAATGTTCCAAGAAATTTTTGATTTAACTAATGAGCAGATGCAAGTTATTATCAATGAACAAGAACAAATAGCACAAGATGGTGGAGTAAGTGGTTTTCAATATTGGGTTGATGAGATTGAAAATAATCCATTTGTTACTATAAATACTCTTCCAATTGCAATAATAAATGGAACATCACAAGATGATGAAGCTTCAATTTTAAATCAAATAGAAGATTTAATAAATAATTATATGTTTTCTCAAAGTTATGAAAATACTGGATTAGGGGACTTAGCAAATTTTAGCTCGCTAGGAGTTTCAAGTTTAGATTCAAGTTCATACTGGGATGATTCAACTACTACATTAACTTTTAGTTTTAATGAATATATTCCAGACTCATATTATGAGTATGGTAGCGAATTATATTCAGGATTTGAGATATTAAATGAAATACAAAGAGATGTAGTAAGAGATATTTTCAATCAAATAGAATCCATAATAGGACTTAATTTTGTAGAGATTCCCGATAATGGTGATATTAGATTTAGTCTAGTCTCTCAAGAAGATTCAGCAGCATTTGCTTTTTATCCAAATGATAGTTATGATTATGCTGGAGATGTTTTTTTATCAACAGATTTTAACATTCCAAATTTAGCAGGTTATGATTTGACACAAGGAAGATATGGTTGGTCAACAATTGTACATGAATTAGGTCACTCTTTAGGATTAGAACATCCTTTTGATGATGGAGATAACAACGAACCACATTTACCTACTGCTGAAGATGATTATGCTCATACGATTATGTCATATACAGGAGCTTATAATCTAATCCCTGAGTTTACAATCAATTATAATAGAATTGATTTTGAACATATAGATTTACAACCTAATTTGTATTCAGTATATGATTTAAATGCATTACAGTGGAAATATGGTGTAAATGATACTACTAATCTTGAAGATAATGTATATACAATTAATTATACAGATTTTATATTTGAAACTATTTGGGATGCAGGTGGAACTGATACTTTTGATTTAAGAAATAATATTGGGAATACTACACTTGATTTGAATTCAGGAAGTTTAAATAGTATAGATGAATATAGTTACAGTCAAATTGTTGAATATTTTAAAGATGAGGTAAATGATTCAAGATTTGATACAAATATAGAAAATGTAATAGAAGATTTATATTTAACTGATAAATTATATATGGGTATAAATAATGTAGGTATAGCTACTGGCGTAATTATTGAAAATGTTTATACAGGAAGTGGAAATGATGTAATTACAGATAATCTTGTTGACAATATTATTGATACAGGAGCAGGTAATGATACTATTATTTTAGGTAATGGTGGATATGACAAAATTGATGGAGGAATAGGGTACGATAGAATAATCTTTGAAGTTTTTTCTTCCTCTGAAATGAATTTTGAAGAAAAGTCAGATAGTACTTACATACTTTATAATGAAAATTATGCAGTAGAATTTACAAATATAGAACTCATAGAATTCAGTAATCAAAATATATTAGTTGATGATTTATTAATATAAGTTACTCTGACACTATTTTTTTAGAAATTTATTAGTATCGGATTAAAAAATATTTAAGTATAAATAATGTAAACTTCACCTTTAATTTTGAATTAAGGTGAAGTTTTGGCTAGAAAAACAAGAGTTTTTATTGAAAATATTCCAGTACATATATTGTTAAAGAGTTTAAACTCTATGGATATTTTCTTAGATTTAGAAGATCAAAACTACTTTAAAAAGTTAATAAAGAAAATATTAGCTCAAGCAAGTTTAGAAATACACTCTTATTTTTTATCTAAAAATAGCTTTGAGTTTTTAGCTACTCCCAAAGATATTGATGTTATCCCTAAATTTATGCAAAGTTTAGGTAGACAATATGTTGTTTATTATAATAAAAAATATGATAGAACTGGTACTTTATGGGATGGAAGATATAAATCTTCAATTGTAGAACCCGATAATTTGTTATTTGATGTTATGTTTTATATTGAAACAAATAACGATAGTTTAACTAGTAGTTATAATAAAAACTTTGAGGATAAAGAAGATAACTTAATCACTTACCATGAACTTTATAAAGATTTAGGTTTTACACAAGAGAGTAGAACAAAAAATTATAAAGAATTATTCAATGATTTCACAGAAGAAAAAAGTAAATTTGTTGAAACTTGTATTGATAAACAAAATATAACTGCTTCAAAAAATTTTATAAATGATTTAGAAAATAAACTTGGTATTTTACTTCAAACAAAAAAAAGAGGAAGACCAAAAAAAATTAAGAAGGATAAAAAAATGTATAAAAATTTACAGATATTAGACAAAGAAAAGCATAAGGACTTAAAAATTTCACCAATGAGTGATTTGTTTTTTGCAAAAGAGCTAAACTCAATACCAGTTATGCTAACAGAAGCTTCTCAGATAGCATTGACTTTTCCCGTTGTTTTTTCAAAAGGGGAAAATAAAGGATTAATTTCACTTTTATCAATAGGGGATGTCAATTTAGCTGTTACTAATGAAGGGAAATGGATTACAAAATATTTACCAATAGCACTTAGAAAATATCCTTTTGCAATTGGTTCAGTAAAAGATAAACCAGAACAAAAACTTATTATGATAGACGAAGATTCACCACTTGTTTCAAAATCAAAAGGTAAACAATTGTTTAAAAAAGATGGTGAACAATCTGAACTTTTAGAAAATGCAATTAAATTTTTAACACAAAGTGAACAACAAGTACAAATTACTAAAAAAATTGTAGAAGAGATTGAAAAAAGTGGTATTTTAGAAGACAGAGAAATTTCTCTAGGTGAAGGTGAAGAAAAAAAAGTTTTAGTGAGTGGCTTTATGGTAGTTGATAAAGATAAATTAAATAAACTTAGTGATGATATCTTAGCTTCGTGGGTTAGAAGAGGTATTATCACATTTATTGACTTACACTTAAAATCACTTGATAATATTAACTTACTATTTAACTTAGCTAATCAAAGACAAAACTAAAAGAGAGAAAAAATGGCAGCCAAAAACAATCAAAAAAAAGATGAAAAAGTACATGAATTAAAAGCTGCAATAATGGCTTCAAAAAAGTCATTTATTGTTGCTGGTTTTTTCAGTTTTTTTATAAACTTACTTATGTTAGTTCCACCACTTTATATGTTACAACTTTATGATAGAGTTATAACAAGTAGAAGTGAATCTACACTAATAATGATTACAGGTATTGTAGTTGTTTTATTTATAACTATGGCTTTATTACAAATAGTTAGATCAAAACTTTTAATAAAGGTTGGAAATCAACTAGATGCAATTTTAAGTGAAAGAGTATTTAATATACTATTTGAATTAGCTAATAAATTTCCTGGAAAAGCTTCATCTACTCCTTTGTCTGATTTAACACAAGTTAGACAGTTCATGACAGGAAATGGACTTTTTGCTTTTTTTGATGCACCATGGATGCCTATTTATATAGCTGTATTATTTATGTTTCATATTTATTTTGGTATTTTTGCAATATTAGCTGCTATCGTTTTACTTATTTTTACAATTGTAAATGAGTATTCAACAAAAGAAAAACTTTCTGAGGCAAATAATTTTGGTAGAGCTTCTACTATGTATGTTGATTCAAATATAAGAAATGCAGAAGTTGTAAATGCAATGGGTATGAGAAATGCAATTAAAAGAAGTTGGCAGTCAAAATATTTTAGTTTCTTAAATGCACAAAATGATGCAAGTGAAAAAGCTGCTATTTGGTCAAATGTATCAAAAACTACAAGAATGATGTTTCAATCGTTGATGTTAGGATTAGGAGGATATTTAGTTATTAATATGGAACTTAGTCCTGGTATGATGATTGCTGGTTCTATTATTATGGGTAGAGCATTAGCTCCTCTTGATTTAATAATTAATTCATGGAAAGGTTTTAGTGGCGCAAGAAGCTCATATGAAAGGTTAGATGAATTATTAGAAGACTTTCCAAAAGATAAAGAATTAATGGAATTACCAGCACCAAAAGGAGAGGTTTTACTAGAAGAGATGGTTTTAATTCCTCCTGGAGCGAAGACGCCAGCTATTAGTGGAATTTCAATGAAAATAGAAAAAGGTGATATTGTAGGTATTATTGGACCAAGTGCTGCTGGTAAATCCTCAATGGCAAGGGGTATCTTAGGATTATGGCCACTTGTTCAAGGTAAAGTAAGACTTGATAAAGCAGATATACATCAATGGAATAAAGATGACTTAGGAAGATATATTGGATATTTACCTCAAGATATAGAATTATTTGAAGGAACAATTGCAGAAAATATTGCTAGGTTCAATGATGTTGATTCACACAAAGTTGTGGATGCAGCTCAAAAAGCAGGTGTAGATGAATTGATTTTAAGACTTCCAGAAGGTTATAATACAAGAATTGGTGCAGGTGGAGCTTCTTTATCAGGAGGACAAAAACAAAGAATTGCTTTTGCCCGAGCTATATATGACAATCCAGCATTAGTTGTTCTTGATGAACCAAATTCAAACTTAGATGAACAAGGTGAATTATCTTTAATTAAAGCTGTTCAACATTTAAAAGAGAGTGGAACTACAGTGATTTTAATAACACATAGACCATCAATTTTACAAGCTACTAATAAATTAGCATTAATTAAACAAGGTACATTAGAACTGTATGGTCCTACAAATGATGTTTTAGCAAGAATTTCAGGAAAAAAACCTCAAGTTCCACAACAAAATAATACACCACAACAAAAAATTTCACTTAGTAAGCCAGGGAGTTAAATATGAATAGTATAGGTAGACCATCAGATAACCCTTCAAAAGTAATCTCTTTTGGATTAGGTGTAATTATTGTAGTATTTGTAATTTTAGGTGGCTGGATGGCATTTGCACCATTAGCAACATCTGCTGTTGCAACAGGACAGGTTTCAGCTGATTTAGATAAAAAATTGGTTCAACATTTAGAAGGTGGAATAGTAAATAAAATATTTGTTAAAGATGGTGATAAAGTAAAAAAAGGTGATAAATTACTTAAGTTGGATGAAGTCCAAATAAAAGCAGATTTAGCTATTTTTAGCTCTCAGCTTCAAGATGCTTTAGGTGTTTATGCTAGAACTAAAGCTTTAGAAGAGAACAAATTAAAAGTTGAATTTCCAGATGAACTTATTAATAATATAATAAAACAAAATCAAATTAATATTTTTGAAACTCAAAAGAAAAGTTTGAATGATGAAAAAGCACTTAGTGAAAATAAAATCATTCAAGCAAAAAATCAAATTGATGGTTTAATCTCTTTACTTAATAGCAAAACTCAAAGACTTGATTCTATAACAGAAGAAGTTAAAGAGTGGGAAGAACTATTAAAACAGCAGTTAGTTGATAAAATAAAGGTAAGAGATTTAAAAAGGGAACAAAATCAATTAGTTGGAGATATTGCAAATCTAAATTCTGAAATAGCAAAAACAAGAGAACAAATTGAAGAGATTAAACTACAACAACTTTTAAGTGAAAAAGATTTTAAGAAAACAAATTTAGATTTATTAGTTAAATCAAAATCACAAATTGAAGATTTAAAATCTAAAATCGAAGCTACAAAAAATAGATTAGTAAGAACAGATATAGTTTCACCTATTGATGGTACTATTGTTGGATTAAAAATACATACAGAAGGTGCAGTTATTAGACCTGGAGATTCAATTCTTGAAGTTGTCCCTGATAATTCAAAACTTTTAGTTATTGCAAAAGTTCAAGTAACAGATATTGATAAAGTAAAAATAGGTCTTATGGCTGATATTAGATTTTCTGCTTTCAATACAAAAAAAGCTCATGTAATAGAAGGAAAAGTTGTTCATGTTTCAGCTGATAGTTTTAGTGATGAGCAATCAAAAACAAATTTTTATGAAGCAAAAGTTGAAGTAACAAAAAAAGGTATGGAAGATTTAAAAGATTATGGTTTTGTTTTAGTTTCAGGTATGCCAGCTGAAGTTATGATAAATATAGGTGAAAGAACTGCATTAAGTTATTTTATAAAACCATTTATGGATATGTTAAGTAGAGGATTAAATGAAGAATAATATCATAAAATTTGCTTTAACTTTGCTAGTTTTGGGTCAGTTCATATATGCAGAAACAATTACACCTTTTGCAGCATATAAATTGGCTCTTGATAACTCAAATAAGCTAAAAGCAAATGAATATCAAGTTTTATCAAAAGAGGAATCATTAAATCAATATTATGCAAAACTTTATCCAACAGTAAGTGCATCAATTAATTATAATGATACTAACTATGAAAGAAATGAGTTGATAAATTCTTCAAATCCAAAAGTCAATGAGCTATCATTAGATTATATGATAAGTTTGAGACAAACTTTGTATGATCATGAGCTTTATACAAAAATAGATGTAGAAAAGAAAAGAACCGAACTTTATAATATCGATTATAAAATAAATGCACAAAAATTAGCAGAAGAGGTTTTAGGTGTATATTTAGAGATTTTTAAATCTAAAAACAAAATTAGTCTTTTAAGTTCAGCGATTGATTATAGTCAACAAAAATTAAAACTTATGGAAAAAAAGTTTGATATGCAACTTGCTAATAAAATGGACTTTTTAGAGGCTAAAGTTGAATTTGATAGAAATAGAATAGAGTTGGTAAAAGAGAAAAAAATATATGATATGAATATGTTAAAACTAAAACAATTAATTAATAAAGAAGATATTGATATACCAGTTTTAGATTTAAATAAGTTTTCTACAAATGTATCTAAAAATATCAGTAAATTTGATTTTAAAGAAGAAGATATTAAAAATAATTTAGAAATTGTTCAAGCTCAGCTTGCTATAGAGATGAGTAGGTTAGAAGTAAAAAATGCTTTTAGTGCTCATTATCCTAAATTAACTTTTGATGCAAGATATACTTTATATGAATCAGACGATGCAACAACAGATTATGAAAACTATAGTAAAGTTGCAGTGAATTTAGAAATCCCTTTATATCAAGGTGGAGCAATATCATCTAGAGTAGAAGAAAAAAGACTTATGGAAAATGCTTCATTTCAAGATTTACAAGCTCTTGAAAAAGATTTAAAAGTTAAATTTGCTGAGTTAAAATCTCAATTAAAAAATTCAACTGAAAGTATGAGTGTGTATAATGATGCTTTACTTTCAGCAAAAACATATGAAGAATCTATCAATTTAGGTTATAAAAATAGTTTAAAGAGTATAATTGATGTTTATGAAGCAAGAAATAAAATTTTTGAAATTGAAGCGGAATATATACAAAACATACAAAACTTTATAGATAGTTATGTAGGTTTTTTAATTTTAACAGATAATTTAGACAATTTAAGTTTAATTGATACAATAATTAAGAAATAGGAATATACTATATGAAAAAAGCAATTGTTACTGGTATAACAGGACAAGATGGAGCATATTTAGCAGAGCTTTTACTTAAAAAAGGTTATGAGGTTTATGGAACATACAGAAGAACTGCTTCTGTAAATTTTTGGAGAATAGAAGAATTAGGTATAAAAGAGGATGAGAATTTACACCTAATTGAATATGATTTAACAGATCAATCAAACTCTATTCGAATGGTAGCCAATATTAATCCTGATGAGATATATAATCTTGCTGCTCAAAGTTTTGTAGGTGTTTCTTTTGAACAACCTTTGGCAACTGCACATATTACAGGTTTAGGATGTGTTCATCTTTTAGAAGCTATAAGAATAATAAATCCAAAAATTAAATTTTATCAAGCAAGTACATCAGAAATGTTTGGGATGGTACAAGAGATACCTCAAACTGAAAAAACACCATTTTATCCACGAAGTCCTTATGGTGTAGCAAAACTTTATGCACACTGGATGACAATAAACTATAAAGAATCATATAATATTTTTGCGTGTAGTGGGATTTTATTTAATCATGAGTCTCCTTTACGAGGTCAAGAGTTTGTAACTAGAAAAATTACTGATAGTGTTGCAAAAATAAAACTTGGTAAATTAGATTATATAGAACTTGGAAACCTTGATGCAAAAAGAGACTGGGGTTATGCTAAGGATTATGTTGAAGGAATGTATCTTATGTTACAATCAGATAAGCCTGACAATTATGTTTTAGCTACAAATAGAACTGAAACTGTAAGAGATTTTGTAAGATTAGCATTTAAAGCTATTGGTATTGAATTAGAATTTCAAGGTAAAGGTTTAGATGAAGTAGCAATAAACAAAGAAACTAAGAAAGTTTTAGTAAAAATAAATGCTAAATATCATAGACCTGCAGAGGTTGATTTATTGATTGGTAATCCACAAAAAGCAAAAGATCAGCTAGGATGGGAACCAAAATGCACTTTAGAACAGTTATGTTCAATGATGGTGGAAGAGGATTTAAGAAGAAATAAATTAGGTTTTAGTTTTTAAAAAATATGAAAAAAATATTAATAACTGGAATTGATAGTTTCACAGGAAAACATCTTAGTCAACTATTGAGCTCTTTTAATTATGAAATTTTTGGTACTTCATTATTTAAAACTAGAGAAAATGTTTTTAAATGTGATATAAGAAAAAAAGATGAGATAAAAAATGTTTTATTGAGTATAAAACCAGATTTTTTTATACATTTAGCTGGTATTTCCTTTCCAGCCCATGGAAATAATGAGGACTTTTATTCTATAAATACAATAGGGGTTATCAATATACTTGATTCTTTTTTAGAATTAGGAATGAATCTTGAAAAAATTGTTTTAGCAAGCAGTGCAACAGTATATGGGAATCAAGGTTTAGAGTTGTTAGATGAATCGTTAATCCCTGCTCCTTCAAATCATTATGGCACTAGTAAATTTGCTATGGAATGCTTAGCTAAAAACTATTTTGATAAACTTCCTATTATTATTGCAAGACCTTTTAATTATACAGGAGTAGGACAAGCCAAACATTTTTTAGTACCTAAAATAGTTGAACATTTTAAAGATAAAAAAGAGTTTATAGAGTTGGGAAATATTGATATCATTAGAGAGTTTAATGATGTAGAGTATGTTTGTGAAATTTATAAAAGATTTATAGAATCAGATTTTGATTCACAGATTTTAAATGTCTGTTCAAATAGAGGTATTAAGTTACTTGATATACTTCAAGAGATGGAAAATCTCACAGGACATAAAATAGAGATAAAAGTTGATGAAAAATTCATAAGAAAAAATGAGATTAAAAGATTAACAGGCTCAATAGATAAATTATATAGTTTTATTGGAAAAATAGAACAAAAAACATTAAAGCAAACTTTAGAAGATATGTATAATGGGTAACAACAAGTCTATGAAAATAGCAATAGTTCATGACTGGCTTGTTACAAATGCAGGTGCAGAGAAAGTTTTAAAAAGTCTTATTGAGATTTATCCCACAGCAGATTTATTCACTTTAGT
The DNA here is from genome assembly GCA_003252105.1 of Arcobacter sp. Taxonomy (GTDB): domain Bacteria; phylum Campylobacterota; class Campylobacteria; order Campylobacterales; family Arcobacteraceae; genus Halarcobacter. The sequence continues at coordinate 130,076 of QKDL01000050.1, forward strand.
TGATTTTTTAGATAAAAAGCAAAGAGAAGAAATCATAAAAAACAAAAGTGTAAAAACCTCTTTCCTTCAAAATTTACCTTTTTCTAGAAATCATTTTAGGAATTATTTACCATTTTTTCCAATTGCGATAGAGAGTTTTGATTTAAAAGAATATGACCTAATTATAAGCTCTTCTTGGGCAGTTGCAAAAGGAGTAAAAACTCATAAAAATCAACTTCATATATGTTATTGTTATACTCCTATTAGATATGCTTGGGATTTATATGAAGAATATACTTCAAGTTTAAAACAACCAAAGAAATTTATAGTTCAACAAACTTTGAAATATATAAGAAGATGGGATATTAAAACTTTAGATAGAGTAGATTATTTTATAGCTGATTCAAAATTTGTTGCAAAGAGGATAAATAATACTTACAAAAAAGATTGTAAAGTGATTTATCCACCAGTTAATACAAATAAGTTTACTTTAAATAAAGAGAAAAAAGAATACTACTTAACTGCTTCACGCCTTGTTTCTTATAAAAAAACAAAATTAATTGTTGACGCTTTTAATGAAATGCCATCTAAAACACTAGTAGTAATTGGTACAGGTGAAGAGTTTGAAACAATAAAACAAATTGCAAAAAAAAATATAAAAATTTTAGGTTTTCAAGAAGATAAACAACTGATAAAATATATGCAAGAAGCACGAGCTTTTGTTTATGCTGCAATAGAAGATTTTGGGATAGTTCCAATTGAAGCTATGAGTTCTGGAACTCCTGTAATTGCTTTAAATGATGGTGGAACTGCGGAAACTGTAACAAATAATAAAACAGGAATTCATTTTAACAAACAAACTAAAGAGGATATTATAAAAGCTATTGATGAATTTGAAAATAATAGTTTTGATTTAGAATATATCTCAAATTCAGTTCAATCTTATAGTGATGAACGATTTAAAAAAGAGATAACTGAATTTGTAAATGAAAAAATCAATAATTAAATCATTTTTGATATAATATCGTATGAATTTAACTAATATCTCATTCTCAAAATATATTTTTATTTTTATATCAATTTTAATAGATTATGTAGGATTATTTATATCTTTAAAATTATCTATTGGTATATATTATTACTTTACTAATCATATGGATTTTATACAGAGTTTAAGTTCAAATGAAAATCATTGGATAATAATCTTGACAATATTTATGTTTATCAATGAAAAGATTTATTCAATCAGATATGACTTTTGGGCAGATACAAAAAAAGTTTTAAAATCAACTTTTTTAACTTTGATAATTGTTTTTACACTTTTTACTTTGACAAAAATATCAAATAATGAGTTCAAAACTATAATACTAATATATTTTTTTATCGCTTCATTTTTTATCCCTTTTATAAAAAGAGTATCTAAAAAACTTCTTTTTTCAAAAGATTATTTCAAAATAAATGTAAAAGTTGTAGCTAAAGAGATGTATCAAGAAATTTTGAAAAAAGAGTTTGAAGATAATTGGTACTTAGGATTGAAAGTTCATGATAAAAACTATGATATGGTTTTGATTAGTTCTAAAGATTTTGATATTGAAAAATTAGAACTGCTAATAAAAAAATATACTAAAAAAACAAAAGATATATTTGTAATACCATATATCAACCATTTAGACTTTTCCCAAGCTACAATAGTAGATTATTCTAATGTTAGGTTATCTGCTATTCATATAGAAAATAGATTACTAAATTATAAAAACCTCTTTATAAAATATTTTTCAGAGAAACTATTAGTTCTTATTTTATTGCCTTTTGTATTATTGGTTCATATATTAATTTTAATACTTATAAAAATAGATTCAAAGGGTTCAATTATATTTAAACAAAAAAGATTCGGTAAAAATGCAAAACCATTTAGTTGTTATAAGTATAGAACTATGTATGAAGACAATCAAAATATATTAAATAAATATTTAGAAGATAGACCTGATGAAATAGAGTATTATAATACATACCATAAATATAAAAATGATCCAAGAATAACTCCAATTGGTAACTTTTTGAGAAAAACATCTTTAGATGAAATTCCTCAGTTTTTTAATGTACTAAGAGGTGATATGAACCTAATAGGACCAAGACCTTATATGCTAAATGAAAAAGATAAAATAGGAAAAAATGATGAAGCTGTTATTCTTGAAGTAAAACCAGGTATCACTGGTTTATGGCAAGTTAGCGGTAGAAATGAACTCACTTTTTCACAAAGACTTGAACTAGATAAATGGTATATACAAAACTGGTCTTTATGGTTGGATTTTGTAATATTTGTAAAAACAATAAAAGTGGTTTTTTCAAAAGTAGGAGCGGGGTAAATGTACACAATATCATATAAAGTAAAAAACTCTTTGATAGAAAAATTAGAAAATGAAAATTTAGTTAAAACTATAGATAAAAAATCTTTTTTATCTAAAATGTTTTCTTCAAAAGAGTATGCAAATATATATTTTCATAGTGGGATATTGAACAAAGAAGCTATAGAAAATATAAACAATGCAAAGCTTATAGTTGCGAATTCAAATAGTGCAAAAGATGAGATTATTGCACAAACTTTGATTGATGAAGAGAAAATCATAACTATATACCCTTCTATTGATATTGAATACAAAAAACCAAAAGAGATAAAAGAGAGTTTTTGTCAAAAACATAATTTAGATAAAAAAAGAAAATTTATATTTTTTACTGCAAAAAATCTGAAAAGTTCTGGTGTTAAAGAGTTTTTAGATTTAATTATCTCTTTGAATTTTGAAAATATTCAAGTGATAATTGCAGGTGAAAAAAATCAAATCTATAATCTAAAATTTCAAATCTCAAAATATAATTTTGGCGATAAGTTATTATTACTTGAAGATTATGAAAATATAGATGAGATATTTTTAGCAAGTGATATTTTTATATTGCCAACTTATAATAAAAATTTTGCATCAAATATTCTAAAAGCAATGTTTTGTAAATGTGCAGTTTTTACTACAAGAATAAATGCAGCTTCTGAATTGATTGATGTATTTTCTACTATGGATACACCAGATGATAGAAGTATGCAGTTTAAAGTGGATGCTTTATTACAAAATAAAGATGATTTAAGACTTATAAAAAAACAGAATAGAAAAATTGCAAAAGAGTTTAGTTTAGAAAACAATTTTAAAAAATTTGAAAAGTGTTTATCTAAATTAGATAGCTAATCTTTTCTTATATGTAAAAATGAGGCAAATTTTGGTTTGCCATTTTTTGTCAAACCATAATATTTAAAGGTAACTATAGAACCAATTTTGGGAGGCTTGATTCTCACATCTTTTGAAAAGCCTGTTCCTAGATTGAATATTGTGTTATCTTGAAGTTTTATTGTTAAACTTTTTAATACATTTGTTTTTTTAGATATATTTATTTTTATAACTTCACCTTCCATATCCTTAAATTTTTTAACTTTTAAGATATATGGGTTTCTACCACTTATATATTCTTTATCTGGGTTTTTTATTATTACTCCTTCACCTTTTTTTGAGATTATCTCTTCAAGATAGGTATTTAGATGTGATTTGTTTTTGATTTTTATCTGTTTTATTATTTGTACATTTTTATTTGGAAATTTTTCAAACCAATTTTTTGCTTTTTTTAATCTAATAAAAAAATCTCCCTTTTGGTTGGGAACTTCAAAGATATTATAAGTTATATTTTTCCATTTAGCTGTGGGTGTTTTATCCATCACTATACTTTGTATATTTTCAAAGTTATCTCTTTTGTTCCATAGTTCACCATCTAGTTCAAACTTTGGGAAGTTTTTTAAAAACCATTTTGGAGCATATATCTTTTTACCTTTTCTTGTTTGTAACTTTTCTCCATCCCAATAAGCTCTTATTCCATCAAGTTTTTCACTCATTATCCAACCTTCTAAACTCTCTTCACCTTTATATATCATGGGCTTTTGTAAATTAATAGCGAAAGAAAAAGATACAATTAGAAGTAGTAATAAGATTTTCATAAAAATTCCTTAAATATAATAAAATATATTATAAAATATAAACTTACAATAAAATAAGTTGTTATAGATAAATTTAAATTTACCTTAAGAAAAAGAAGATATAATACGCGAATATTTTTCACTAAAAAACTAAGGAAAGAAAATGTCAAGAAGATGTGCGATTTCAGGAAAAGGACCTATGGTTGGTAACAACGTAAGTCACGCAAACAACAAAACAAAAAGAAGATTTTTACCAAACTTGAGAACAGTTAGAGTTACTTTAGAAGATGGTACAACTCAAAAAATCAAGATTTCTGCTAAAGAGTTAAGAACTCTTAAGAAAAACTCATAAGAGAGCACTTAGAAAAGTGCTTTCATGAGCATCTTTAGAAAAGTAAAGAAAGCTCTAGGCTGGGAGATACGTTCAGCTAAACCAGAATACGACTTAAATCCTTTAATTTATTCTCAATTAAAACCTTTTAGATTACCTTTAGTTCTTGTTCAAGTTGTTATGATAATAGGAACAATGGGTTATATACTTATTGATGATTTTCCAATATTAGATGCAATTTACCAAACAGGTATAACATTTACAACTGTTGGATTTGGAGAAATAGCTCCAATATCACCAGCTGGAAGATTTTTTACAATTACACTTATTATTTTTGGGTTTGCACTGTTTACACTTTCAACTGCCGTGCTTATTGATGCTGTAATTAAAGGTAATTTGTTTGAACTATATAAGGAGCGAAATATGCTTTATAAAATTGCAAGGCTTAGACGACATTTTGTTATTTTTTATCACAATGAATACACTGCTCAACTGGCAAAACAGTTCAATGAAAATCATGTACCTTTTGTGGTTGTAGATCCAAGTGAAGATATGGAACAAATAGCTAAAGAGTGTAACTATCCATATTATGTAAAAGATGAACCATATAAAGAGACAGCTTTTTTGAAATCACACTTAAGTTCAGCAAAGGGCGCAATATCTTTATCAAAAAATATTTCAAACAATATTACACTGATTGCTTCAGTTAGATTGTATGAAAAAGAGCTTGGAAGAAACCCTTTCTTGATTATTTCAAATGCAGAAACATATAATGAAAAAATAAGATTAATGAAACTTGGAGCTGATAAAGTGGTAGCAACACCATCTCTTATGGCAAAAAGAGTTACTGCTATGGCCATTAGACCAGATATGGAAAATGTACTTGAAGAGTTTTTATATAAAGCAGATACTCCTATAGATATGGAAGAAGCATTTGTTAGTGAAAACTCATGGATAGTAAATAAAGAGATTAAAGATTTAAGACTTAGAGATAGGATTAAAGTATCAGTTATAGGTATTACTGAGAAAAAAGGAAGATTTATACAGATGCCAAAAGGTACAACTGTAATTAGTGCTGATTCTAAACTACTTCTTGTAGGGAGTCAAAGAAATATAGCAAAAGCAAAAAGAATGATTGCTTTAAGAAATAAACCAGAGGATTTAGATTAATGTTTACAATTTTACCAATTAAAGGTTTTATGGACCAAATTGATGGTTTTTATTGTGATGGTATTCATGCAGGATTAAAACCAAATGGAAATAATGATATAGGATTTATTTATAGTGATACATTATGTGAGGTTGAAGCTGTTTTTACATTGAACAAATTTCAAGCTGCACCATTGAAACATTTTCAAATGTATCCAAAAGGTTTTAAAACAAACTTTGTATTGATAAACTCTAAAAATGCAAATGCTTTAACTGGACAAAAAGGTATAGATGATATAAATGAAGTATTTAGCTCATTGAAGTTTGATTTAACAAATCCAATTATGAGTAGTACGGGAGTTATAGCAAACCCTTTGCCAAAAGCAAAAATAATAGCAGGTGCTAATAGTTTTGATTTAAGTTCAAAAAATGCTGAAGCATTAAGTCGTGCAATCATGACAACAGATGCATATCCTAAAACATCAATGTATGAAGTAAAACTTGAAAATGGAACTTGTTTTAAAATAGGTTCAGTTGCAAAAGGTGCAGGGATGATAAATCCAAATCTTGCAACAATGCTTTGTTTTATTTGTACTGATGCAGCTATTCCAAGAGAAGATATGAGAGAGTTGTTAGAGGTTAATTCTCATACAACTTTCAATGCAATCTCTGTAGATGGTGATACATCAACAAATGATACTGTTCTTTTATTAGCAAATCAAAAATCAAATGCATATGATAAAGAGGCTTTTAAAGAGGCTTTAAGACTTGTGATGCATGATATGGCTATGTTAATGGTTGCAGATGGTGAGGGAGCAAAAAAAGCTGTTGCCTTTGAAGTTACAGGTGCAGCAAATGATGAAGAAGCTGAAATAGCAGCAAAAGCACTTTCAAATTCACTTCTAGTAAAAACAGCACTTTTTGGAGAAGACCCAAACTTTGGAAGAATTGCATCAACAATAGGAGCAAGTCGTGTTACTTGTGATGATACAAAACTTGTAATAGCTTATAATGATGTTGTAGTATTTAATAAAGGTGAAATATACTTTGATGCAGCACAAGAAGCAAAAGCTGGTGAAGTTTTAAAAAATGAAAAATACAAAGTTATCTGTGATTTAGGAATAGGGGAAGGTAAATTTACAGCATACGGATGTGACTTAGGTTATGAGTATGTGAAGATAAACGCTGATTATAGAACATAAGTTTAGATATTACATTAAGTGAGTGAACCTCACTTAATGCACATACGAAATATGTGAAGATAAACGCTGATTATAGAACATAGTTTAAATATTATATGAAGTGAGTGAATCTCTCTTTATCCTTCTTATAAAATAAACATAACTAACAAAATAAAAACACAAAAATTAATCCAAATTATCCAAGAAAAAATTTTACACCAGATTAAGAGTAGTATTGTTATAATTTAATTGAAATTCAAAAAAGGATGGATCTTATGTTTCATGAATATAGAGATGTTATAACACAACTTAGACAAGAAAATGGTCATTTTCACAAAATCTTCGACAGACATAATGAGTTAGATGAAGAGATAGATGAAATGGAAAAAAATCATGTAGATCAGTTTGAAATAGAAAAAAAGAAAAAAGAGAAATTAAAGCTAAAAGATGAAGTTTATGATTTAATCGTAAAGTACAAAAAAGATAATAGTCTGTAATAAAATAGATAAATATAAAACTCATATAAAGGGATGGAAGCAAATTTGGCTTTCATCCCTTTTTTTTTGTCGTTATACCGAAAATTAAGCCTTTTTTAGATAATATATCTAAATTTTATAATAAAGGTATTTATTAATGGAAAATCTCTTCGAAAACCAAGATATTATAGACATTAATATAGAAGATAGTATAAAAGCTTCGTATTTAGACTACTCTATGAGTGTTATTATTGGTAGGGCATTACCTGATGCAAAAGACGGATTAAAGCCAGTACATAGAAGAATCCTTTATGCTATGCATGATTTAAATATGAGTGCAAGAGCACCATATAAGAAGTCAGCAAGGATAGTTGGGGATGTAATCGGTAAGTACCACCCTCATGGAGATACCTCAGTTTATGATGCGTTGGTTAGAATGGCTCAAAGTTTCTCTATGAGAGCACCACTTATTGATGGACAAGGAAACTTTGGTTCTATTGACGGTGATAATGCAGCAGCTATGAGATATACAGAATCAAGATTTACAAGAATTTCTGAAGATATTTTAAAAGATATTGATAAAGATACTGTTAACTTTGTACCAAACTATGATGATACATTAAAAGAACCAGATGTATTACCTACTAGAGTTCCTACACTACTTTTAAATGGTAGTGAAGGTATTGCTGTTGGTATGGCTACTAAAATTCCTCCACATAATTTAAGTGAGCTTTTAGAAGCAGTTTTACATCTAATTGATAATCCAGATGCTACAGCTGACGAATTAATGGAGTTTATCCAAGGTCCAGATTTTCCAACTGGTGGAACTATTTTTGGAAGACGTGGTATTATAGATGCTTATAATACTGGACGTGGTAGAGTTAGAATTAGAGCTAAGCACCATATTGAAACTAAAGGTAAAAAAGAGATTATAGTTCTTGATGAGTTACCATACCAAGTAAATAAATCAAGACTTATAGAACAAATTGCAAATTTAGCAAAAGATAAACAAATAGAAGGTATCTCAGAAGTAAGAGATGAATCAGATAGAGATGGTATCAGAGTTGTTATTGAGCTTAAAAAAGATGCTATGGGAGAGATTGTATTAAATAACCTTTATAAATCAACTCCTATGGAAACAACATTTGGTATTATTCTTTTAGCAGTACATAATAAAGAGCCAAAAGTATTTACATTGCCAGAGCTTTTAAATGTATTTTTATCTCATAGAAAAACTGTAATTATTAGAAGAACAATATTTGATTTAGAAAAAGCAAAAGCAAGAGCTCATATCTTAGAGGGTCTTAAGATTGCACTTGACAATATTGATGAGGTTGTTAAAATTATTAGAGCTTCAGCAAATGATGCAGAAGCAAAAGAGAGCTTATCTGCAAGATTTGGTTTAAGTGATATTCAAGCTCAAGCTATTTTAGATATGAGACTTGGTAGATTAACAGGTTTACAAAGAGATAAATTAGAAGCTGAATACCAAGAGTTATTAGCACTTATTGCTGAACTTGAAGCTATCTTAAAATCAGAAGAAAAATTAAATGAAATCATTACTGATGAGATTGTAGAGATAAAAGATAAATATTCTGATGATAGAAGAACTGAGATAGAAGATTCTTATGATGAGATTGATATTGAAGATCTAATTCCAAACGAGCCAATGGTAGTAACTATCACTCATAATGGATATGTAAAAAGAGTACCAATCAAATCTTATGAAAAACAAAGAAGAGGTGGTAAAGGTAAAGTTGCAGTTACAACCCACGATGATGACTTTATTGAAAGATTCTTTGTAACAAATACTCATGATACCTTGATGTTTGTTACAAATATGGGACAATTATACTGGTTGAAAGTTTATAGAATCCCAGAAGGAAGTAGAACGGCAAAAGGTAAAGCTGTTGTAAATCTTATCAATCTAAGACCAGATGAGAAGATTATGGAGATTATCCCAACAACTGACTTTGATGAGTCTAAATCTTTAGCATTCTTTACTAGAAATGGTATTGTAAAAAGAACTTCGTTGTCAGAGTTTAGTAACATAAGAAGCAATGGGGTAAGAGCTATTGTTCTTGATGATGCAGATGAGATTGTAACAGCTAAGATTGCAACTCCTGAGACACAATTCTTAATGATTTTTACAAGTCTTGGTCAATGTATCAGATTTGATGTTGAAAAAACAAGAGAGCAAGGTAGAAGCACAAGAGGTGTTAGAGGTATTAAGTTCAAAAAAGATACAGACTTTGTAGTTGATGCAAATGTTGTAGATAGTGAAGAACAAGAGTTATTAACAGTATCTGAAAAAGGTATAGGAAAACGAACTACTGTAGATGAGTACAGACTTACAAATAGAGCTGGTTCTGGAGTTATCTCTATGAAACTTAGTGCAAAAACTGGAAATGTGGTTGGAGCTGTATTAGTTGATGAATCACAAGACTTGATGGCACTTACATCTATTGGTAAAATGATTAGAGTTGATATGGAAACAATTAGAAAAGCTGGAAGAAACACTTCGGGTGTAATTATTGTAAATGTTGACAAAAAAGATAAAGTTGTATCAATTGCAAAATGTCCAAAAGAGGATGATGATGAACTTGATATAGAAAATGCAGACACTATGGAAGGTATTGATTTGACAGAGTTTAATTTAAAAGATAATGATAACGAATCAAATGAAAATACATCAAATAATTTAGATTTAAATGATGATAAAGGAAATGAATAATGAGAAAATTTAATGTAGCAGTAGTAGGTGCTACTGGTGCTGTTGGTGAAGAGTTGTTTAGAGTTTTAAAAGAGTATGACTTCCCTATTAATAACTTAATTCCTCTAGCAAGTGCTAGAAGTGCAGGGGAAAAAATAGAATTTAATAATAAAGAGTATACTGTATATGAATTAACTGAAACAGTTTTTGAAGAAAAAGAAGTGGAAATAGCATTTTTCAGTGCAGGTGGTTCAGTATCTGAAAAATTTGCAAAATATGCTGTTGAAGCTGGTGCTGTAGTTATTGATAACACAAGTCACTTTAGAATGGATGAAAATGTACCTTTAGTAGTACCAGAAGTAAACCCAGAAGATATAGCAAAATGGAAAGAAACAGGAATCATTGCTAATCCAAATTGTTCAACTATTCAAATGGTTTTATCTTTGAAACCTCTTGATGAGCTTTATGGTATCAAAAGGGTAGATGTATCAACTTATCAAGCAGTAAGTGGTGCAGGAAAAACTGGTATGGAAGAGTTAGTAAAACAGATGCAAGCATTTTTTACTTTCCAATTAGATGATGCAGAAAAAAATGCATTTGCACACCAAATTGCTCTAAATGTAATCCCTCAAATTGATGTTGCTCAGCCAAATGGGTTTACAAAAGAAGAGATGAAGATGGTGAAAGAGACTCAAAAAATTATGCACAAAGATATGCAAATAGCTGCAACTTGTGTAAGAGTTCCAGTTCTTAGAAGTCACTCTGAGTCTATTACTGTTACATTTAATGATGATGTAGAAGTAGATGTTGCTGAAGTTAGAGAAGCTTTAGAAAGATTTGAAAATGTTGAAGTAATTGATGATCTTCAAAACAATGCTTATCCAATGCCAATTATTTCTACAGATACAGATATCACTTATGTAGGAAGAATTAGAAGAGATGTATATTCACCAAATATAGTGCATTATTTTAATGTTGCTGACCAAGTAAGAGTAGGAGCTGCTACAAATGCAGTTAGAATTGCACTTAAATGGATAGAATTAGGAGAATAATTTCCTATGATAGAAAGAATTTTCGAAAGTACTATGTGGAAGGCAAGACTATTTGTTCTTCTTGCCGTAATATTTGGTTTGATAGGTTCAACTATTCTTTTTATTGTAGCATCAGTTGATATATATGAAGTTCTTGTTTATGCGTTAAATGTATATACAAAAGGGCTTCATCCTGAAGATTTTCATGAAGTGATTGTAAGTAAGATAATTGGAGCAGTAGATTTATATCTAATTGCTGTGGTTATGCTAATATTTGCATTTGGACTTTATGAGCTGTTTATTTCAAAAATTGATGTTGCAGAAAACTCAAATAATGGTACAAATATTTTAAATATCTCATCTTTAGACCAGTTAAAAGATAAAATTGCAAAAGTTATTGTGATGGTATTAGTTGTAAGTTTCTTTCAAAAGGTTCTACATACTAGTTATAACGGTGCTTTAGAGATGTTATATTTTGCACTTTCTATTGGATTATTAGCTGTAGGGCTATTTTTCCTAGGAAAAGTTGGAAAACACCACTAATAAATAAATTTAACAATTTTTTATAAATTGTGCTAAAAAGTAGAAAGAGAAGAAAGGTCCCTTAAAAATAGGGACTATTTTCAAAGCTTTATTCATAAAGCACTTTAGATTTTGCTACTTTTAACAATTTTTTACAAATTGTGTTAAAAAGTAGAAAGAGAAGAAAGGTCCCTTAAAAATAGGGACTATTTTTAAGGAATATTATATGTCAAAAATTTTTGTAGATGCATGTCTTAGAAAACCTACTCCATATACACCTGTATGGATGATGAGACAAGCAGGAAGATATCTTCCTGAGTATATGGAAGTTAGAGCAAAAGCAGGTAACTTTTTAAATCTTTGCCATAATCCAGAGATGGCTTGTGAAGTTACTATTCAACCACTAGATATAGTTGGTGTTGATGCTGCTATTTTATTTAGTGATATTTTGGTTGTACCAAACGAGATGGGAATGAAACTTGACTTTATAAAAGGAGAGGGACCAAAGTTTGATGAACCAATTAAAACTCAAGCAGATTTAGATGCACTTATTGGTGGAGAAGAAGCTGCAGATAAATTAACTTACGTATATGAAACAATTAAACTATTAAAACAAAGACTTCCAGAAGATAAAGCTTTGATTGGATTTACAGGAGCACCTTGGACACTAGCTACTTATATGATAGAGGGACAAGGAACAAAGACATACAATATTTGTAAAAAAATGATGTATTCAAATCCTGAGTTTTTACATAAAATCTTAAGAAAAGTAACAGATGTAGTTAAGTTTTATATGGAAAAACAAATCCAAGCAGGTGTAGATGTAGTTCAAATCTTTGATTCATGGGCTGCAGCAATTGAACCAGCAAAATATGATGAGTTTTCTTGGAAATATATGGTAGAGATAGCTGAATATTTAAAAGAAAAATATCCACATATTCCAGTTATTATGTTCCCAAAAGGTATAGCAGCTTTCATCGAAAGAGGACTAGTATATGGAAACTTTGATGTATTTGGAGTTGATTGGGGAACACCTATGGCTATGGCTAAAGAGAAACTTGGGGATAAATATGTTCTTCAAGGAAATATGGAGCCATGCAGACTATATTCAAAAGAAGCGACTACTATGTGTGTAGAAGCATTACATAATATCATGCAAGGTGAAGGTCATATTTTTAATCTTGGGCATGGAATCCTTCCTGACGTTCCTGTGGAAAATGCAAAACACTTTGTAAGTGAGTGTCAAAGGGTAAGTAAGAAGTAACGATGTCTTACTCAAACTCAATAATCTTTGGTCCAGTTCCTTCAAGGAGATTTGGAATCTCTTTGGGAATTGACCTATCCCCTTCAAAAAAACAGTGCAACTTTGATTGTCTTTATTGTGAATTAGAAAAAGCAAAAACAGTTGATAAGATGACAACCTATCCAAGTGTAGATGAGGTTATAGAAGCTGTAAAAGATTCTTTTAGTAAACATCCTAAAATAGATGTGATAACTATTACTGCAAATGGTGAACCAACTTTATATCCAGATTTAGATGAATTAGTAAAAAGACTAAATAAAATCAAACAAAACTCTAAAACACTTATTTTATCAAATGGAAGTACGATTTATAAAAAAGAGGTTTTTGATGCTTTATTATCAATTGATATAGTAAAATTATCGCTTGATTGTGTAAGCCAAAAATGTTTTAAGAAACTAGATAGAATCCATAGTGGTATAGATATAGAAAAAATTGTAGAGTCTATGATAGTGTTTAGACAACAAACTAAAAATGAGTTTGTATTAGAGATACTTTTTGTAAAAGATATAAATGATAAAGATGAAGAGATAAATCTTTTATATGAAGCAGTAAAAAAGATAAATCCACATAGAGTTGATATAGGTACAATTGATAGACCACCAGCTTATGAAGTAAAACCTGTAAGTTTTGAACTACTTGAAAAAGTTGCAAACACCTTTAAAGGTATAAATGTAAATATAGCTTTTAAAAATAGACCAAAACAAACTAATACATATAGTGAAGATGAAATTAAAGCTTTGTTAAAAAGAAGACCTCTTACAAATGAAGATATTGAAAATATGTTTGATGAAAAAAGTAAAACTTTGCTTAAAAATATGGTAAAAAGTGATGAAATTTCCCTTGTAAATAGCGGTGGTTTAAATTTTTATAAAATTTGCTAATTTTCACTAAATATTCTTGACAAATTTGTTTTTTTTAAATATAATTCCATCCCATTTAAAAAGGAAGACAGATTCCGGCATAGCTCAGCGGTAGAGTAGATGACTGTTAATCATTTGGTCCCTGGTTCGAACCCAGGTGCCGGAGCCACTTTTTCTTCACTTTTAAATGACATTATTTTTTCAAATTCCGGCATAGCTCAGCGGTAGAGTAGATGACTGTTAATCATTTGGTCCCTGGTTCGAACCCAGGTGCCGGAGCCACTTTTGTTTTCGCAGAAAACAAATCTATATAATCAATCCACTTTTTCAAAATTTCTTCGTCAGAAAAAATATTTTAATCAGTCACATACTTCAAGTAAGCTCCTTTATAAAATATTTCTCCTTCCTTGAACTATTAAAAAATTAAATTAATTCTAGGGATTTTTGAATCGACAATCCTAAAAAAAAATTTAGCCTTGATTTTTAGTTTAATTCCAAAAATTAATAAATATGTTATAATCAAAAAAAGCTTTTCAAGGACTAAGAATGACTAAAATTATGGAACGAGTTATTGAAGATGTACAAACATTATCGACAGATGAAAAAAATAATTTGATGAAATTCTTAATAGCTTCTTTGGATGAAACTCACGACAATGATTCTGAACAACAATGGGCAAATCTTGCTAAACAAAGATTGGATGAGATTGAATCAGGAAAAGTCAAAACTGTAAGTTGGGATACAATTAAACAACAAGTAATTTCATAATATGAAACAACTATCTTTTCATCCTGCTGTTGCTAATGAAATTAAAGGTTCTTATAACTGGTATGAATATAAACTAGAAGGTTTAGGAGATAAGTTTTTATCTGAATTAGAAGATGGTTTTTCTGCAATACAAAATTTTCCTGATACTTGGGCAACATTTCAATATGGTTTTAAAAGGTATATTTTAAATAGGTTTCCCTTCTCAATAATTTATAAGACTACAGACAAAGATATTTTTATAGTTGCAGTGATGCACAATAGTAGAAAACCTTATTATTGGTTAAATAGAACTAATTAGATTATGGTATTTTCTCCCAAAATATTTTAGAACGTTTTTTTAAAGTAGAGATTTAACCTTAGGGGGGGTGCAATTTGAAAATCCTAACGATAAAACATGGTGGACAGTAAATAAAGCAGGACATGGCAAATCATACTATAAACAATATGAAAAAAAAGGAAACAAACTAGATCATATATGTGATTATAATAGTGATATAAGAAAAATGAATAAACATAAAGGTAAAATAGGTAAAAAATAAATTGGAAAGATTTAATTGGACTATAAAATGAGTTTAAAAACTGAAATAGAAAAGAAATTTGGAGATGATTTTTTTAAGAATGCACCTTTTTATCACTATGCAAATAATGGTGCCCTTAGATTTGAACTAGAAAAATATGCAATTAAAGATGATGAGTATTGTTCATATTTTTTTAAATCTCTGAAAATTGCTGAAGAAATTGTAAAAGAAATATTTAAAAACGAAGAAAAAATTACTATTTGTATTAGACATTATTCAAATGGAAAAGCAATAGATAGTAAATATATTTTAAAACTTGCAAAAGAATTTAGTCTAATTACAAAAAAAAATTATGAATTTTCTATTAATTCAGATATCGATACTATTGATAATGAACTTATATATAGTAATTATATTTATTTCCAAACTGATATTAAACACCTTATTACACTACTATGGTTTGCAATAAATAAAACTGATATAATAAGGCCTATATCATATTCGGACGTATATTTATTTAATTTAGAAAAAGAAATATTATGTTATCCATATGATGAAAGAGGTATGGATGTTATAGGAAGTGAAATAGAGACAAATAAATTATTTAATAAGTTTTATAACTATCTTTTAGATTGTGACTTAAAATTAATGAAAAATTTTCATAAAAAATTTGATTAAAAGTTACTTTTGAAGTAACACCTCAGTTGAATCTCCAATTTTAAGATTAAAAATATAAGTCAATAATTAAAGTTTCTAAAAAAAGAGATTTTAATTTGTAGATAAAATCAAGTAATGGTAAAAAGATGTCTATATGGTAAAGATATCTGTTTCTTTATTCTAAACTTGTATTGTAATAATAAATAAAAATAAAAAAATAGATATCTTATCAAACTTAGGGGCAGGTGATAACAATAAACTTGAATAATGCCTCAGAAGTTTTGTCTTAAATAAAAACTTTCTATCCTGCTATTCATCTTCTCTGTGATTTTAATCACATAAAAAGAATCCCATTTTTTATACAATTCCTTTGATGTACATCATAGATTAGTTGATAAATAAAAACAAAGGAAATAAGATGAGCAAAATGAAGTTTTTTATAGATACACATGATAAGAATAGTGGAACTTTTCCTGATGGGATAACACCTGAGCAAATGGAAGGGTTTTATAAGAAGTATGAAGCTGCTTGTGAGGAAGAGGGTGTTGTTTCTCTTCGTATACATGTGGGTTTTAAAGATGGTAAAGCTTTTTGTTTTAATATGGCACCAAATGCAAAAGCTGTAGAAAATGTTCACAAAAAAGTGGGATTGCCTTTTGAAACTATTACTGAGGTTAATACAATTACTCCGGGTGATTTGGCTTTATTGAGTTAAGCTTTTATTTTAGAATAGAAAAATTAAAAGGAGATTCAAGTGAACCAAGATGAGAAATTTAAAAGTGAAAGTATAGATGATAATCTATCAAATAGACGAGATTTTCTAAAAAAGGCAACAGTTGCTGCTACTATAATGGCATTGTCACCTACATTTAGTAATTTAACAGCTAGTGATACTATAAAAAAGAATCTTGCAAAGGGTAAGATGAAGTTTTTTATAGATACCCATGACAAAAATAGTGGAACTTTCCCAGCTGAAATAACACCAAAACAAATGGAAGGTTTTTACAAGAAGTATGAAACTGCTTGTGAGGAAGAGGGTGTTGTTTCACTTCGAATTCATGTAGGATTTGAAGATGGCAAAGCTTTTTGTTTTAATATGGCACCAAATGCAAAAGCGGTGGAAAATGTCCATAAAAAAGTGGGATTACCTTTTGAAACTATTACGGAAGTTACTACTATAACTCCAGCTGATTTAGCACTATTAAGTTAGCATATATACCTGTAATGCTATTTTGCATTACAGGAAATTTAAAATAAAAAGTGATAGGCATTATTAACTATAAATATAAAATTTAGAGCTCAAATAATTACAATAATTTTAGAGAGAATTTTAATTTTTTATTATTAAAATAATTGTTATTAAATAAAATTTATTATAAATTAGAAAATAAATATTTAGAAATTATATGATTCCAAGTTATTAATAAGTATACTAGTAACTTATTATTGGAGTGGTTATGTATAATGTTTTAAAATTATTTTTATTTTTGATAAGTATTTTATCTATGTTAAATGCAGAAAAGTTAACTACCTTAGAAAAAGAGTATTTAGAAAACAATACATATACAATTACTCTGACAAAGAAAGAGAAAGATTTTATAAAGTCTAATCCAACTATCAAAGTACACAATGAATTAAAATGGCCACCTTTTAATTATTTTGAAAATGGAGAGTCTTTAGGTTATTCTATAGATTTTATGAATCTTATTGCAAAAAAGGCTGGATTAAAAGTAGAATATATCACAGGTCCAACTTGGGATGATTTTTTAAAGATGATGCAAGATGGTTCTTTGGATGTTATGCTAAATATAGTAAAAACACCCCAAAGACAAAAATATCTTTTATACACTCCACCATATGCAGATAATCCAAATGCAATAATAAGCAAGAAAGAAAAAATTTATAATAGTATTGAATCTTTGTATGGAAAAACTGTTGCACTTCCAAAGGGATTTTTCCAAGAGGAGATACTTAGAACAAACTATCCACAAATAAAGCTCCTTCCAGTAAAAAATCTACTTGAATCTATGAAAGCAGTTACTTTTGGAAAAGCTGATGCAGCTTTAGGTGAGCTTGTGGTTATAAATTATCTTCTAAGTGAACATATGATGACTGATCTGACTGTAAGTGGTGAAGCTATGATGGGTGATCCAGAGTTTTCACTTTTGAATATTGCTACAAGAAAAGATTTACCAATACTTCAATCAATTTTGTCAAAAGGGGTTGAGTCTGTAACTATTGAAGAGAAAAGAATTCTTCAAAAAAAATGGTTAGGCAAATCAAAACCAAAATATGTACAATTAACAGCTAAAGAGAAAGAGTTTATAAAAAACAATCCTATTATAAAAGTACACAATGAATTAAATTGGCCACCATATAACTATGTAAAAAATGGTAAGCCTAAAGGGTATTCTATAGATTTTATGAATTTAGTTGCAAAAAAAACAGGACTAAATGTAGAGTATGTTACAGGTCCAACGTGGAATGAATTTTTAGAAATGATGAAAAATGGCTCTTTGGATGTGATGCTAAATATAGTAAAAACACCTCAAAGACAAAAATATCTTTTATATACTCCATCTTATGGAGATAATCCAAATGCAATAATAAGCAAAAAAAATACACCATATAAAACTATTGAGTCGTTATTTGGAAAAACTATTGCTTTGCCAAAAGGTTTTTTTTATGAAGAGGTTTTAAAAAGTAAATATCCAGAAATAAATCTTTTACCTCTTAAAAATACACTTGAAGCAATGAAAGCAGTTACTTTTGGAAAAGCTGATGCTGCTGTTGGAGAACTTGCAGTATTTAATCACTTGTCAAAAGAACATATGATAGACAATCTTTTTGTAAGTGGTGAAGCAAAAATAGGTGATCCGGAATATTCTTTACTAAATATGGCTACAAGAAAAGATCTTCCTATTTTACAATCTATTCTTACTAAAGGTATTAAATCTTTAACTTTGAGTGAGAAAAAACAGTTACAACAAAAATGGTTAGGTGATATTTCGATTAATACATCCAATGAAATAAAGCTAAGTGAAGATGAAATAAAATATTTATCTTCAAAATCAAATATCACTATGTGTGTAGATCCAAATTGGATGCCATTTGAAAGAATAGATAAAGATGGAAATTATAAAGGGATAGGTTCTACAATAGTTGAAATAATATCAAAAAAAATAAATAAGCCAATAGATTTAGTTGCTACAACTTCATGGAGCGAAACACTAAATAGTTTCAAAAATAAAAAATGTGATATTATTCCTATTGTTACACAAATAAATAATCGTACTAAAATAATGAATTTTACAAAGCCCTATATAAAAAACTCTTTAGTTGTAGCAACAAGAAGTGAACAGTTTTTTATACGAGATAGTTTTGACTTAAATGATAAAAAAATAGGTATAGTAAAAGGTTATGCATATACTGATTTATTAAAAGAAAAAAATCCAGATGTTAAAATAATTAGTGTAGAAAATACAAAAGATGGATTGAAAAAAGTTGAAAGTGGAGAGTTATTTGGTTTCGTAGATGCCTTACCTCCAATTGCCTATGTTATTCAAAAAAATGGAATGATAGATTTAAAAATTGCAGGAAGATTAGAGTTTGATGTTGAGTTTAGTATTGCTTCACAGAAAAACCAGCCATTATTAAACTCGATTATGCAAAAAGCTTTAAATGATATAGAAAAAGAACAGATTGATTCAATCGTAGGTAAGTGGATTTCAATAAAGGTTGAAGAATCGATTAATTATAAAACTTTGATTTATATTATTGTAGTTTTTCTAATCATAATAGCTTTAATATTATATAGACATATTAGTGTAAAAAAACTCAATAAAGAGCTTGAGAAAATATCTATTACAGATGCTCTTACAGATATTTACAATAGAAGATACTTTAATGAAATATGCCCAAAACTTATAAACTCAGCAAAAAGAAAAAATACTCTTATAACTTTTCTAATCATTGATATAGACTATTTCAAAGAATACAATGATACTTATGGACATCAATCAGGAGATGAAACACTTGTAAAAGTAGCTAAAGCTATAAAAGAGTCACTTAATAGGGCAGATGATTATTGTTTTAGAATAGGTGGTGAAGAGTTTGGTGTTATTTTTAAAGCTGAGACAAAAGAGGAAGCAGTGGTTTTTTCAAATAAGATAAAAGAGAATATAGAAAATCAGAAAATCGAACATTCGAGTAGTAAAGTAAGCCCTTATTTAACAGTATCCATGGGACTTATTTGTAAAAATGCAAATGATATTGACAATTTTTATGAGGTGTATAAACAAGGGGATGACTTGCTTTATAGAGCTAAAGAGTTAGGAAGAAATAGAATTTGTACTTAGTTTAGATTTCCTAAAGATTGATATTGGTTTTCTTGTTCTTTTGATTGGTACTTTTTGAAAAAGTTTTTAATATCTGTTAAAAGATTAATCATATAAGAAGGGTCTCCTCCTAATATCGATTTTTCAAGTTTATTTATTTCATCTTCAAAGTAGTTTATTGTACTATCTTTTGAAAAGAATTCTTTTGAAGCATTTTTTTCATGATTTCCAGATATTATATTCCCATTTTCATCTTCCATTAGTCCACTTCCAAAAGACATCCAGAGTTTGGCACTAAAAGCAAAATAATCATCATCACTTAATTCTGATAAATTTTTAACAAATTCATTTTTAGCATTTTGATCTTTTTCAAAAAAAGAATTTTCAAACCATCCTAGTAAATTATATCTTTGTAATCCAAGTTGATATTTTTCATCATACTCTTCTTTTTTTATTTCTGTTTTGGTTGTTTCTTCTGTTTTATGAGATTCGAAATTTTGTAAGGCACTTAAAAACTCCTCATTTGATTTTGTTTTAGAATTTTTATTTTGAGTTTGATAATTTGTATAGTTTTGTTGTGTTTTTGTTACATTCATAATTTTTCCTTTTAAATAGAAACTAGATTAGTTTTGATTTCCCAGAACCTGATATTGATTTTCTTGTTCTTTTGATTGATAATCTTTAAAAAAATTTAATACATCTGTTAAAAGGTCAATTATTTCAAATGCATCTTCTCCTAATGTTGATTCTTCAAGTCTATTTATTTCATCTTGGAAATAGTTTTTAGTACTCTGAATTGATGCTAATTCTTTTGCTGCATCTTTTCGAGATGAACCTTCCTGCTGGATAATATTCCCATTTTTATCCTGTACAAGAGCCATGTCGGTAAAGGTAGAAAATAGATTTATACTTAATTGCATATAATCTTTAAGACTCATATTAGATAAATACTCAATAAACTCATTTTTTGCATTTTGATCTTTTTCAAATATTGTATTTTCAAATATGTCATCATCTGTTGACCCCATAGTGTTATACCTTAATAGTCCAAGCTGATATTTTTCATTATACTCCTCTTCATTTACTTCGGTTTTTACAGTATTTTCTGTTTTATAAGTTTTAAAATTTTCTAAAGTGCTTAAAAAACTCTCTTTTGATATAGTTTTAGAATCATTATTTTGAGTTTGATAATTTGTGTAGTTCTGTTGTGTTTCTGTTACATTCATAATTTTTCCTTTTAAATAGAAACTGGATTAGTTTTGATTTCCCAAAGCTTGATATTGGTCTTCTTGCTCTTTTGATTGATAGTTTTTAAAAAAGTTTAGTGCATTTGTTAATAGATTTATCATATCAGATGGATCACCTCCAAATTTTATTGAACCCTCAATAAGCTCATTGATTTCATCATTAAAATAGTTTATTGTACTACCTATTGATAAAAATTCTTTTGCAGGATTTTTCTGATTTGAACCTACTTTTGATACTATATCTCCATTTTCATCTTCCATCAATTTAGGTCCAAAAGAATTCATAAAATTAGCATTTACAAGCATATAATCTCTTTGACTGAGTGTTGATAGATAGTTGATAAATTCATTTTTTGCATTTTGGTCTTTTTCAAAAATTGAGTTTTCTAACCACATATCTCCATCTGCAGTACCAAAACCATTGTATCTTTGTAATCCAAGTTGATATTTTTCATCATACTCTTCTTCTGGTTTTATTTTTGTTGTATCTTCTGTTTTATATGATTCAAAATTTTGAAAGGCGCTCAAAAACTCCTCATTTGATTGAGTTTTAGAATTAGAGTTATTATTTTGATAATTTGTATAGTTTTGTTGTATTTCTGTTACATTCATAACTTTTCCTTTACAGTAGAAATGTGTTTAATTTTGATTTCCTAGAATCTGATATTGATTTTCTTGTTCTTTTGATTGATAATTTTTAAAAAAGTTTTGAACATCTGTTAAAAGATTAATCATATAAGAAGTATCTCCTCCAAACTTTCTTGCTCCTTCTATAAGGTCATTAATTTCATTATCAAAATAGTTTATACTACTTTTAATTGATGAAAATTCTTTTGCAGAATTTTTTTCATACTTTTCAGGTACTATACTTCCATTTTCATCTTCCATTAATTGGCCACCAAAAGATGACTTAAAATTTAAACTTATTAACATATATTCAATTACTGGCAAATTTGATAGATAATTAATAAATTTATTTTTAGCATTTTGGTCTTTTTCAAATATTGAATTTTCAAACCATTTATTATCTCCTGACTGAAAAGCATTATATCTTTGTAATCCAAGTTGATATTTTTCATCATACTCTTCTTTTTTTATTTCTGTTTTTGTTGTATCTTTTGTTTTATATGATTCAAAGTTTTCTAAAGTGCTTAAAAAATTCTCTTTTGATACAGCTTTAGAATCATTATTTTGAGTTTGATAATTTGTATAGTTTTGTTGTGTTTCTGTTACATTCATAACTTTTCCTTTACAGTAGAAATGTGTTTAGTTTTGATTTCCCAAAGCTTGATATTGATTCTCTTGTTCTTTTGACTGATATCCTTTAAAGAAAAATAAAACATCTGTTAAAAGGTCAATCATATAAGAAGGATCTCCTCCAAATCTTTTAGCACCCTCTTCAAGTCTTCTAATCTCATCATTAAAATAGTTTATTGTACTTTTAATTGATAAAAATTCTATTTTATAATTTTTTTGAGAAGGACCACTTTCTGTAACATTTCCATTTAAATCTTCTACAAGTGTATTGTGAAATGACTCCCAAAGATTTGTGCTAATAGACATAAAATCTGTTCCAGTTAGTTCTGCTAAATAGTTAATAAATTCATTTTTAGCATTTTGGTCTTTTTCAAAAAATGAATTTTCAAACCATTTTTCTCCATTTGCAATTCCTAAAGCATTATATCTTTGTAATCCAAGTTGATATTTTTCATCATACTCTTCTTCATTTACTTCGGTTTTTACAGTATTTTCTGTTTTATAAGTTTCAAAGTTTTCTAAAGTGCTTAAAAAATTCTCTTTTGATACAGCTTTAGAATCATTATTTTGAGTTTGATAACTTGTGTAGTTCTGTTGTGTTTCTGTTACATTCATAACTTTTCCTTTACAGTAAAAATGTGTTTAGTTTTGATTTCCCAAAGCTTGATATTGATTCTCTTGTTCTTTTGATTGATAATCTTTAAAGAAATTTAAAACATCTGTTAGAGATTCAATTGCAAAAGAGGGATCTCCTCCAAATTTTCTTGCCCCTTCTATAAGGTTATTAATTTCACTATTAAAATAGTTTATTGTATTTCCAATTGTTCTAAACTCTTTTGTAGGATTTTTTTCAGCCGAACCTTCTTTTTGTTTAGCATTTCCTTTTCCATCTGGAACAAGTTCTAAATTACCGAATGATTTAAGAAATGTTAGATTTAAAAATACATATTCTAAATCACTTAGTTCTGATAGATAGTTTATAAAGTCATTTTTTCCATTTTGATCTTTTTCTAAAAATGAATTTTCTAACCATTTTTTATCTCCATTACTAAGGCCATTGTATCTATGTAATCCAGTTTGGTATTTTTCATCATACTCTTCTTCTTTTAACTCTATTTTTGTAGTATCTTCTGTTTTGTAAGACTTAAAATTTTGTAAGGCACTTAAAAACTCCTCATTTGATTGAACTTTCGAAGTAGAATTGTCACTTTGAGTTTGATAGTTTATGTATCTTTGATATGTCTCTGTTATATTCATATTTTATCCTTTAAAAAGATTATTGAAAAACTTTTTTCTTGCTTAATTTATTTTTTAATAATATACATTGAAAACTTATCTTAACTTTTAATTATTATAAAATATATAATAATATAATATGTTTTAAAAGTATAGTTGATTTATGTCACGTTTATGTCACATTTTATATGTATAAGATTATTTTGATTTTTTTTAAATTAACTAATCTTTTCTTTAGACTTGAATTTATAACAGAGATTCAATTTCTATGTTTATATTTACGATGAACAACTCACATGTGATATTCCAGCTATTCCAAAAAAATCTGAAGGTTTTTTGTTATAGTATTTTTCTTCTATCTCTTTTGATTGTTCTTTATATGGATTTGTCATAACTTCTTGTAATTCATGTATTAATTTATAGTTTTCATTTTGAGCTTGTTTATATGCTTCTACTAGATACCATTCTCTTAGTGTATATTTTGGATTGATTAATTTCATTTTTTTTGAAAGTTCTTCCATAGTATCTTTTGAGTCTATATCTATGTTACCTCTCCAGTTTTCTAACCAGTTATTCCATCTTGATTTTAAATTTTCATTTAGTGTGTTGCCATAAATACTTTTTGTTAGCTGATTAATATCATCAGGGATATTTGAAAGTTCTCTGAAAAATATAGTATAGTCAACTTTTGTTTCTATCATAAGGGTTATAAGCTCATTAAACAATTCAAAGTCAAATTTGTCAATTCCTAGTTTATCAGCCCACATTTTTTCGATTTTTGATTGCATTGTATTTGAAAAATTGTTTTCAACTTTTTCAAGTTCTTGTAAACTATCATGATGTGAATTTAGTAAAGGTTTTAAGGCACTACAAAATGATTTAAAATTTTTTTGGGCTGCTTGGGGTTGATTGAAAAATGAAAAGTGCATACCTCCACCTGTCCATGGTTGATAATTTGGGTCAAACATATCAATAAACCCAAAAGGTCCATAATCTAATGTAAACCCTCCTGCTGCACAGTTATCACTATTGAAATTACCTTGACAGTATCCAACTCTTATCCAGTTTGCTACTAATGATGTAAGTCTATCTTGGAATTGTTTTGCTAGTAGGATAACTTTTTCTTCTAAATTTAAATCATGATTGATCTCTTCACTATATTCTCTATCAATTAAGTGTAAAACAATCATCTCCAACTCTTTTAAAGCATTTGGATGTTCTTTTTTTCTAGCTCGTCTTCCAAAAAGTTCAAGTTGTCCAACACGGATAAATGAGGGTGCAACTCTTGTTGTAATAGCTACATCTTCATCTATCATAACTTCTGGGTCTTTTGAGTAAGAATTATCTCTAAACCATGGTCTGCTTGATTGTTCTTTTTTAGAAGTAAATAGTGTTAGTGATCTTGATGTAGGAACTCCAAGAGAGTGCATATGTTCTTGAGCTAAAAACTCTCTGATACTTGATCTTAAAACTGCTCGTCCATCTGCTCCTCTACAGTAAGGAGTTTTGCCAGCTCCTTTTAGTTGAAACTCCCATCTTTTGCCATTTAAAACTGCTTCTAAAACGGATATGGCTCTTCCATCTCCATATCCATTTCCTGTTTGAAAAGGGCATTGGGCATAATACTCTGTACCATAAATAGATAGGGCATATCCCGTTGCCCAACCTTTATCTTTCATAGGTTTAGGAACATTTGAAATATCACCAGAAAACATTTTTATAAAATCATCTGATTTTATAAGGTTTTCACTAAAACCTAATTGTTTAAAAAAGTTTTTACTATGACAAATATATATTGGCTCTTTTATTAAAGTTGGAGTTACATTTACATAGTGTCCACTAAATACCTCTCTTGAAAATTTATTTTCACCATTATATTTTTCGTCAGGGTCATTATTAAGTTCTTCTACAAATGAGTAGTTGGCATATTTTGTAAGTTCTTCAAAAGTTTCTATATTTTTTTTCATTTTTTATCTATCCATAAATTTTTATATATAAGGATTTTTAACATAACTACTTAAAAAGCATAAAAAAAATATGATTTAAAAAAAATTATTAAGTCAAATATTACTTTAAACAATTATCTATGTTAAATTTTTAACTTATAATTAAATTGAACTAAGATAAATTTTGAAAGGACGTTTTGTTATTGGGTGAACAGGAGATTATTATGGTTTCTTTGCTTCATTTACATCTTGTTACGTTAATTGTGATTTATATAAATGTTTTGATTTTTAAAAAAAATATTTTAAATAACTTAGGTTCAAAGTATTTTTTTATCAATTATATTTACCATAATCACAAGCAGATTAGCTGTTTTATAATCACTTATCCATTTTTTATTATTTTAATCTATTTTTTACAAGAAAATTTAATCTTGATAGGTTCTTTTTTTATATCAGTTCTTCATGTATATTTTTTATATGAAATTACTTCTAAAAAAAATATAAATAAAAGGGAAGCATATATTTCTTGGTATAAACAAAATGTTACACATAGTCTTTCTATGCATGCATATGATATCTCAAAAAAAGATTTTGCCTTTTTAAATGAGAAATTAAATCTTGCAATTTTATTTAAATTTGAAATCATCTTATATGTTTGTATTGTAATAGAAAGTGAAGTGACATATGAGGTTTTCTCTTCCTTTACAAATAATTAGGGATTGTTTAGGTAAAAAACTAATAAAATATTTAGTAAAAACTTAAGACTAAATATAAATTTACAACTATTAAGTGACTCAATGTTTCCTCTAGTATCTTACGAATAATTTTGAGTAAATTATTTTTAGTAATTATTTTGTTATAAGTTGCAATTAATTACTATAGATAAGTTATTATTTTATAGGAAAAGTTGATGCAAGAAAACGAATTAAAAGCTTTTGTAAAACAAAATTCACCATTGATTTATAAGTATATAAATACAGAAATATTAAAAGATATTGGGGAAATAAACCCAAACTATTTTGTTACATTAATAAAAGAGTTTTTTAGTAAAGATATGGATATAAAAATAGATGATATGAATATCTCTAGAGATAATTTTGGATATTTTCTTATCACTTATGTCTTGGGAGAAGCAAAAAAACCTTATACTTTTTTTAGAAAAGAAACTATGAGTTTAAATGAACTTTATAAAGAAGTCTCTGTTTATTATAACTATGTAAGATTTTTTATAAAAGATGAATATTTTTGTATTGATTTAATTCAAACAAAAATGGGAGTAACTCAATTAGATGAAGAACTTATAAAATTCTCAAAACAATTTCCTATGAAAAAGATTGGCTTTGAAGAGTTTATAAATAAAAATCAAAATATAAAATTAGATGAAAATTTGAAAAAAATAGAAGAGCTAATTGATAATATTTTGTAAATAGTTAAAAAATTATAATAAAACTTTCAAATAGTTATTTCAATTATCTTTGTTTTTATTTTGTTCAGATAAATAGTGTAAATATGAACCTTGAGATTTTTCTTCCTCTTTTTCTTTAAATGGATCTTGCCATTTTAAAACAGATGGTATTGAATTATCATTGGCTTTTGAGTTTTTAAATACTCCAATTTTATTTCCATTGTTTGTTGAGTTAAAACTATTTTTTGATAAAAATAACCAAGCTACAATTATTAGTATAAAAAGTAGCAAAATAAAAATTATGATAAGAAGAGTATAAATAGTTTTTTTATTATTTATTTGCATAAGTTCCCTAAATATGATTTTTATAAAAATTATTTGTATTATTGCTGAAGTGTAATAAAATATTGATAAAAAAATTAAAATAGTATTTAAAAAAGTGTATAAATCTCTTTCTATACACAATATAAGTTTAAGAAGATATAATTTTCAACATTAAATATTATATGGATCGGTGATGAAAATAAAAAAATGGATATTTTTAGCAGTTATACTTTTGGTATTGTATTACACCTTTATTGTAAATACAGTTCTTACACTTTCAATTATATTTGGTTTAATTATTGCTTTTAAGTTATATAAGTTTTATGCTAAAAAAAAGTTGAATAAATTGGCTACTTCAAAAGAGTTATTTAGGCAAAGTGAATTGGGGTATTTTATTGCTTTAGTTGCAAAAGTTGCAAAAGCAGATGGAAGAGTGCATGAACTAGAAGCTCAGCTAATTGGAATGATGTTTGATGATATCTCAAAAGTTTTTGATGAAAAAGAAAAAGCTAGAGGTTTTATGAAAGAGATTTTCAATGATGAGAAACAAACACTTGATGATACAAAACAAATAGCACAATCTTTAAATAAACTACTTGGAAAAAGTATATTAAAACGTAGGCAATATGTAAGTTTTTTAATTCAACTTGCATTTATAGATAGTGGGATTAGTTCTGAAGAAGAGAAGATTTTACGCGATATTATAAAAGAGCTAAATATTCCATCTGAGATTTATGATACGATTGTTAATAGTTTTGAAAATAAAATGAAAAATAGAACTCAAACTATGAGTCCTACAGAAGCCTATAAGATATTAGGTGTAAAAGAAGATGATGATATGAATACTATAAAAAAAGCATATCGTAAACTGATTCGTGAGTATCATCCAGATATTATAAGTTCACAAGATAAAGATGAATCTTATATGGAAGAAGCAACTGCAAAAACACAAGAGATAAACCAAGCTTATCAAACTATCAAAGATATTAGGAGTAAAAATGGATTATAAAAAATTTGCAGATTTTAGTCCTTGTGATTATGCTGGACCTTTAAAAAGGGAAAGTTTTATGGATTATGGTATAAAAGAACTTTGGAGTGAGATTTCAAGAATATCTGGACCTGCATATACAGTAAATATGGTTCCAGGAGATAATTTGGCTTTACATAAAGCAATATATGAAGCACCAAAAGGTTCAATAATAGTTGCTCAAACTAATTCTATGGATTATGCTGTATCTGGTGGAAATGTATGTGCTATTGCACAAGGTTTAGGAATAGCTGGATTTATTATAGATGGTGTTGTACGCGATATAGGTGAAGTAAAACAGATAAAATTTCCTATTTTTGGAAGAGGAGTTCATCCTATGCCAGGGGTTAAAAAAGCTATAGTTCCTTTAAATACTCCAATTGTTGCTGGAGGTATTTTGGTCAATCCAGGAGATATCATTGTTGCAGATGAAGAGGGTGTTGCAGTTATACCAAAAGATAAAGCTGATGAGGTATATGAAGAGACAAAAAAAAGAGTTTTAGAAGAAAAAGCTATGGGCTTTGAAAAATGGGCTCAAAATCATCGTAAAAAGATAGATTCTTTTTATAAATAACTACTTAAATAGATAATTGGATTGAATAATAAAATAAAAATTAATCTTTAAAATAGATTTAACTTTTAAGTGAAATATATCTTAATATATTGTTTTAAAATTCTATCCAATATATATACTCTATAATTTTTTAATAAATAATAATCATTGGTATGGGCCCGGGCATCAACACGGCCCAATGCGAGTACGGCCTGTGGGTAACAGCGGACGAATACCTCACCAGCCACCGAGACGGCGCGTCCAACATCTAC